>NZ_JBHVZA010000019.1:14571-185086 GCF_042880275.1 Streptomyces sp. NPDC058308
TGTTGGGTGTCGTGGTTTTTTTTTAACACAACCCCCACCCAGTGGCCGGCCCCCCCCCCCGGGTGCCGCCCGGGGGGGGGGCCGGCCCCCCGCCCCCGCCCCCCGCCCCGGGCTGACCGGTGACTTGGCCCGCCCACGTCACCTCAACCCCGGCAGGCTCCGCAGTTCGCTGATCCTGAAAGCGCGTGCAAGGACCAGGAAGAGGAGCGCCATCGTGGCACCGCCCGCCGCCAGGGCCAGGGCGGGGGTCCAGGTGGCCGGGGCCAGGTTCGAGGAGCAGGCGCGGGCGACGAGCCAGCCGAGCGCACCGGCCGATACGGCGGAGGCCGCCAGTTTGCCGTAGGTGCGGCACAGGCGTTTGCCGTCCATGCGGCCCTCCAGACGCCGTCGCAGTCGCAGGGCGGTGATGAGCAGTCCGATGGCGTACGAGGCGGCGTACGCGGCGGCCATCCCGGTGACCGCCCAGCGCGCGGGCAGCAGCAGATGGCAGCCGGCGACCAGGGAGATGTTGACGGCGCTGATCCACATGGCCATCCAGAACGGTGTGCGGGTGTCCTCGAAGGCGTAGAACCCGCGCAGCAGCAGGTACTGGGCGGAGAAGGGGATCAGGCCGAGCCCGAAGGCCTGGAGCATGTGGCCCAACGGCCGGGCTGATGCGGCGTCAGCCGCGCCGTGGGCGAACAGCAACTGCGCTATCTGTGGGCCGAAGGCGAGGAAGAAGAAGGCGGCGGGGACGATGACCACGCCGCTGATCCGCAGCGCACGGGACAGGTCGCCCCGCACATCGTCCAGGCGCCGTTCGGCGACGGCCCGGCTCATCCGCGGCAGCAGGGCGGTGACCAGTGAAACCGTGATGATCGCCTGGGGCAGCATCCAGATTGTCTGCGCGTTGGAGTACGCGGTGAAGCCCACGCCGTCCTTCGGCAGTGCCCGGTCGGCTGCTGAGGCGTAACGGGTCACGACCGTACTGGCGGCCAGGTTGGCCAGCACGAACAGCAGCGTCCAACGAGCCGCGCTGATGCTCTTGCGCAGGCCCGTGCCGCGCCAGTCGAAGCGGGGGCGGTAGCGAAAGCCCGCGGCGCGGACGAAGGGGATCAGAGCGAGTCCCTGAACGGCCAGCGCAAGCGTGGTGCCGAGGCCAAGGAGCGTCACCTGGGTCCGGGTGATGTCCTGCACCTCGTCAGGGACCGTCATGAGCCCGATATAGATGCCGAACATCGCGATCAGGACGATGTTGTTGAGGACCGGCGTCCACATCATCGCCCCGAATCTGTGCCGGGCATTGAGCACCTGCCCCAGGATGCTGAACAGCCCGTAGAAGAAGATCTGCGGCAGCAGGAACCGGGCGAACGTCACGGTCAGCTCGAACGCCTCATGGTTCTCGGGCGTATCGCTCTGATAAAGGCTGACGATCTGCGGCGCCGCCCAGACCGCCAGCGCCGCACCGATACCCAGCACGCACAGGACGAGGGTGACCAGGCGCTGCTCGAAGGCCTTGCCGCCGTCCGGCTGCTCGACTCGCGCCCGTACGAGCTGCGGCACGAGCACGGAGTTCAGTGCCCCGCCGATGAACAGGAAGTACAGGCTGGTCGGCACGGTGTTGGCCTGGTTGTAGGTGGTGGCGAGCAGCCCGGTTCCCAGGGCGGCCCCCTGCAGTACCAGTCTGATCAGCCCCGTAGCCCGGGATACCACTGTCCCCGCCGCCATCAACAGGGACGACCGCATCAACCCGCCCTTGCCGCCACCCCACTTCGGCGCGGCGTGCCGCCCTCGCTTCTGCTGTCTCCGTGACCGCGTTATCGCCCCGGCCTGCGTCCCTTCCGTCATGGGCCCAATCTACGGCCCGGAGATCAGGACCAGCGCTGCCTGCCCCCGGGCGGGCGATGGTGTGACAGATCGTCCACCAGGAGGTCGAGCGTGGCTTCCTCGTGGAGTGCGACGCCGAGAGCGGTCATGGCAGGGGTGAGATCCGGATCCCAGTCCGCGCTCACCGGCAGGCCGTCGAGGGCGAGTTGAGGGGTGCCCGCGGCCTGACTGCGGGTGGCCAGGTGTTCGTAGTCCGCGGCGCCCATGCGCCACGGCAGGGCTTCATAACGGCGGATGACCCGGTTGGCCAGAGCGATCCCCGGCCAGTCGAAGTCTCCGTGGTACGCGAAGCGGCAGCCCGTGGCGGCGAGGGCGTCGAGAAGTGTGAAGACCACCGTCGCGGCGCTGCCGGAAGTGCATACGACAGGCCGTGCGCAGGACGCGTCCGCCGCAGCTTCCACCACGCGTGGATTCTCACAGATGTGGACGAGCGTTCCTGCGGGCAGTTGCAGGCGCAGGGCGTGCAGGTCGCGCGGTGTGAGGTGGGCTTCGGCGTGATGCTCGGCCCGTTCCGTCAGAGCACGCTCCCGCCAGCCCTGACCTTCGGGGCGTAACCCGTAGGTCAGCACCGTGCTGGAGACCTCGTCCGGCGTGACGGAGACCAACCGCCACAGTGCGCGTCGGCCGGCCGCGTCGTCGGGGAACTCGGTGCCATGGGCGAGGGCCACGCCGCGTTGGACAAGGCGTGCGAGCCAGGTGCCGTCGTCCAGGCCGTGCGCGGAGCCGGTGGCCATGGCGGCGAGTTCTCCCCGGCCGAGTGCGCCGCCCCGCTCGGGTCCGAGGAGAGAGGTGAGGATGTGGACCGCCTGCTGAAGTGTCCGTATCGCTGCTTGCGGTGGCACTCCTCTCGGAACGCCGGTGCGGCGCAACAGGTCGTACCACTGCCGGGACCATTCGTGGTCGGCGAGCGGTGACGCGTCCAGCGACGCAGTGAGGGACGACCACACCTGCTCCCGCCGTGCCGCCACGTCCGCGCGGGCCGCACGGCGGTCGGTCAGTGGCGGACCGAGCTCCTCCAGGGTCTGTCTGAGGCCGAGACCGGCGGCCGAGGCGCGTAGCCGGGCGTCGAGCATGTCGAGCCGCACGGTCACGGCAGGACCTGTGAGGGGTTTGCCCAGCAGGAGAGACAGATCGTTGCGTTCCTGGGCGTTCATCGCGGTCAGCCGGAGCGAACCCGTGGCCTGCACGCCGTTGCTCTCCAGGCGCTTGCGTACCCCTTCCCAGAGTCGGGCGAGTCCAGCGCCCGACAGCCAGTCACGCGTCGCGGCGGGCAGCGCGCTCATACCGGCACCAGCCGCCGGTGCCGACCGTTCCAGGTGTAGTGCAGGGTGGCCACCCCGCGCACATGGGGATCGCGAAGGCACTCGTAGATGTGCAGGGAGGGAACCTCGGTCCAGTTGCCCATGAGCCGTTCGCTGGTGAGGACGAAGTCGAGATCGAGGTCGACGAGGATGCGCCCGAGGCGGCCGTGGGTGGGTTCGTCGACCTTTGCGAAGGCATCGTCCAGGAGGATCAGCCGCGGCGCGTGCGGTGCCGATTCGGCGAGGCCGGTGAAGTGAGCCGCAGCCGCGGCGAAGAGTACGAGGTAGGAGAGCACCCGCTGCTCGCCCTGGCTGAGCCCCGTCCGGCCGGTCAGCTTCCGACGGCGGCCCGGGGCCGCGTCCTCGACCACGAAGGCCTGGAAACGGAACCAGTCGCGGTAGTCCAGCGCGGTCCGCAGATGGGCGGCGTAACCGGCTGACGGGTCGGCACGGCGGGCATCCTCGATCCGGCGTTGCAGAACCTCGCGCAGTTGCTCGGTCTGCTCGCGCGTCCTGAGGCTCGACGGACTGCGCAGCAGCTCGACGGCCGCGTGCACGTCCGCGTCCACGTCCTTGTCGAGCTGCCACAACAGCTCGACGCCGAGACCGTGGGAGGTGCGTACGGGCCGCAGGGTTTCGTTGAGCGCCGTGACCAGATTCGCCGCGGTGATCACCTGCGCCGAGAGGTGGTCGCCGAGTTCACCGGTCAGGAAACGCTGGAACACCTCACGCTCGCGCTCGGTGAGCCGCCCCCGGGCCTCCGCGGCCTTGGCCGCGATCCGCTCACCCACGGCCGCGACGTCATGGGACCCGTGGTCGTCGACCAGGCGGCACACCTTGATCCCGTCACGTTCTTCCAGCTGTGCGTCGAACCCGCCGGCCAGTTGGTCGCGCAGCTCGGTGTGCCGGTTGAGCAGCGCACTGTCCGACACCTCGCCCTTCGGGCGGCCGAGGGCCTGTTCCACGGCGTCGGCCAGTGCGCGCAGTGCCCGCAGACGGCCGCGGACGTCCGTGCCGGGATCGTCCGGCACGTAGGCGGGCAGGGAGGACCGGTCAAGGCCGGCGCCGCGCACCACCTCGGGTCGGCCCAGAGCACCGCGAAGAGCGCTGCCGGTGTTGATGACCGCCGTCTCCTGGTCCGCCAGGATTCCGCGCAGGCGCTTCTCGTCCTCCTCCGCACGCACGCGCGAATCGTGGAGGTCGTCGCGGGTTCGTCGTGCCGCGGGGAGGGCGCGGACGGCGTCCGCGATGCGCTGCTTGGCCTCCTGCTCACGGGTGAGGATCTCCTCCTCGGATGCCCCGATCGCTTCCTCGCGGGTGCGCAGGTCCTGCTCGGCGGTGCGCAGTTCGGCCAGGTGGAGCCGGTAATTCCCGTCCGCGGCCAGCCGGTCCTCCCGGGCGCGTCCGTACCGGTCGGCGTCGGCCTCGTTCGCGCCGAGCCGCTTGCCCGTGCCGCCGACCGCCCTGCACAGATGCCCTATACCGCTGAGCAGCGTGGCCAGTGCGGTGCGTACGCGGTCCAGGGCGGCGGGGTCGCCGGGCAGATCGTGGGCGGTCGCGGTGGCGTCCGCCTCGGCACGTGCCGATACCGCGAGAGCGCGGGCCTCCTCGGCCAGCCGTGCCGCCCTGGCTGCCTTGGCGGTCAGGTCGCGCAGTGTCCTCTCCGCCGATTCGGTCCTGCTCCACGCGTCCGCGAGACCGCGTGCCCTGGGGAAGTCGCGTTCCGCGAGCGCGAGGGCCCGACGCATGGCATCGGCTCCGGCGAGCTCCTCGCGTTCACCGGCCAGCTGCTGTTCCGTCCGTGCGATCCGCTCCTCCAGCTCGGCGAGGATGCGCCGCCGGGTCTGTGCGCGTACGGCGGCACCCACGTACTCGGTGTCGGCCTTGACGTGACGGCCACTGAGGACACCCAGCCGCCAACTGCCGTCGTAGAACAGCGCATTGGGAGCAGAAGTCCCCTGTGCCGGTACGAGTGCGATGCTGGCCAGTAGACGCGCCACCTGCTCGACGGTGACGCCGCAATCGGATTCAGGCGCAGGACGCAGGGCCGAGGCGAGAGTCGGACCCTCCGAAAGCACGGGACCGGGCCGAAGGACGGTGTCCCGGGTGCGGGCGTCGAGGAGCAGGCCGTCCGTGCCCACCCACGCGTCCAGGATTCCGCTTGCCTCCAAGGCTCCTTCCAGTCCGGCCCGCTCGCCCGGAGCAAGGTCGTCCGTGAAGTCCACAAGCCGGTAGAAGGGCGCTCCCGTGCCCGGCGTCCTCTCGGCGACGCGATGGTGCGGGGCGGGCGGCTCGGGGTCGGTCCGCTGTTCCCAGTCCCGCTTCTGCTCTGCCAGGCGGTCGAGTTCCTCACCGAGCCGGCCGACGCCAAGTGCCAGGGTGTCCCGGCGGCCGGTGAGTTCCTCGCCGTACGACTCCAATGCGGTGTGAGCGGTTCGCCGCGCCTGGCTGTCGATGTCCGGCGGCAGGGTGCGGTCGGCGAACGGCGCGTCGGCGGAGGTCTCGAAGCCGATCGTGGCGTGGACGGCATCCAGTGGCGGGCAGCCGGAACCCAGTGCGGTGCGCATGCGCGCCGCCCACTCGGCGACGTGGCGGGCGTAGGAGCTGCTCTCCTCAGCGACCTTCTGACGGCTGCCGTCGAGATGGCCGGCGGCCTCTTCCGCCTCGCCCTCCAGCCGTTCCCGCTCGCCATCGGCCTGGGCTGCCCCGGCCCGGGCGTCGTCCGCCCGCGAGATGAGGCGGGTCATCTCCTGCACCATCCGGGACCGGTTTCTCGCGACCGCCTCGGCCTCCTCCAACTTCTGCTGCCAGGACCGCAGTCCCTCCTGCGTCGCACCCGTGTCCACGCGGACCACCGACCGGTGTCGTACGGTGCGCGTATCCCCGTCCGGAGCCGTCAGCTCAGTTTCTGCGGCGTGGGTGAGGAACGTAGGCGGCAGGGCCACCGACTCGCCGAGATGGCCGGTGGGGAGTCCGGCCTTCTCGGCCTGCGTCAGCAGCTCCCGGTGTTCGGTTCCCAGCTCGGCCAGCCGGCTTCCGAGGTGTTCGACACCTTCGGCCAGCCGCTCCGCCGAGCTCTCTTCCGTGTCGTGCGCGCTTCGCAGGGTGGTGAACGCGGCCGTGGCGGCGGTGTGCAGGGCCTCCACCGTGCTGCGGCGTTCCGACAGTTCGCGCAGGCTGCGGTAGGCGTGGCCGGCGTGCAGGGCGGACAGGTCGGTCCGGGCGGCCTGTTCCTCCTCGCGAAGCGTCTCCAGTCGGCCCTGCGACTCCTCCTCCTGCGTCCTCAGGTCGCTCGTCCGCTGTGCTGCGTCTCCGGCAGCCCGGCGCCGCTGTGCGAGGACACCCAGCTCGTGGCCCACTCTCTGCGCGGAGGTGCGCAGAACTCCGGCCAGGTAGCCGCGGTAACCGGTGAGGAACGTGCGCAAGGCCCCGTCGGTCCGTTCCAGGCGGCCGAGTTCGTCCCGTACGGCGTCGAGGTCGTGGAGGTTGCGCGCCACCTTCTCGACCACGTCCTCATCGAGACCCGGCAGGGTCTCACTCAACAGGGAGACCAGGCCCCCGTGTTCGATGCGGTCCCCGACCGTCGGGCGCCGAAGCCGGTGGAGGAGCTGGGTGAGGTTGCGGTAGCGCGTCGCGTCGGTGATACCGAACAGTTCCCGGGCGACACGGGAGCGGTGCAGGACCGCACGTTCGGTCGCGTTGTCGGAGCCGACGATCTCCTTGAGCCGGTCGACCGGCAGTGGCCTGCCGGCCTCGACCAGGTGCAGGTCCTCACCGATCCGCAGCGGGGTGACGAAGAACGTCGGCAGCGCCTTCTGCGTCGACTTCGAGGCACGGATGGCGACTCCGAGCGTCAGGTGGCGGTGGTCGCCGTCGTCGGTCGTGCCCCGGAACTCCACCCACAGGTATCCCAGACGGTTGGTCTGCTCGAACCCGTCCAGCATGAGCCAGGCGAGTGTGGTGCGGCCGGTGCCCGTCGCGTCCAGGGCCCGGGAGTCGCCGTCCAGAAGATACGGGAGCAGCATCTCCAGGGCCTTGGACTTGCCCGCGCCGTTCTTGCCGCGCAGCAGCAGCCTTCCGTCACCGAAGGAGAACTCCTGCTCGTCGTACTGCCAGACGTTCTGGATGCCCGCCCGGTGCAGCCGGAAGCGGGCGCCGGTGGTCGTCGCGGAGCCGGTACGCGGCAGTGGAACGAGGCCACGCGCGTCGGTGGTCACAGCGGCAACTCCTCTTGAACGTCCGTACTCCTGCCGGCCGAGGTGGCCGGGCGCACGGTGACGTGGGTGGCGTAGCGGGCCGCTGCGGCCAGCAGCACCCAGCCGTCGCCGTCCGGCCGTGCGCCATGGACATCGGTCACCGTGCGTCCTTCCGGCGCCTCTTCGGCGTACCTTTCCGGCAACCCTTCTCCCTCGGCGCGCAGCCGCCCGGCGCGGGCCATCAGCCGCATCCGGACCAGCAGGTCCAGTACAGCCTCGCGCAGGGAGGGAAGGTCCTCCACGTAACCGCGCTGCCAGTTGCTGCGCTGCCCGTACTCAGCGATCAGACCGGCCAGTACCTCGTCCACCAGGCCGTCCGGGACAGCCACCCCGATGACGAGCGCCCCGCCGGTCGCCGGATGCCCCGGCTCCTGCGGCCGGAGCTGTTCCACGAGTCGTTCCGCCAACAGCAGTGCGGCCTGTGCGACCGTCCCGGTGCCCGGCAGGTGCAGATCAGTCAGCTCCTCCTCGGGGTCGACCAGCGCCACGCCCTCGGCACGGATCTCCATCTCAAGACCCAGGAGTTCGGAGAAGGCCTGGGCTTCCCGGCGCTGCCGGGTGCGCAGCCAGTCGCGCTCGGCGTCGGTCAGCTCGTCGAGGTGGACGACGGGCGTCTCGACGAGCATCCGGCGCACATAGGTGCGCGGTCCGCCGAACCCCGGATCCGCGGCCCGCCGGACCAGATCGGCGCCGTCCCGGGCCTGGGCGAGCGGGCCGGCGACCACCACACGTGCCAGCTCCCGGTCCACCGTGATCAGGGCCTCCCCGCCCGCCTCCTGCACGATCGCCGTCACCCGGCCCTCGGTCTCGATGAGCACACCCCAGTCGACCAGTTGACGCAGAGCCGCAACCAGGGTCCGCTTCCCGGCCGCGCGGCCCGTCTCCTCCAGCTCGATCCCGGCGTCGGCCGCGGCGGCCCTGATGTCGGCGACCAGCTGCGACAGGAGCATCTGCTCGGGCGCGGTCACCAGCACGGACAGGGCCAGCGCGAGGCAGGCGTACGTATGCGGGGTGAAGGGGGTGCCGGTGGAGCGCTCAAGCCGGTGCCCCGCGTCGGCCCCCAGCCCCGCCTTGAACAGCCGGGCGTAGGAGCTGTCGACCAGCAGACGGTAGCCGAGCACCTGCTGGAACCGTTTACCCAGCCAGTCGGCATGCCTGCGGATCAGTGGAAAGAGGTCGGCATGGGGGCCGCCCGACGCGACCAAGGGGTGGGCGAGCAGCAGCCGGGCGGCGGCGCGGCGTTCGGCGGCCAGGGCCACGTCGTGAGCAGAGGGGAGGGTCATGAAACATCGGCCTCCGCTTCACCGTCGACCGCGGCGGAGGTACGGCCGATGTCCAATTCCAGATCGTCCAGCAGCATGTCGCCGTCGGCCGAGTGCAGCACTGTCCGGGTGCCCACCGTCCGGCGCACGGTGAGCCGGATGCCCAGCTCCGCGTCCTCGCTGTGCGCCGAGTCCAGATCGAACCCCGCCGCCTCCGCCCCGCCCGTACCGGCACGCCTCCTGAGCTGCGCGTTCCCGAGCGCGGTGGCCAGCAGCTCCAGCAGTAACCCCAGCGCCGCCGACGTGAGACATACGTCGGCGAACCGGCCGGAGGCGCTGCGCAGTTCATCCCCCGACGCTGCCCTGGCCGCCGCCCGCTGACGGGCGGTCTCCTGCAGGCGCTGCTTCTGCGCGGAGTGATCCTCCACCGCGGGCGTCCGGCCCCGCTGGGCGCGGCTGCCCCTTTCGCGCAGGGCCACCGGCACCTCGACCACCGGCCCGGTCCACCAACTCGTATGGGCGGGCACCACCTCGTCGGTGGCCGGGGGTATGCCCAGATGGCGGGCTCCGTACAGTCCGAAGGCGGAGACGGCGATGTCGTGTGCGTCCTGGGGTGCCGCTTCGTCGAACCAGCGGGCCAGCCGCAACAGGTCCTTGCGCCGGGACATCTCCCCGGTGGCCGACCGCAGCATCCGCTTGGCGTTGGCGAGCAGCGACTGCAGCGCGCGCAGGGTGGCGTCCCGCAGTTGGTCGACCTGGCTGCCCTGGCCATCGATGTCGCTGAACCAGCCGCGCAGGCCCTCCCAGTCCGCGAGCGCGCGGCCCCGGCTGCGCTGGACCCGGGTCTCCATGCGGTTCTCGCCCTGTTCCATACGGTTCTCGCCGTGTGCGGACAGCCCGGCAAGTCCCTGGGCATGGGTGTCCAGCCGGTCCAGCAGAGCCGGGATGTGCGGCCACAGGGTGTCCAGTGCCCCCGAGATCCGGGGCGCCCGGAACGCCACGTCCTCCGTGATCGCTTCGACGTAGTCCAGGAGCAGTTCCTTGAAGCCCTGATACTCGGCGCTGTCCAGGTCGTAGCGGGACAGCACCTGACCGAGGTAGGCGTAGAAGTCTCGTATGGAGTCCGCGAATTCGGTGAACTGCACGAACAGTGTGCTGATCCGCTCCAGTCCGTCCTGCGGTTCGACGCCGCCCGGCGCGGTCACGAGGTCGGCCAGGTCCCGCAGCCCGCGCTCGACAAGGGCCAGCAGTTCGTTGCTCACCTCACGGGCGGCGTCGGCCTCGGCCAGGACCCCGTCGGCGTCCCGCTGGACGCGTTCGCCGAGTTTCGACAGTTGGTAGCGCGAGCGGGAACGCTGGTACTCGCTGATGCTGGACGCCTTCACCGTGTAGCTGCTGCGCAGCAGATTGCCCCACTGCACCAGCTGTTCCAGCCGGACCGTGAGGGTGTCTGCGTCGAGCCCCGCGGCGAAACCACCGTCGTGGCGCAGCTTTGCCATGATGTCCGCAACGGCGAGATCCGCCAGCAGCGTTCCGCAGAAGACCCGCATGATCGCGACATGCTCCAGCCGCTCGGGCGCGCTGAGGTACGTGTACGCGTTCAGCCGTCGGCGCGTCTCCTCGTCGGCGTCCTGAACTGCGCCGGATGCGGATCCCTCCATCCCCGTGAGGTTACGCGGTGCATGCGGACGCCGCCGGTGGGTGGCTGAAAATGCCACACACATGTGCCGGAGGGATCAGTGTCGGGTGTGCGCGGCGATGCACGGCCGGGTGCGCCCCGATCCGGCGCACCCGCCGGGTCCAGGACTTCAGGTTCCTTCCACCATCGCGGGCCCCCAGGGCGCCGGTCCCGAGCCTTCCGCCCAGGCGGCGAGCTCGGCGCCGTCCACGCAGCGGATGCCGCACGACTCGGCGTACTCCTGGGCCGGTTCAGTGAACTGACTGGTCGTCACGACGACGGCGAGCTGGGCCCCGTGCACGGACCAGCAGGTGCCGCCGAAGCGCTGCAGGTCCTGGGAGCCGACCTTGTTCGTCGGGTCGTACTGCTTGCACTGCACGACGACGCGTCGGCCGTCGGGCGCGATCGCCAGGACGTCGGCGCCGAGGTCACCCGCGCCGCCGACCACCTCCGTCTCGCGGCAGCCGTCCCGTTCGCAGAGCCCGGCGACGGCGGCCTCGAACCCGTCGGGGTCGAGAACCGCGAAGTCGGGGGCAGGCGGGGGCAGTACGGCGGTGAGTCCGTCCTGGGCCTCGATGGGGGCGGCGGTAGCGGCCTCCTGGCCCCCGGAGGCCGCGGCGGGCGCGAGTGCGGTGGGTGTGGGTGTGGGGGCGGGTGTGTCGCAGAGCTGCGCCGCCTCGGCCAGTTCACGGTCGGCCTGTGCCATCCCCGCGCGGGCCGCGCGACGCAGCTCCCTGGCCCGTGGCATCGCGCGCAGCAGGACGTAGAGCACGGGAATGGCGAGCAGGCCGAGGAGTACGGCCGCGATGGGATGGGCCCCCGCCCAGCGGGCGAAGCGCATGAAGAGCAGCACGGCGGCGCAGAGCACGGCACCGAAGAGAGCCAGGGCGACGGCCGGCCCCGACAGCGCTCGCGCCGCTTTGCGGCGGCCCGTATCAACGTTGGTGTCCCGGACGAACACGGGGCCTCCTCGACGTCGTTCACGAATATGTTCGAGCGACGAGTGCCCCGGATGGAGCATTCCATGATCGACAACAATCTCGGGTGCGTGAGTCGCGCCGTACCGGGCGCCGCACATGGTGGTGGAGCGTCATCCGCGCGTCCCGCCCCGGCGCCGTTCCCGGACGGTTCGGAGCTGTGGGGACGGGAGACGTGCGGGGTCGCTTCTTCTGCCCGGACGGAGCCTGGCAGGTCAGGTCCTTGGCGGGGAGCCTGCCCGTGGTCAGGTAGACCGTGGCGGCCTTGTCCGCGCAGGGACTGCTGTCCGGCGCGTAGAGGACACCGTGTCCCTCGCCGCCGGCGACGGTGAGCATCCGGGAGCCGCGCAGGGCCCGGTGCATGGCCTGAGCGGCGAACAGAGGCGTCTGGGAGTCCCACTCGTTCTGCGTGATCAGCGCACCGACCTTGTTGTCGATCCTGGTCTGCGGCTCGCTGCCCTGTCCCCAGAAGGCACAAGGTGTGATGGCGGCCGCGAAGTTGCCGTACAGCGGATACCGGGCCCTGTCACGGATCGCCTCGCGGCGGTACTGCGCAGGGTCGTGCGACCAGGTGCGGGTGTCAGCGCACATGAAGGACCAGGCGACGGAGGTGTAGTTGTCGTCGGGATCCTGGACCTGACCGGGCGTGCCGGACGGGGCCGGGTGCGTGTCCTTGGTCGCCTTCTTCAGTCCGGCGATCCGCTCGGCGGCCTTGCGGACGTGGAAGAACGTGCGGTTGTCGGCACGGATGCCGTCGCCGGTGAGGGTCTGTCCCTCGAAGAGGATGGGCTTGCGGTTCGCCCGTGCGATCAGGTCCCAGTAGGTCTTGCGGACCTTGGCCGGAGTGCCGCCCAGTCCGTACGCTGAGTGCCGACGGGCGGTCCATGCGGTCCAGCGCGTGAACGCCTGCTCGGCCGCCTTCGCCATGTCCTGGAACATCCCCCGGTAGATCCGGGTCGGGTCGGTCGCGCTGTCCAGCACGATCCGGTCGGTCCGCTGAGGGAACAGCTGCATGTAGACGGCGCCGAGGTAGGTGCCGTAGGAGCTCCCCAGGTAGGAGATCGTCTTCTCACCCAGCGCGGCGCGCATGACGTCCATGTCACGGGCGCTGTTGCGGGTGGTGAGGTGCGGCAGCTTGTCACCGGCCCTGGCCCGGCACTTCCCGGCGACGGTACGGGTCCGGTCCATGTCCTTCGCGAAGGTCTCCGCCTTGTACGGATGGTCGGCCTGTTCATCGGCCGTCAGCCCGCAGCTGACCGGAGAGCTCCGCCCGGCGCCCCTCAGGTCGAAGCCGACGAGGTCGTAGCGCCGCTTCACCTCCGCGGGGAACTTCAGGAGCGGGTCGACGGGCAACCGCAGTCCCGGTGCGCCGGGTCCGCCCGGGTTGAGCAGCAGAACGCCGTGCCGCGCCTTCGCGCTGCCCGCCTTCAGCCGGGATATCGCGAGGCCGATCGTCCTGCCGCCGGGGTCGCCGTAGTCCAGCGGCACCTTGAGCGTCGCGCACTGGAAGGTGGCGGGGCTTTTCGCGTCGCAGCGTTTCCACTGGAGCTTCTGCTGCGTGTACTTCCGCAGGGAGCCACTGGCGGTGGAGGCGTCCGATGCCGTGGACGCGGCAGGGATCATTGCGGGCGTCAGCGCCGAAAGGGTGGCCGCCGCGAGGCCCGCGGCGAGTAGGGGGGCCTTGCGGGTGTTTCTGCTTCGCACGATGATGCTCATCCTTGTCGAGGAGAGAGGGCAGCTGGTTCACCGGTGAGAGGAAGGAAAAGCCGGTCAGTTTCCGTTCAGGTGCTCGCGGACGCACTGCGTGTACTGGTGGAAGCTGTCGGGCTGATAGCACTCCTGCGTCTTGTTCGCGTACCAGGCCATGAAGACGGCGACCAGCCCGGACACCACGATCGCGAGGGACGACGTCACCACGGCGGTGACGGCCTTGCCCCGGCCCGTGCCGGTCCGCTTGGCCGTCGTCAGGGCGGCGATGCCCAGGATCAGACCGATCACGGCGAGCGGGCCGCCGATGAGGGCGACAGAGGTGCACAGGCCGATGATGCCCAGTGTCATGGCGGCCGTGGCCAGGCTGTTCTTCGGCGCTGTCGGACCCGGTGGCATGGTGCTCGGTCCCCTCTTGTTCGGTGCTGTTCGAGTCCGTACGGCCTGGTCCTGCGGGGACACCGCGTGGTTCAGTGACGTCTCGATCCCCTGAGATTTCATCAACCCGTCCTTCCGTCCCGTCAATTGGTGAGAGCCCGATTGGTGAGAGCCCGATTCTGATTTCGGGGGCCCACGGACACATCGCGGGAAGGCGGGAGAATTCGCTCCCCCGATCGGGGGAGGCCACCGGTCGGCCGTCCGGTCATACTTGCCTGGCCATGTTCAGAGGAATCCGGCCGCTGCTGCGCGGCTCCACGTATTCGGGTGCGCTATTCGCCTATTGCGGCGCCTTGGCGAGCCTTCCCTTGCTGCCTTTCGCCGCACTGCCGGCGCTGGCGTGGCCATCCGCTTCCATGGGAGCGCAGTTCGCTCTGACCGTGCTGGTCTGGTCCGTACTGATCGGTGTGATCGGACTGGCCCGCACCACGCGGCGGGTGCTGATCACTTGCGCCCGGCGGATGCTGGGGGTGCCGTTGCCGGACCCCGTGGGCGAGCGTCTGCGTGCGGGCTCGCCCGGCGACGGGGCGGCTTCTGCCACGGCATCGGGCGCCGACCGCCTGCGGACACCGCTCTGGCTGCTGTCGCAGGTGATGCTGGGGTGGGCAGGCGCGCAGCTGAGCGTCCTGCTGTTCGCCGTGGGCCTGCTCCTTCCCGGCGGCTGGGCCGGCGCCGAGGCCGGGGTGAGTGTGAACGGCTGGTCGCTGCGGGCGCAGAGCGGCTGGCAGAGCTGGGCAGCGGCGCTCTGCTGCCTGCTCCTTGCGGCGGCCCTGTGCCTGGCGGTGACATACGCCCTGCGGTGGCTGGCGCCCAGGCTCCTTGGTCCGTCGTCGGCCGAGCGGCTCGCGCTGGCGGCCGAGCGGGAGCGGGCAATGGCCGAACGCAACCGGCTGGCCCACGAGTTGCACGACTCGATCGGGCACACCCTGACGGCCGCCACGATCCAGGCAGCGGTGGCGGGGGAGGTGCTCTGTGCCGACCCGGTGGCGGCGCGGGCCGCCCTGCGCAGCATCGAGGAGTCGACCCGGGCCGCCCTCGAGGACCTGGACTACGTGCTGGGCATGCTGCGCGAGGAGAAGGCGGGGACGGCGCCGGCCCGGACCCTGGCCAACCTGCCCGAACTGCTCGACCGGTTGCGGCACGCGGGCGCGGTGGTGGAGCCGGAGCTGTCGGGCGGCTATGCGCAGGTGCGGGGGACGCTCTCCCGGGCGGCGTACCGGATCCTGCAGGAAGGGCTGACGAACGCGCTGCGGCACGGAGCGGGCGGGCCGATCCGGGTCAAGGTGACGGCCGCGCCGGACTCGTTGGAACTCGGCGTGGTCAACCGGACCGGAGCCGGGAGCGGAACGGGCCAGAGTGCCTTCCCGACGTCCGGGCCCTTTCCGACGTCCGGGCACGGTCTGCCCGGCCTCCTGGAGCGCGTGCGGCTCCTGCACGGCGACATCGAGTCCGGTCCGGACGGACCCGAGCACTGGCGGCTCGCGGTCCGGCTGCCGGTACGCTTGCCCGCATGATCGGCTCACGAGCGGGCGCAGCGGTCGCGACCGGCCCCGACGCGAGCGCGGCCGTCACGACCGGCACGGCCTCCCACCGCACCACACTCCTGATCGCGGACGACGACGAGGTGACCCGCAGCGGTCTGCGCACGCTGCTCGCGATGCAGCCCGGGATCGCCGTCGTGGGGGAGGCCGCCGACGGCATCGAAGCGGTCGAGCGGGCGCGGCAGTTGCGGCCGGACGTGGTCCTGATGGACGTACGGATGCCCCGCCGCAACGGCATAGAGGCCACCCGGCAGCTCCTCGCCGGTCCGGCCGACCCGCCGAAAGTCGTGGTCATCACCACCTTCGAGAACGACGACTACGTCACCGCCGCACTCAGCGCCGGGGCCAGCGGCTTCGTGCTCAAGCGGCTTCCCGTCCCCCAGATCGCGGAGGCGGTACGGGTGGTCGCGGCGGGCGAGGCGATCCTCTTCCCGGCGGCCCTGCGCCGGATGGTCACCGCCCGCCCGCTGGGATCCGCCGAGGCACTGCCGCAGGCGGCGCTGACGGGCCGGGAGGAGGAGGTGCTGCGCCTGATGGCCACCGGCCGGTCCAACCCGGACATCGCGGAGGCGTGCAGGGTGAGCCTGGAGACGGTGAAGACGCACGTCGGGAACGTGCTGTCCAAGCTCGGTGCGCAGAACCGGACCCACGCGGTGGTGATCGCGTACGAAACCGGCCTGGTCGTGCCCGGGGTCACGGGCTGACGCAACAGCAGCTGCTCCGCTGATGCAATATCAGCTGGCCCGAACCGGCCGCCCTCGCGGCGGGGCCGGCTCGAAGAACCGGCACCCCGCCGCCCGCTACGACGTGGGCAGCTCAAGCTCAGAGCTCGAAGTCGATCCGCCCCAGCAGGCCCACGTTCAGCCCGAAGTAGTCGGCATGCACCAGACGCCGTGCCGCCGGGACGGCCGTGCCGTTGACGGTGACCGTGTCCGTGGCGGTGTCCTTGTCGGTGCGGTAGAGCTCGTACTCCTGCACGAGCAGCCGGTACGAGGTCAGCAACTGGCCGACCGGAGCGGGGATGCCGCCCGCCCAGGCGAAGGAACCACCCTCTGCCTCGCACGTCAGCTCCACCGGCTCGCCCACCTCCTTCCAGTCCATGTCGTCCTCCTGCAGGCTCGCCCGGCTCTGCACGCTCACGACGACCCTGCGGCTCGCGGCGGCGGCGACCGCCCCTGTGCCGCCGAGCTCACCGAGTTCGTTGTACGTCGCGGGGCCGGACAGCCGCACGGTGAGCCGGTCGCCCTCGCGGCGGCCGGTGACCGTACGCGGCGGGACGAGCTGGGCGAACTCCGCGCGCTCCACCTTCGAGAGGTGCAACGGCTCGACGGAGTACGGCTGGTAACGGGCCAGAGCGAGTCGCACGTACGGGAAATACGCCTTCCCGGCCACCGACGCCGCGCCGAAGTCCACGTCGATGTCGACGTACCACAGCCGCCGCTCGGGGTGGTACGTCGGAGCGAAGGCGACCGCGTCGACCGGCACCGGTGCCGCGTCCGGCGACTCCGCGAGGCGCAGGCCCCGCAGGCTCCGCGCCGCGTTCGGGAAGTGCGCGGCCGACGGCACCGGCAGCACCGTGGTGTCGGCCCAGACGGGGTCCACGCCCCAGCGGGTGAAGAAGGTGTCGGCGGAGTCGTCGGGGACGGTCGTGCCGCCCGGGTCCAGCAGTACGGCGAGCATCTCGTCGTCCCCGGAGGAGAACCACGGCCGCTTCAGGTAGACGCGCAGGCCCGCCGGGCGGCGCTGCCTGGTGACGGCGTCGTTCTCCCGGTCGACGGACCGCTCCCAGCGGAAGGTCGGCACGACGTACGCCACCGCGGGCGGCTCGGGCCGGCGAGAACTGGGCACGGGCAGGGGAGCGGCCGCCGGACCGACGCGGATGACGTTGGCCCGGTCCTCGGTGATGCTCGGGTGGAAGTACTCGCGGAACCGCGTGACGGCGGTCGGGGTGTAGCGCACGTCGCGGTGTCGGGTGTCACCGAACTCGTGGACGCGGCCGACGGCTTCCTCGTCCGCGGTGTAGGCCAGGGTGATGTCCTCGAGGTGGGTGTGCCCGTCGATCCGCCGGGGCGCGGGCTGCGTGACGTCGTCCAGCCACTCGCTCCAGTGCGCGTCCACCTCGACATGACCGCTGCTCGCGGCGTGGCTGCTCAGCGTCCCCGTCAGCTGTGCCGCCGTCTGGTCGGCCGTGCGGTAGGAGACGAGAGTGGCGAGCTCCGGGCGGTGGACGGGCTTCTCCACCGCGTGCACCAGGGTCAGTTCGACCCACGGGGTGAGCATCCAGTTCTCCCCGTCGGCGCTCGCCCGCGTGACGAACGCCTTGTCCTCATCCGGCAGTCCGGCCCAGAACGAGGAGGCGGTCAGCAGGCCCCACTGCCGCAGCAGCGGCAGCTTCCGCGCGTCCAGATAGCAACTCAGCCGGACCGTGGCGATCTCACCTTTGGTGAGGAACACGTCGAGCACCCGCTCGGTCAGGCCGTCGTGCCAGTGCGGCTCCCTGTTCCCTTCCCTGATGCGCAGCTTGAACGGCTTGGCCTGCGGCCACGGGCCGGGGAAGGGGATCTTGCGGTTCTCCGTGTCGCCGGGCAGGCCGCGCAGCATGACGCCCTCGGCCAGTACGTCCGGGAGGTACGGCAGGACCAGCTGGTCGGCGCTGTGCACCACGAACTCGCCCTGCGCAAGGTCCGCGCCGCGCCGGGGCAGCGGGAGGCGGGTGACCGGCAGCGGGTCGTGCACGTTGTGCTTGGCGATGTGGATGTCGCCCGAGCGCAGCAGGTCGTGCTCGCGGTAGGGCCACTCGGGGTCCCGCACCTTGGTGTCCAGGAAGGAACCGGACTCCCGGGAAGCGACGGTGACGTACTCCTCGCGGACCTCGTCGGGCTTGCCCGCGCCGAAGACGGCGTCGAACACGCCGTGCTCCTCGGCCATCTGCAGGGCGGTCTTCGGCGGTGCCACATGCCGCTCCGAGACGGGTTTGTACCGCCGGTCCAGATCGTCCACCTCCGAGCGGGCCTCGTGGTCGGGGACGTCCGAGCGCCGCACGGCGTACTCGTCGGTGGAGATCTCCCGGCCGTCGTCGGTGACCGTGCTGCGGATGACCAGGCGTTCGGTGGACTCGCCCTCGTTGAACGGCAGGAGCGGCAGCACCACGGGCTGCGGGACCGGCTCCCAGCGGCCGTAGGTGATGGCGTCGGAGTGGACGGTGTCCGGTGTGGCCGCCGTGTGATCGAGGCCGTTGCCCGCCAGGTCGACGGTCCTGGCCCGCATCCGGTAGGTGCGGCCGTAGCGCAGGGCGGGCAGCGAGCCGGGCTCCGCGGCGAACTTGGTGTCCAGCGGCACGTCCGGTGACACCGGCGGTTCGGGCGCCTTCGGCTGGTCATCCAGACCGATGGTCCGGCCGGGGCGCGGCGCCGCGAGGCTCCAGCCGTGCCAGCCGAACACGGCCTGGTGTCCGTAGAGCTGGCGGTCGTCGGCCGCGTCGACGGTGACCGCGCTGGCGCGCACCAGGCCCTCGTCAGGGCGGACCTGGATCTCGACGGGCTGCTGTCCCGGACGGCGCACGGTGTAGCGGCCACGGCGGCGCAGCAGCGACCGCCACTGCGTGACGCGGCCGGTGGCCGGGTCGACGGCGCCGATGTCCACGCGGTACCCGCGCAACAGGTCCATGGCGGTCAGGACGGCCCCCTCCGGGGTGACCTGGCGGCCGACGTCGGCGCCGATGAGTCCGGCCAGGTGCCGGTCGCGGTCGGTGTGCAGAAGGGTGAGCCCGGCGCCGCGGGCCGCCGGTGTGCCGGTGCCCGACACCAGTTGGGCCACCGATCCGGGACCCGACGGCAGGTCGGCCCGCTGCATACCGGCGATGGAGCGGGCGTAGTCGATGTGCTTGAGCGCCGCGCCGTCCACGTCGAGCTCGGTGAGCTGCCACGTCTCGGGATCACCGAGGTTCAGCATGCGCTCAGTGATTACCGAGCCGTCCTCGACGGCCGCCTGGAACACACTGCCCGGGGTGAACCGGATCTTCGTCCACGGGCACGTGCCCGGAGCGTTGAGGCGGCCCGCGTCGGCGAAGCGGTCGTCGAAGTGCACCCGGACCTGCGCTCCGTCGGCGACCCCGGCGGGCATCGTGAAGCTCAGGTCGAGCACGAGGCCGAACCGGCGCTGCAGCTCCGGATAGTCGCCCAGCAGACCGCACGCCTCGTGGAAGTCGATCCGGTGCTCCGGCTCATCGGCGAGCGAGGCCGGTTCCTTGCCCCGGTCGTAGAAGCGGGCGGCTTCCGCGAGGGGCAGCACCCGCTTGTTGTCGCCGGTGTACACATCGCTGGTGCGGTCCATGTAGCGGGGTTCGTGGCCGTCGTCCGCCGCGCGGGCCCCGTGCGGGTCCAGGGCGTCCTCCAGGATCGCGTACCCGTTCTGCAGGTCCTGGCCGAGATCGAGCACCGGTTCCGAGATCATGCCGGTCAGCCGGAACAGCGCGGGGAGTTCCCAGCCGCGGTGGTCGGTCGGCGGCTCCTCGCACAACAGCCGTTCCTCACGGGCCCACTCGGTGCGCAGCCTGCTCTCGGTGGTGTACACCGCGACCGCCTCGTAGAGACCGGTGATCTCGTCGTGCACCAGCCTGCCGGGGTACGAGCGCAGGGTGCGCCGCCCCTGTGCGGCAAGCGTGGTCGGCGCCTGCGGCGGCCGGACGAACGTGTCGTCGTGGAACAGGGTCCGCCACAGGGCGGGATCGGCGGCAGGGTAGCGGCCGGTCGGCCGCAGCTCCCTGGCGAACGTGCCTGCCGGGCTCCTCAACTCCAGCCACAGCGCGGGCAGCAGGGTCGCGAGCCGCTCCGGCCACTGCGCGAAGTACGCGGACTGCCCGAGCGTGCTGATCCCGGTCAGGGCGGGGCTGACGAGCACGGACACACGTACCGTGCCGGCGTCGCCGACACCGTCGGGCAGAACGGTCCATCGGATGCTGTCCATGTCAGTGCACCTCCGCGAACGCCGTGCAGTAGTCGAAGACCGGATCCACGCGGAGGCCGGTCACGGGGTCGTCGTACGGAGACATGAGATCCACGAACGAGGGCGGAGCGACGGCGGGTTCGGCGAGCCCCGAGGCGAGCGCCGCGGTGCGGGCTCCGCTGCCCGCGAACCTCCGCTCGCAGCGGATCGTCACCGACGTCTCGAAGAAGCCGATTTCGATGCTGATCGTCAGCACGGCCCGGCCGACCGCGTACCCGTCCTGGTAGCCGAGCTCCATGTAGAGCTCGATCGAAGCGGAGACGATGCCGAGGACGTCGACCTCGCCGCGTGCCCGCAGATAGCCGACGAGCGTCACGCTGTTCTGGGCCAGATCGAGCCGGAAGTAGATGCCGGCCATCACCGACAGACTGCCGCTGGCGACCCCGAAGTTCATGGACACGGCTGCCCCGAACTCGATGGACGCGTCCAGCACGGCGATCTCTTTGGGGTTCAGGACGATCCCGAAGTAGCCGCCGCCGCCCAGCATCGACACCGTGAGGCGGAAGGGCGCCTCACGCCGGCAGAAGGAGAAGCCCGCCTGGAGCGGGGTGTCGCCGATGAACGGGACGGACAGCACGGCGTTGAGTGAGAGGTTCTCCAGGCTGAAGACGCCGACCGCCGCGCTCGGCAACTGCATGGAGTAGTTGGCGTGGATCCCGGACGGGTCGACCGTGATGGCCGGTGGATCGCTGAACCCGTCGAGCGGGATGATGTTGCGCAGGGTCTGGACGAAGTCCAGGTTGCCGACGAAGTCGACGCCGCCGAACTTCACCTCGACATCGGGCTTTTTGCCCGCACGCATGCTGAACCGGATCTGGTCGAAGTGCAGCACGACCGCGTCGAAGCCCGGGACCATGCGCAGGTCGAACTTGCCAAGGGTGCACGTGACGTCCGCGGCCTGCGGCACGTCCGGTCGCAGCGAGCCGCGCAGGTCGGTGACGAGCGTCAGCTTGCCCGTCGGCCAGAACACGGCGTCCTCGGCGCGGGTCGGCGTCGGTTTGCCCGGTGTCCAGGCCTTGATGTCGGGCTGCCACTGCATGCGTGAGTTCACGACGTCCGGCAACTTGGCGCCGAGAGCGGCCTGTTCGATCGCCTTCTTCAGCGCGAGGGCCTGACCGACCGTGCTGTCCCAGGTGGCGGCCTGTTCGGCGATCCGCTGGAGCACCTGCCGCACGCCGGTGTCCACCGCCGCGGGCAGGCCGAGGCGCAGCGCGGAGAGCGCCGCGGAGAACGTGTTGAAGGCGGCCTCGACGTCCCCGATGGTGGTGGGCTCCGGCGCGTTCTCCAGCTGGCTGGTGATGTAGTCGACCAGGGCCTGCGCGAAGGCGGCGGCGGAGTCGATCACCCGGATGACCCGGTCCACGGTCTCCGGGAACTGTTCCTGGACGGACGCGAGCAGATCGCGGAGTCCGAGCAGGTCGCCGAGGAAGCCGGTGACCGCGTCGACCGTCGCGGTGAAGAAGTTCGGCGCCTTCAACTTGTCGAGGCCGATCTCGCTCAGGATCTCGGTGAGCGGGAACATCCCGAACAGCTTGGCGCCGGCCAGGTCGCCGAAGTAGTCGAGCGGGTTGAACTTGCCCTGGGCGAGCTTGGCCCACTTGTCCACCGGGCCGGCGTCCACACCCGCGCGAAGGGGCCGCTCCGGGGTCGCGGCGACCGGCCCGGTGAGCCGGGAGAGCCCGGCGACCGGGAAGTTGGGCTGGGCGAGGGCGCCGGACGACTGGCCGTCGTCACGGAAGGTCAGGCCGACGGGCTCGGCCAGCTCGACGAACACCTGCCCCTTGTTCGCCTCGGAGAAGGCGTCCCGCACGTACGGCTCGGGATAGAACACCGACTGGGGCTGGTCGGCTCCGAAGCCGCCGCCGAACCGACCGAGCGCCGGGACCACGGCCCGAGCCCAGCGCACGGTGGGCACGAACCGCGGGTGATCGGTGGGGTCGAGCGCGAGGATGGCCTCGGTGGTCGCGGCTCCCCAGACCAGCTGCCCGGTGGACAGCGTCGTGTCGCCGGGCTTGAGGCTCGGGGCGTAGGCGATGGACTGGCCGCGCACATCCGCCACGACCCGCCTGACCCCCGCGTCACCGACGTCCGGTGGCACCGGAACCGGATCGGAGCACAGGCTGCGGTAGTGCTCGACGATCGTCCGCACGTCGGCCTTGTTCGCGTGCACTAGCTGTCCGACGAACGCCATCGGTGTGCGGAACTCCAGGAGACGACCGTCGAGGTCGACCGTGCTCACCTGGAACTGGAAGGGGTCCTCGGCGGCGGACACCGGAAAGAAGGCGAGCTTCTCGTCGGGTTCGGCGCCGGGTGAGGATAGCCCCGGAATCGTCTGCGGCGGCTGCAGATCGGGGGTGACCAGGGTGAGCAGCCGCACGCTGGTGAACGGGAACAGCCGATGCAGCCGCTTCTGGTCGTCGTTCTCCTCCGGCCTTCCGTAGCCGCGCACCGGCTCGCGCACCATGATGAAGAACCGCTGGTTGAGATAGGCGGCGTTGTCCGGGCGCATGTGGTCGAACTTGCGCTCGGTGACCTTGACCAGATCCGCCAGGTGACCGAACGGCCACAGCCGCCCTCGGTACATGACGCGTACGTAGTGGTCCCGGCCAAGTGCGGCGCGATGCCGCCACTGTGTGACGTCGAAGCCGTCCGGGGGCCTCTCCCACCGGCCGAAGGAGTCGAGCCAGCCGCCCATGGTGGACAGCACGAGGTGGTCGACGTCGAGCGGCGCGGGCGTGAAGCCGCCCGCCAGGTTGTGGTTGGAGCTCAGGTGCACCACCGACGACCGGTCCTTGCGGTCCATCGCCATGCGGAATTCGTTGCCGCCGGCTGGGAGGGCGCGGGGGGTCGCCGGATCGAAACCGGGGTCGCGGGTCCACACCGCCCGGGCGTGGCCCGCCGGCATCCGGGTGTGCCAGAGCTCGACCCGGTCACCCGGGTCGGGCAGCTCGACAAGGTGCGTCCAGGTCGCCGACGGGGGCGGGGACAGGAGCAGACGGTAGGGCAGTTCGATGCCGGTGCGCGGGTCGGCGGCGTCCGCCAGGGGATTCTCGGGCCCGGGACCCGCGACGGCCGCCCCGCCGCGGGCCGCCCCTGGAGCGGGCACCGCCGGCGGGGTGGGCGCCGCGAGGAGCTCGGCGGCGACGGGCGCGTCCGGCCCGTGCCGCGCGGCCAGTTGCGCGGCTGTCCGGGCCAGCCGCAGCGCCTGGAACACATCGAGGGGCCGACCGGTCACGGTGTGCGCCACGCGGGCCGCCGACGCGGGCTCCCCGGCGGCGTCCACCACTCGCAGCGGGAGCGTCCGCATGGCGGTGAGCAGGCCCGGCTCGGTGTAGTCGACGGAGGTGTCGGCACCGACGGCGAACACCAGGAGGCTGCGGCCGCCGATGCGGGACGCGACCGGTGGCGGCTTGTGCGGTTCGCTGCCGGCGGGGGCCGCGCCGGGCTCCGGTGCAGCCGGTTCCGGCAGTCCGGGGCTCAGCTCCAGGAAGGCTTGTTCGACGACGTGTTGGGGCCCGAACGTGACCACAAGGAAGGCCGGTTGCCCGGGATCCTTGCGGACCAGCCGTCGTGGGCCGAGGAGGGGGCGCTCCAGGCGCAGCCCGAGGAACGCGAAGTGCAGATCCAGCAGGTCGGTCGCCCGCAGTAGCCGGTACGGCTGAGGCGATGGGGAGGCGGCCATGTGACTCTCCCGTCGAGGGAATGCTTCGAAGCACGGATCCATCCCCGATCGGCAGGGACGCGGCGCAGGCACCGGAAGGGGCCCGCGCACGCCTGCACGAGGTGGATGGGTTGTCCTGTATGGCGTGGCGCCGATCTCAGAGAGGCCGACCTCATGGACGTAGGGCCCCGGAGGGCCCCGGCGTCGCGTCCGGGCTCAGCGGTACGAGGCCTCGGAGGTGTCACTGAGGAAGGCGGCCGGGAAATGCGTGCGGTGGGTGCCGGAGGCACCACGTATCAGCAGGGCCCCAAGTATCAGCAGAGTCCTGCCGCTCACGGCGACCGCTTTATCCATGCCTCTGCCCCCCCTGCCCCCGGTGCGCACAATGGCTCCCACCTAGGCTCTCGGGCTTACCCGAGGCCCCGCACGGAGGCAGCCCCCTGTCACCCGAATGAGTGAATGGGGTGGCGGTCAAGGACCGGGTGTGCGCCTCCGGATGCGCGGAATACCCTCTGTGGCGGGCGAGTTGAGGATCATGAAGGGACCGCACCACGAACGAAGGAGATCCCCATGCCTCTGAGTGTCGAAGAGCGCGAGCAGTTCCTGGCCGAACCGCACATCGGGGCGCTGGCCGTGGAGGCCGGCGAGGGACGGGCTCCGCTCACGCTCCCGATCTGGTACCAGTACGCCCCCGGCGGCGAGCTGTGGGTGATGACCGCCCGCGACTCCAAGAAGGGGAGGCTGCTCGCCGCCGCGGGACGCTTCTCGCTGATGGTCGACCGGCTGGAGCCGACCGTCCGTTACGTCTCCGTGGAGGGCCCGGTGGTCCGCACCGAGGACGCCACCATCGAGCAGCTGCGAGAGCTGACGGCGCGCTACCTCCCGGCCGACCGGGTCGAGCCGTACGTGAAGTCCGCCGTCAAGGAACACGGCGTCGAGGCCGTCTACTACCTGCGGCCCGAGCGCTGGTACTCGGCGGACCTGGGAACCGTCTGACCGTCCGCGGGCCGGGACCTCACGGCTTGCGGGCCAGGCCGCCGTGCTCGCCGATGGGCTCCCCGGCGGGCGAGCCGGGTTCCGGGCGCCAGAGGGGAACCGAGACGACGCCGGGCTCCAGGAGCTCCAAGCCGTCGAAGAAGGCCGTGATCATGTCGACGGGCCGCAGGAAGTACGGGACGGCACCGGATGCGTTGTAGGCGTCCTGCGCCTGCTCGTACGCGGCGTCGACACCCCGGGAACCGTCGTTGACGGAGAGGTAACTGCCGGACGGCAGCCCGTCCATCAGCCGGGCGACGATGGCGCGTGCCTGGTCGTAGTCGGCTACGTGGCCCAGGATGTTGCTGAGGATCAGGGCGGTGGGGCGGGTGAGGTCCAGCGTCTCCCGGGCGGCCGCCAGGATGCGGTCGGGGTCGGTCAGATCGGCGTCGACGTAGGCGGTCGCGCCCTCCGGCGTGGAGGTGAGCAGGGCGCGGGCGTGGGTGAGGACCATCGGGTCGTGGTCGACGTAGACGATCCTGGCCGTCGGGTCGAGTCGCTGGGCCGCCTCGTGGGTGTTGTCCACCGTCGGCAGGCCCGTCCCGATGTCCAGGAACTGCCGGATGCCCGCCTCGGTGACGAGGTGGGTGATGTTGCGCCGCAGGAAGGCGCGGCTGCTGCGGGCGACGGTGACGATGCCGGGGAAGACGGCGCTGTACGCGTCGCCTGCGGCCTCGTCGACGGGGTAGTTGTCCTTCCCTCCCAGCCAGTAGTTCCAGATCCGGGCCGAGTGCGGCACCGTCGTGTCGATCGTCCGGTGCGCGCCTGGACCGGGCGTCGTGGCAGGGTCGGTCATGGGTACCGTCCGTCTTTCAACCGTGGCGTGAAGTGCTCCGTGGACAACTTACGCCGCAACGGCCGCGTGATACACGTCGGTTCACGTCATCGGGTCATGCGCATTCCTGTCGATCCCACGCCCAGGCGCACGGGGAGAGCCCGATTGCGTCTGGGCGGGGGACGACATGACATCTGTTTCGCGGACCTGTTTCCCGGCCCTGTTCCCGGTTCCGTTTCCCGGGTCAGCGAATGTTCACGTCGATGCACGCGTAGAAGGCGTTGGACGTGTCGCCGATGTTCCAGACCGCGAGGACCTTGTGCCTGCCGGTGGCGCTGCCGAGGTTGATCTGGTGCGACACGGTCGCCGGTGGCTGCTGGTTGTGGCCGTCGACAGTGGCGACCTTCGTGCCGTCCACGAAGTACTCGTAGTTCAGGGTGCGATGCCGTGCGGTGAACGTCCAGGTGAAGGTCTGAGTCCTGCTGACGTCGCTGACCTTCCAGCCCTTGTTGTCGTTGTCGAGCTCCGCGAACCTGGCGTTGCCGCCGCTGCAACTGCGCAGGCCTTTGGGGCCCTCGACGCTCTGGGGCTCGTACTTGATCTCGCCACAGGCCACCGTGCGTGCCGCGCACTGCGCCTGACGGCTCGCCGGGGCGTTGACGTATCCGTGCGCGCTGGCCGAACCGGTCGGCAGCGTGAGAGCGAGCACCGGCGCGAGACCGGCACCGATCGCGGCGGCGATCTTCCGTTTCCTGTCCATGCGTACTCCTTCACTGCATTGCTTCATGGGGGTGTGCAGCGTGAAGTGCTTTCGTGGGGCCAGATGTTCACGACGGTCGATTAGTCCGGACCATAGACTTCGGCGGGCCGCGGTCAAGGTCGGTTTCGCGCCATGCGTCGGGGGAGGGGGCGGGGCAGCGTGTGCCGGCGCGCGTCAACGGGTCATGTACGCACCTCCGTTGACGTGCAGCACCTGCCCGGTGATGTGACGTGCCCCGGGGGACGCGAGGAACGCGATCGTCTCCGCGATGTCGGCAGGTGTGCCGGCGCGGCCCGTCGAGGTCGCGTCCACGAGTTGGGCGCGCCTGTCGTCCTTGAGGCGGTCCCGGAAGAACTCGGTGTCAGCGATGTAGCCGGGCGCGACGACGTTGGCGGTGATGCCGCGCGGGCCGAGCGTCTGCGCCAGGTCCAGGTTCCAGGTGGAAAGGCCGGCCTTGGAGGCGCCGTAGGCCCCATAGGAACCGGATCCGCGGTTCGCGGCGATCGACCCGACGTGGACGACCGCGCCACCGGCCGCGAGCCGGCTGTCCAGCGCCCGGGTGGTCAGCGCGGCGCTGACGAGGTTCGCGTCCAGGTTGGCGCGGAAGGCCTGCGCGTACGCGGCCAGGTCGGCTTCGCCGCCGAATGCGAGGTCCGGCTCCGGGGCGCCGTCGAAGTCCGTGTTCCCGCCCGCGTTGTTGACGAGGACGTCGACCTGCTCCGGCAGTTCGGCTAGGAGGGCGGTGAGCGCCTCGGGCCGGGTGTGGTCGCACACCAGGCCGCGTATGCCGGTCTCCGTCGCAAGGCGGTCGAGCGGTGCCCGCCGACGGCCGGTGACGAACACAGTGTCGCCGCGCTCGGCGAAGTGGAGGGCGCTCGCGCGGCCGATGCCGGTGCCACCGCCGGTGATCAGGATGGTGCGTGCCATAAGCTGAACTCCGAACATCCATTGAGGCCTAAATTTAGAGCTAAACGTAACACTCTTCCGGACGTGACGGGAGAGGGGACGCGCATGGTGGGAGAGAGCATGACGGCAGGGACCGGGGCGGAAGACGGGACCGGGGCGAAAGACGCCGCGAGAGGCCGGAGCGAGACCGGGAGAGGCGAGACCGCGAGAGGTCCGGGCGGGAGGGGGGCCGCCGAGAGCAGGCCCCACCCACCCACCGAAGCCGCCACCGCCGCCACCGGCGCCCGCACCGGCACCGCACAGGACATCGCCGCCGCCTGGGAGCGCGAGCGCCCCGGCACCCCGGCCACGTCGATCGGAATCGTCACGCCGATCTGGCAGCTCGCCAAGCTCTTCGGTGACGACCGGCGCCGGGTCCTTGCCCGCGCGGGTGTGGACACCGCGACCCTCGATCTGCTCAGCGTGCTGCGCCGTAGCGGGACGCCCTACACCTTGACCACCCGCGAACTGGGCCACCGTTCCATGGTCACGGCGGGCGCCGTCTCCCAGCGGGTGGCCCGCGCGGAACGCGAGGGGCTGGTCGTCCGGCGGCCGGGAGAAGGGCGCCCCCGCACCGTCCAGGTCACTCTCACCGAGGCCGGTCACGCGCTCGTCGAGGCGACCGTGGACCAAGTCCTCGGCAGGGAGGCCGACTTGATCAGTGGCCTCACCGCTGAACAGCAGTCCCAGCTCACCGAACTCCTTGGCGTCCTCCTGACGGACGTCCAGCGCAGCCTCGGGGACGAGCGGATCACTCAAGTGGGCCAGATGGAGTGATGACGGGCCAGGGCCGGCGCTCTGCGGCGCCGACCGTGCCCCGCGATGTGGGTAGACCCCGAACCCGCCCTCACTGCCCGGATCTGCACGTGGTGATGTGCTGTGCACTGTGCACGATCACCTGTACGCGGTGCTGAGCTGCACTGTCGATGGGGAGTTGAACCCCTGCGTTGCTCTCCACGCGCCAGGTGTGGGCCGGAAACCGCCGGCCCTCGGTGTGTGCACGCCTCCGGAACAGCTACCTGCTCCCCATCGCCTTCATCCGCGACGCACTCGTCGGCGCCGCTCCGGTCCGCTAGGTCCTGTCGTCAAACTCCCGTCGTTCGCCCGGAGGGCGGCCTCGCGGCGTCTGGTGCGTGCGATCGCAAGGCGGAGGGTCATCCCGGTACTGGGCGTACCGGGATGAGCCCGACAACGCGGCGAGCGTGCGTGCCAGGCGTCGCGAGGCAGACGCGAGTTTGACGACAGGGCCTAGGACCGGTCAGTCCAGCAGATCCGCTTCCCAGTTCGCGCGCTGGATCCGCACATCGATCTCCCGGATGTCCCGCGCGAGCTTGTCCGCCTGGTCCCGCAGTTCCGCGACGGGGAGGGCGGCGAGCATCATCAGCTCGGACCGCAGCTGCCGGCCGTAACCCCGGTCACCCGTGCCCGCCGCCGCGTCCGCTGCCGCGGTGACCACCGCGTGACGCAGCCGCAGCACGTCCCGGCGCGCGAGCGCGTCGGTGAGTGTGCCGCTCTCTCCCAGATCCACCGTCGCGTTGGTCCGGTTGATCCGCCGGATCAGCGATTCGAGGGTGTCGAGCACCTCACCGGCGTCGGCGAGCAGTTGCGCCGCGTTCTCGGGGGGAGTCTCGCCCTCCTGGTACCGCGCACTGCTGACGACGCGCGCTCGCAACTGCTCCACGCGACGCGTCGCCTCCGCACGCTCTGCCAGTGCTTCAGCAAGCTTCACTGTCTTCCCCCCGTTCTGATCTCTGAGTTCGCACGAGTATACGGACATGAACCAGTGCGCCCGCACGGCAATTTCTCCCCTCCGGGCCGCTCAGCTGCACGGCGACTGGGGCATCGGAACTCATTGGACCTTCCGCTGAGGGGAGTGAGCGTCCATGGTTCGTAAAGCACATTGCCCGTACGGGGTGCGGACGGCTTGGGTGAGTGAGGGAGGCACGCGGTCCCAGGCCGCGGTGCCACGGCCAGACACAGGTGAAACACGGACCCGTACGGCTTTCCGTTCCGAGGCCGGTACAGAAGGAACAGAAGGAAGCGCATGACCTCCATGCTCGACGGCTGCACACCCTGGCCCGAGGAGTACGTCGACCGCTATTGGGCGGCCGGGCACTGGCGTGGCAATACGCTGGACAACCTGCTGCGCGGCTGGGCCCTGCGGCATGGTCCGCGGACCGCGCTCGTGCACGGCGACACCCGCATCACGTACGCGAACCTGAACCGGCGCGCCGACCGCATGGCCGCGGGATTCCGGCTGCGCGGTCTGCGGCCCGGTCAACGGGTCGTCGTCCAGCTGCCGAACGTCCCCGAGTTCGTCATCACGGTGTTCGCGTTGATGCGGGCCGGCGCGGTGCCCGTGCTCTGTCCCGTCACGCACCGCGCACCGGTGGTGTCCCGGCTCGTGCGGATCACCGAGGCCGTCGGCTACGTCGGACCTTCGACGTACGACGGCTTCGACCACACGGGGATGGCCGAGGACATCGCGGCCCGAGGTGTCTTCCTGCGACGGGTGTTCACCTTCGAGCCGTCGGGCACCTCGTCCCCGTACGGCGGCCTCACGGTCGACCCGTCGGGCTGCCACTACTTCCCGCTGAGCTCCATCGACGCCCCGCCCGACCGAGCGCGCGCGCAGAGCGCAGGTCAGGTGGCCTTCATGCTGCTCTCCGACGACGCCACCGCGGTGCCCGAGGTCGTTCCGCGCACCCACAACGACTACGCCTACCAGGCGCAGGCCGCCGCCGAGCTCGTGTCGCTCACCGAGGACGACGCCTATCTCGCCGCGCTGCCCGCGGAGTCGAACTTCGCCCTGGGCTGTCCCGGGATCGTCGGCACCCTCTCCGTCGGCGGGACCGTCGTCCTGGTCGAGAACCCCGAACCCGCCACATGCTTCGCGGCCATCGGGCGGGAGCGGGTCACGCTCACGTCGGTGTCACCCGCCGACGCCCTGCGCTGGCTCGAGGCCCTGCCCATGGTTCAGGCCGACTTGAGCGGTCTGCGACTCCTGCAGATCGGCGGCGCGCCCCTGCACCGGACGACCGCCGAGCGGGCCGGTGCGGAACTGGGGTGCCGCCTGCAGCGGGTCTTCGGCATGGCCGAGGGCGTGCTCACGCTCACCCGGCCCGACGACCCGGACGAGACCGTGCTCACCACGCAGGGCCGACCGCTCTCACCCGACGACGAGATCCGCATGGTCGACGTCGACGGCGAGGACGTGCCGGACGGGGAGCCCGGCGAACTCCTGGCCCGCGGCCCGTACACGGTGCCGGGCTACTACCGGGCGTCCGACCGGAACGCACGCTCCTTCACGGCCGACGGTTTCTTCCGTACCGGCGAGCTCGCACGGCGCACACCCGACGGCAACCTGATCATGACCGGCCGCCTGGGCGGCAGCGCGCGGCGGGCCGATCCGGCACACCCGGCTGACCTCTGAGTCAGTCGGGCCATTTCCACTCGATCCCGTACACACCCGGTGTGCAGTGCGCCGGCAGCAGGTGTGTCGTGTGAAAGGCGTCGAGAGTGGTGCGGTGGCGGTGCTGCGGCTCGGCGCCGATCTGTTCGCGGCGGTAGCTCCAGCAACTGGTGGGGGTCGCCCGAGGGTGGAAGCGCACGTGCAGCAGATACGTCCGCAGGGCCGTGGTGATGCGGCGTTCGTGCTGGTGGGAGACGTCCGACGCGGCGCGGAGCGTATAGGCGACCACCGCGGTCTCCGTCCTGGCCAGTTGACGCCCGAGCGGAATGTCCGCCGCCACGCAGCCCAGCTCCGGCAGGAACCGTATCCGCGGCGGCGGCCCGCACGGGACGCTGAGGTCGACGGTCCCCGCCCGCGGGGAGTCGAGGAAGTGGACGACGGTCAGGTGCTGGACGGCGTCGCGGACGGCCTGCACCACGGTGGTGACCGACGTCTCGTGGATGGAGCGGCGCTCGTCCAGGCTCACCGTCTCCTGCACGGTCAGGAGCCGCAGGCCCTCGTTGAAGCGCGGGAACGCGTCGCCGAGGGCTTGTTCAAGGTCCGAGTTGTCGCCGTAGACCTTGCGGGCGGCGGCCGGATCGTGGGGTGGGTATCCACCGCGTGGCCGGTGCGGGCCGAGCAACGAACGCAGGGCGCCGCTCGGGAGGTTGAGCAGGGGTTCCAGGGCGTCGACGGCGCGCAGGGACTGGGCTCTCTCCGGCTGGCTGCGTCCGCGTTGCCAGTGGCTGAGAGTGGCTAGGCTGACGCTGATCTGCTGGGCCCGCAGGTGGTCGCGTACGCGCTCCAGCGGCAGCCCGCGCTGTTGCAGGGCCTGGCGGAAAACGGTGGCGAAGGTCGGGTCGGGGCCTTCGGTGTGGGGGATGTTCGGCATGGCGTCTTTCAGCGGACAGGAGGCACCATCGGCCCACGGACCGGTGGTCCCTCGCTCCGACGAGGGCGGCTCAACGACGGTTTCGGGCCACACAGGCGACCAGGGGCCGCCCACCTTAGCCGGTGGGCGGCCCCTGGTCGTCCCTGGAGGACGGCTCAGTTGGTGTTGAGCGTCAGCCCGTAATAGGCGAGTGCGTCGTCGAGCGGCTGGAAGTAGGAGGAGCCGCGGGAGTTCACACCGCCGGTGCACTGCTGGCGGAGCGGCCCGCCCGAGGTCATGCCCTGGGCCTGGTTGCCGGAGATGTACGCGCCGCCGCTGTCGCCGCCCTCGGTGCAGACGCTGGAGGTGGCGAGCCCCGTGACGACCGTGTCGGGGCCGCCGTTCTGGTCGACGTAGGTGACGGAGGCGTTGTAGGAACCGATCGTGCCGCACGTCCAGCCGGTGGTCGCGCCGGACTTGCAGAGCGCGGCTCCGGACGCGGCGCGGCGGCTGCCGTTGACGGCGACGTTGCCGGCCTGGCCCCAGGTGCCGACCTTGGTCGTGATCGAGTGGCCGGAATTGATGGCGGCGACGCCCATGTCGACGCTGTCGGTGCCGACCGCGAAGCGGGTGTCGGCCCCCTTCGCGAACGCGGCACCGTCGAAGCGCAAGGTGGGCAGGTCGGCGACGCAGTGCCCGGCGGTCACGAGGTACTGCTTGCCGGACCGGTCGCGGGCGCCGTATCCGACGGAACACCACCCGGTGGTGTCGTTGATCGTCATCTTGCTGCCGGGTGCGATCGCGGCCTGCGGCGCCGACTTCTCCTGGCCGCGCACGATGGTGACGGCGGAACCGTACGTCGCCGCCTTGGCCAGAAATGCCTTGGCGGCGGCTCCGCGATCGCTGTTGACCTTGACGGTGACCTTGTCCGAGGCCAGATCCACGGACCAGTCGACGACTCCGGCGGGCGCGCGCCGGGCGGCTGCGGCGTCCAGCCGGTCCTTGATCTTGTCGAGCGCGGCCTGCCCGCGGGCGGGTACCCGGGCGTCGAGGCCGGCCTTCTCGATGACGGCGGCATCAGCACGGTCATCGGCGTTGACGGTCAGTTTGCCGGCGGCGTCGAAGAAGGCGCCGTCCTCGGATATCCCACGCTTCGTCAGCTGGGCGAGCTCGGCCTGCTGGGCGTCCTGCCGGTCCAGGCGTCGGACCGCGTCCTTCTCGCTCACACCGAGCGAAGCGGCGAGCGCCCGCACCATCTCAGGCTGATAGCGGGGGGCGGGTGCGGTGTCCTGCGCCTGCGCCGTGGCCTGGGTTCCCACGGCCATGGACGCCGAGAGCAGGACGGCCACGGCAGCGAATCTGTATCTACGAGAAAGGGGCACACCGATTCCTTCCGAATGGCAGGCAGAAACCCTCGGGAAATACGTGAAACAGGTGGGGGCGTATCACCGAATGGCGGGTTTCTGCCCGGCGTCCGGCGTGGGGCCGGCCGCGGCATGAACTCTGGCCCCATGCCCGCACTGGCTACAAGGTCCATGACAACGGCAGCTTTTAACAGAACATCAAGGGAACTGTTAAAGGGCGTACTTCGGCGTGGCCATCTTGCGCACCTTGGGCACCTTGGGCACGGCGGAGTGCGGTCCGCTTATGTCTTCGGGTTCAGGTCGGCGTGCAGCAGGTCATGGTCCGAGTACCGACTGGGGTGCACGCCGTGGTCGAGCGGGGCGATGTCTTTCAGGAAGATGTAGTCGAACTTGCTGTGCCAGTCGGTCGTCGGTTTGCAGGTGCCATTGGACGAGGGATGGCATTGCGGATCCGCGTCCGCGGCCAGCGCCCACATCTTGGTGAGTTCGGGGGAGTCCGGCACGGAGTTGAAGTCGCCGAGGACGATAGCGCGGTCGTGCCGGGCGACCTCCGCGGCGAGCACGCCGGTCTGTCCCGCTCGTACCGCTTCCTGACGCCGTTGGGCGAGATGCGTGTTGAAGACCCGGACGGGCCGACCGCCCACCGCCGTGGTGACCGCCAGGTAGCCGCGGTCCTCGGATCCGCCGTCCGGGTATTCGACGCTCTTGCGGTCCGACATCGGTGACGCCGAGAGGATCGCCTGACCGAAGGCGCCCGGATGCCACGGCCATCCCCCGCAGCGGCCCCATTTGCGGAGCACTGTCCCGTATTCGACGTGGTACACCAGCCCGTAAAAGGCCTCCAGGTACTCCCGGATCCTCTCGACGTCACGCACACACGCTTCCTGCAGGCCGATGACCTGGGGCGCGTACGTGGCGATTTCCGCCGCCCGGCCGACGTTGTTCTCGCCGCAGGGATTGCAGATGTTCCACGTCATGATCCGGTTCGGTACGATCTCCCGGTCGGCGACGACGGGCGGTGAGCCGGCGTGGAAGGCGTCGCTCGGCGCGCTGGGGCCGACCACCAGCACACAGGCCGCGGTCATGGCGCCCGCGAGCAACCTCGTGCCCCTTCCGAGCACCACCGAGCCTCCTCAAGCTGCCTGCACACGGCGTCAGTTCCCCGCAGGAGGCTACGTGACGAGGGTGTACATGACCGATCGCTGCTGCTTGTGACGCTGGATGCGTGCCTTGGCGACCAGGGATTCGAGGGTGTTCCGCACCACCTGCGGTGTCGGATTGCGGCTCGGGTGCTTTTCCCGGAGTTCGGCTCCCAGCTCCTTGGCGGAACGGGGCTCGTGGTGACCGCCGAGCAGATCCAGCAGCAGGTCCCCGAGCAACGGCTGGCCCGCCTTCTCCTTCGGCCCCGCCTTCTCCTTCGCCGTGCTCTTCGCCTTCGCGACCGCACCCTTCGCCTTCGCGACCGCGGGTTCCTCCTGGGCCTGCTCCGGCAGACGTGAGACATCCGCGAAACCCTCGTACCGCTCGGCGAGGTTGAGGATGTCTGTCAGCAGGGTTTCCTCCTGCTTCAGCAGGTCGATCCGCTGCGCAAGCTCCTCCTGACGCCTGCGGTTCTCTTCCAGATCCGACGCGACCTGTTCCACGTACCGCGATCGGAGCTTCGCGGCTGACTGGCTGCTCACAACCGTTCACTCCCTCGAAATGACTGTTGCTCCACGAATGTTGCTGCGCATGCTACCTACGTCGAGGGGCGCCGTGCAGACGCATGTCAACGCCGAAGGGTTTGTCGAACGTGTGAGCCCACGGCGGAAGCGCGAACGTGGCACTGTACGTGGCCGATGCCGGGCACACATGTGAGTGTGTCCTTGGGCCTTGAACATGTGAACAGCGAGGGAGCGGGAGCTACCCCGTCACGCCGGTGGCGGTCTTCTTCCGCGCGGCGCCGTTGAGCACGGTCAGTGCCTCGCGGTCGAACTCCTCGCCGTGTCGCCCTCCCGCCGCCCGTCTGCTCGCTCCAGCCGCAGCTCACGGCCTTGCCACCGGCGGCGGAGCCACCGGTCGTGGCTCGCGAGGACGATCGCGCCCGGGCCGGTCCCCAACGCCTCCTCCAGTTCGTCGCAGAGGCGCGGGGAGAGGTGGTTGGTGGGCTCGTCGAGCAGCAGCTGGAGCCGGCAGGCGTGCGGCGAGCACGGCGAGCAGCGTCGACTTGCCCGCTCCGTTGTCGCCCGTGACCAGCAGCCGTTCGGTCGGCGCGACCTCAAGGTCGGTCGGCGCGAGTCGCCCCGGCACGCGTACGCCCCGCAGGGAGACCAGGGGCTCCGGGTCCTCTCCCTCCTCGGCGGCCAGCGCACCCGCCGCGAACCGCAGCGGGCGCGGCGGCTCGGTGACCTGGGCGCGCTCCAACTCCTCCAGGCGTCGCGTGGCGTTGCGTACGCGGCGGGAGATCTGGCTCTGCACCCGGCCCGCCCGGTGGCCGTAGCCCATCTTCTCGTTGTCGCGCGGTCCCTGGTCGGGCGCCACCCGGTGCGCGGTCACGCCCGCCGAGCGGCGCAGTTCCACCAGCTCTTCCTGCTCCTCGGCGTACCGCCGCTCCCAGCGCGCCCGCTCGGCGCGCTTCTCGCCCACGTAGGCGCTGTAGTTGCCGCCGTGGCGGACCGGTCCGTCCACCGCGGGGTCGAGGTCGACCATGTCGGTGCAGACGGCGTCGAGGAAGGCCCGGTCGTGGCTGGCGGCCACCACGGCGCCCGGCAGCTCGCGGAGCTCCTGCTCCAGGAAGGCGGCGGCATCGTCGTCAAGGTGGTTGGTCGGCTCGTCGAGGAGCAGGGCCGAGGGCCGCCGGACGAGCAGCGCGGCGAGCGCGAGCCGGCCGCGCTGGCCGCCGGACAGCGAGCCGAGCGTGCGCTCGTGCGTGAGCGCGCCCAGCCCCAGACCGTCGAGGACCAGGGCCGCACGGCGGTCGGCGTCCCAGGATTCGCGGTCCTGGGCCTGTTCGAGGCGGCTGCCGTAGGTGGCGAGGAGCTCTTGGTGGCCGGGGTCGTCCTCGGGGACACGGGCGAGCTCGTCGCCGAGCCGTTCGAGCTCGGCAAGGTCCTCGCGGGCCTCGCGCAACGCCTCGTCCAGCACCGTGGCGATGGTCGAATCGCTCTCGAACGGCATCTCCTGGTGCAGGAACCCGAGGTCGCCGGGGTGCGAGACGCTTCCCGCGTCGGGCTGGTCGACGCCGGCGAGGACGCGTAGCAGCGTGGACTTGCCGACGCCGTTCTCCCCGATCAGACCGATGCGGTGGCCGGGAGAGGCGGTCAGGGAGACGCCGTCGAGAACACGTGTGCCGCCGAGGTCGCGTACGAGGTCGTGGGCGAGCAGAGCGGGCTGCGGAGGGAGACGCAGCTGGGGGAGAGGGTGGGAACGGGGCTGGGGTTGAGGCACAGGAATCCGTCCAACGTGGTCGGTGGTCGGCCCGCCGGGCACACCGCCTCGGCGCGGGCCACATCACACACCGGGGCTCACACCTCGGGAGCCCCGGTCTCCTTGAGCGTCCCCTCGGCCAGCCGCAGCCAGCGGTCGACTCCGATGTCGGCGAGGAAGCGCTCGTCGTGGCTGATCACCACGAAGGCCCCCTGATACGAGTTGAGCGCGCTCTCCAACTGGCCCGCGCTGACCAGGTCGAGGTTGTTGGTCGGTTCGTCAAGGAGGAGCAGTTGCGGGGCCGGTTCGGCGCACAGCACGCAGGCCAGGGTGGCGCGCAGTCGCTCACCGCCGGAGAGCACCTTCACGGGGAGGTGTGCTCGCGCGCCGCGGAAGAGGAATCGGGCGAGCAGGTTCATCCGCTCGGCCTCGTGCCGCTCGGGGGCGAACGCGGCGAAGTTCTCCGCCACGGTGCGCTCCGGGTCCAGGAGGTCGAGTCGCTGCGAGAGGTAGGCGATCCGGCCGTCGTTGCGCTTGATCCCGCCGCTGTTGGGAGCGAGGTCGCCGGTGATCAGACGCAACAGGGTGGTCTTGCCCGCGCCGTTGGGCCCGGTCAGCGCGATGCGCTCGGGGCCGCGGACGGTCAGGTCGACGCCGCCGTCGGCGAACACGGCCCGGCCGGCGTGGTGGACCTGCAACCCCTCGCCGAGGAAGAGGTTGCGCCCGGCGGGCACCTGTGTGTCGGGCAGTTCGAGGGCGATGCGCTGTTCCTCGCGCAGCGCGCGACCGGCCTCGTCGAGCCGGGCCTTGGCCTCGCTGACCCGGGTCGCGTGCATCTGCCCCGCCCGGCCCGCCGACTCCTGTGCGCCGCGCTTCATGTTGCCGGCGAAGATGCGGGGCAGGCCGGCGCTCTTGAGGTTGCGTGCGGCGTTGCTCTGCCGGCGCTCGGCGCGTTCGCGGGCCTGCTGCATCTCGCGCTTCTCGCGCTTCAGCTCCTGCTCGGCGTTGCGGATGTTCTTCTCTGCGACCTCCTGCTCGGCGCGCACGGCTTCCTCGTACTCGGTGAAGTTGCCGCCGTAGAGGCGCAGTTCGTCGCTGCCGAGTTCGGCGATGCGTTCCATGCGGTCGAGCAGGGCGCGGTCGTGGCTGACGAGGAGCAGGCAGCCGGTGAAGTCCGAAAGGACGTCATAGAGCTGGTGCCGGGCCGGCAGGTCGAGGTTGTTGGTCGGCTCGTCGAGCAGCAGTACGTCGGGGCGCTTGAGCAATTGGGCGGCGAGCCCCAGGGAGACGACCTGGCCGCCGCTGAGCGTGTTCAGGGTGCGGTCGAGGGCGAGGCCGGCCAGACCGAGACGGTCGAGCTGGGCGCGGGTGCGCTCCTCGATGTCCCAGTCGTCGCCGATGGTGGCGAAGTGTTTTTCGTCGACGTCGCCGGACTCGACCGCGTCCAGCGCGCGGATCACGGCGGCGATGCCCAGGACCTCGGCGACCGTGAGGTCGCCGGTCAGGGGGAGGCTCTGCGGGAGATAGCCGAGCGTGCCGTTGACGGACACCGATCCGGTGGCGGGCGGCAGTTCGCCGGCGATCAGCTTGAGCAGGGTGCTCTTGCCGGAGCCGTTGGGGGCGACCAGGCCCGTGCGGCCGGGGGCCACGGTGAAGGACAGATCGTGGAAGACCGGGGTGTCGTCGGGCCAGGCGAAGGAGAGGTTCGAGCACAGGATGGCGGCATCGGACATGGATGTGACCTCGATGAAGTGAGGGCAGACAGAGCTCTGCCCTGGGCAGCGGGGGAGAGGGGGTACGACAAAGACGGCCACGGCGACAAGGCGCTTGCGGCGCCGTCCGATGGCCTGTCACATCCGGATCTCATCCGGAGATGTCGTCTTCACCCGCCACGTCTGCGACTCCTCGATCAAATCGTTCAGGTCACTCGCAGCGTAGCAGGTATCTCGTTCTGCCCGGCTGTGCGGACGAGGCATGTGCAGATGAGTGCCGGGGCGTCATGCATGTGTGACCGCGCACCTGTTCATGTGTGGATCGCTCGGTGGTGTGCGCGGAGCCGAAGATCCGCGCGCGTCGCGTGACGCTGCGGAGGCGTGATCGTTTGCAGCGTATGAATTCCATGAAGCGTGTTCTCGTCGCCGTCTCGCTCGCTGTCGCACCTGTCGCGCTCGCGACGCCCGCCCTCGCGACCGAGGCGAATCCTCCGTTGGGCAGCACCCTCAACCAGGGCTTGAGCCAGTCCAACGACGTTCTGATCGGAGAGGAGTCCGGCGCGGTCCAGCAGGTCGCGTCCTCCGCGGTCGAAACGCTGCACGACGCCCTGAACTGACCGCCCCTGACTACCCCTGACCGCGACCCACCCGGGAGGTGCGCTCCTGCGGGAGCGCACCTCCAAGGCGTTGGGCGCGCCCCACACCTCGTCGTTCTGTTTCGGTGACATTGCGATCTCTACGGCAACATTGCGGCCTCATGGCTTAACCCGCCAAAACCTGGCTTGGCCAGCTGGAACGGACCAAACTGACATTCGCCCCTTCGTGGCGACGTTCCGTTACCCGCACACCCGTAGAAGGCTCCACCACACATGTACTCGACCTGTCTCTCCGGCGCCGTCCCGGCGCGTCCCGCGTGTGTGGTGAGGGGGCGGTCCGCACCGTGCGCTATGTGATGCGTAAGGCGGCCGGCTGGCTCCTGATGATCGCGGTCGCGACCAACGCGACGTACTTCTTGGCCAGTTGGTTTCTGGACCCGCGATCGAACTTCAAGGAGTTGCGCCCCGTCCGCAGCGAGGAGCAGATCGCTCGGGCCCTCGCCCCGTACAACCTCGACCCCGGACAGCCACTGGTGCAGCGGTGGTGGAACTGGGTCACCTCGGTGACCCTCGACTTCGACTGGGGCACGTCACCCACCGGCGTCTCCGTCAACGGCGAGATGGGTCACCGTGCGCTCGTCAGCGCCGAGTTGGTCGTCACGGCGACCGTCCTGTCCGTCGTGATCGGTGTCGCGCTCGCCGTCTACACCGCCGCACGCCAGTACGGCCCGGCCGACCGCGTCTCACAGGCCGTGTCCATCGCGGTGTTCAACATCCCTGCACCCGTCGCGGCGCTCGCCGTGGTCTTCGTGGCCATCTGGCTCAACCAGCACGCCGGGCTCGACTTCCTCTACGTCGCCGGGGAGAACTCGCCCAACGTCGAGGGGTTGCTCCCGACCATCGGTGACCGTCTCCTCCACCTGATCCTTCCGACACTCACCCTGACGCTGATGGGCTACGTGGGCTACCACCTGACGCAGCGCTCGCTGCTGCTCGACACGATCAACGCCGACTTCGTGCGCACGGCCCAGGCCACTGGGCTCACCCGAGGACAGGCCATCCGCAGGCACGCGCTGCGCGCCGCACTGATCCCGACGGCGGCCTCCGTGGCGTTCAGCGTCCCCGCCATCTTCACCGGAGCCGTCATCACCGAGACGATCTTCGGCTGGAACGGCATGGGCCGCTACTTCATCCAGACCATCAGCAAGAACGACGTGCACGGCACGGTCGCGACGGCTGCATTCGCCGCGGTGCTCACCGCGATCGGCGCGATCCTCGCGGACATCGCCACGGTCTTCCTCGACCCCCGAGTGCGGGTGAACTGACATGGCGACAGCAATCGGCATCGACACCGTCCAGCTGCCCAGAGACCTCGGCCGCGGCCGGCTCTACCTGCGACGCTTCCTGCGTAACCGCCTCGCCGTCGCCGGCGTCGTGATCTTCGCGCTGCTCGTGCTGTTCAGCGTTCTCGGCGGCCTGTTCACGTCCTACACCCACACCGACGCCGACTTCACCGCCCTCACCCAGCCGCCGAGCGACGTGCACTGGTTCGGCACCAACCAGGGCGGCAACGACATCTACGCCAGTGCGGTGCACGGGCTGCGGCGTTCGCTCGTGATCGCCGTGAGCGTGTCCGTGCTGACGATCGTCGTCGCCGCGGTCATCGGCTCCAGCGCCGCCTACTTCGGTGGCCGGGTGGAGAGGCTGACGCTCGCCGTCATCCACTTCCTCCTGATCGTCCCCTCGTTCCTCATCCTCGCGCTGGTCTCCAACCGCCTGGCCGGTGACTGGCGCGCCCTCATCCTCGTGCTGACCGTGTTCGGGTGGATGTCCACCGCCCGGGTCGTCTGGTCCGTCTCGACCTCGCTGCGCGAACGGGACTACGTGAGGGCGGCGGAGTTCATGGGCGTCCGCCCGCTGCGCATCGTCCTGCGCCACATCATCCCCAACCTCGGTTCCCTGCTCATCGTCAACCTGACGCTCGGCGTCGTCGCGACCGTACTCAGCGAAACCGCGCTGTCGTTCCTCGGCTTCGGTGTCCAGACCCCGGACGTCTCCCTCGGCACGATGCTCGCCGACGGGGCGACCACCGTCACCAGCGCCCCCTGGCTCTTCGCCTTTCCGGCCGGACTCGTCGTCCTGCTCACCGTCTCGATGACCTTCATCGGCGACGGGCTGCGCGACGCCCTCGACCCCACCTCAGTGACCGGCGCGGCGGGAGGCCGACGATGACGACACTCACCAGCCCCCTGCGCGACCACCCCGCTTCCCCCGCCGGCGTCACGCCCGTGCTCTCCGTACGCGACCTGCGGGTCTCCTTCCCCTCCGAGGCCGGACCCGTCGAAGCGGTGCGCGGCGTCAGCTTCGACCTGCTGCCGGGCCGGACCCTCGGCATCGTCGGCGAGTCCGGCTCCGGCAAGTCGGCCACCGCGATGGGCGTCATGGGCCTGCTGCCGCCCACCGCCGACCTGCGCGGTCAGGTCCTGCTCGGCGATCAGGACCTGATCGGCCTCGACGACCGGGCCCTGTCGCGGGTACGAGGCAGATCCATCGGCATGGTCTTCCAGGACCCGCTGTCCGCTCTCACCCCCATCTTCTCCGTGGGCAGGCTGCTCGCCGACGCGCTGCGGGTCCACCAGGACCTGTCCAAGAAGGCGGCCTGGGAGCAGGCCGTCGAACTGCTCGACCTCGTCGGCATCCCCGACCCGCGGGGCCGTGCCTCGGCCTTCCCCCACGAGTTCTCCGGCGGCATGCGCCAGCGAGTGGTCATCGCCTTGGCGATCGCCAACCGGCCGAGGGTGCTTGTGGCCGACGAACCCACCACCGCGCTCGACGTCACCGTGCAGGCGCAGATTCTCGACGTACTGCGCCTCGCGCAGCAGGAGACCGGCGCCGGGCTCGTCCTGATCACCCACGACCTCGGCGTCGTGGCCGGCCACGCGGACGACGTGGCCGTCATGTACGCGGGCCGCTTCGTGGAGAAGACGGACGTGCACGCGCTGTTCCGTCGCCCGACGATGCCGTACACCGCACGGCTCCTCGCCGCCGTGCCGACCGTGGACGGCGGGGTCCGCCGCCCCCTCGTCCCGATCGGCGGAGAGCCACCCGCCCTGACGGGTCTGCCGAAGGGCTGCCCCTTCGCGAGCCGGTGCGCCGTCGCACTCGACGCGTGCGCCTCCGAAGAACCGGAGCTGCGCCACGTGTCGGGACACGGGGACGTGGCCTGCCTTCGCGCCGCCGAGATAGCCGCCGGCACCCTGGACCCCACCCAAGGCGTCACACCCGTCGACCGGGAGCCGGGCACGGGTCGCGCCGAGGGCGGCGACGTGGTGCTGCGCGTCGAGAACCTCGTCAAGACCTTCCCCGTCACCAAGGGCGCGTTCGTCAAACGCCGGGTCGGCACACTGCACGCGGTCAACGAGGTCAGCTTCGAACTGCGTACCGGAGAGACGCTGGGCCTGGTGGGGGAGTCGGGCAGCGGCAAGACGACGACGCTGATGGAGGTCCTGCGGCTCAGACGACCGGAGGGCGGCCGGATCGAGGTCGCCGGGCGGGAGATCGGGGAGACGAGGGCGGGTACGGACACCCGTACCGTGGCCGGCGCCACCCCCTCCGACGGCACCACCGCCGCCCACGACGCGCCGGCCGGTTCCGGCGGGCGCGGGCGCACCCTGCGACACGACGTGCAGATCGTCATGCAGGACCCGCTGGGCGCCCTGGACCCGCGCCTCCCCGTCCACCAGCTACTCGCCGAGCCGCTGCGGGCCGTCGGCCGCGACCGCGCCGCGATCCGCTCCCGCGTCCACGAACTGCTGACGCTCGTCGGTCTCGACCCCTCGGTGAGCGACCGCTTCCCGATCCAGCTCTCGGGAGGCCAGCGCCAACGTGTCGGCATCGCCCGCGCCCTGGCAACGGACCCGAAACTGCTCGCCCTGGACGAGCCGCTCTCCGCCCTGGACGTATCGGTACAGGCCGGCGTGATCAACCTGCTCGGCAGGCTCAAGCGCGAACTGGGACTCGCCTATCTCATGGTCGCGCACGATCTCGCCGTGGTCCGCTACATCTGCGACCGCATCGCGGTGATGTACCTCGGGCACATCGTCGAGACCGGTGACACGGAGACGCTCTTCTCCGACCCGAAGCACCCGTACACCAAGGCACTGCTGTCGGCGATCCCCGTACCCGACCCGGAGCGCGAACGTGCCCGCGAACGGATCGTCCTGGAGGGCGAGCAGCCGCGCGCCACGAACCTGCCGCGCGGTTGCGTGTTCATCGACCGGTGCCCCTTGTACCGCCTCGCCGACGACGACGTCCGGGAGCGCTGCCGCACGGAGCGTCCCGCGCCCAGGTCGGTGCCGGGCCGGCCGGGCCACGCATACGCCTGCCACGCCGCGTAACCGGCGACGGACGTCCAACTCCCCGCTCAACAGAGCCACACCTTCAACATCAACTCAAGGACTCTTCCTCATGCGCGCAAGACTGGCCCTGCCCGTCGCCCTCATAGCGGCCATCTCCGTCACCGCCACCGCCTGCCAGTCCTCATCCGGTGACGGCACCTCGGGTTCGAACGCCAAGAACACCCCGACCTCCGCCTCCGGATCCGCCGACTACAACCCGACGCCGTACGACAAGCTCAAGGACGGCGGGACCTACACGACGGTCGGGACGTTCGACGAACAGGGCAACCCCTTCAACGTCAACGGCACTCTCACGGCGTCCCGGGTATGGGCCTGGTACAACGCCAACGCGATCACCTTCTCGCCGACCGGCGAAGTGCAGTACAACCCGGACTACTTCAGCGATGTGAAGGTGTCCGTCAAGGGCGGCCACCAGAAGGTCGTCCTGACGATCAACAAGAAGGCCACCTTCAACGACGGAACGCCCATCGACTGGACCGCGATCAAGGCCACGTGGAAGGCCAACAACGGTTCCGACAAGGACTACGCGGCCTCGACCACGGACGGCTACGACCAGATCACCGATGTCACGCGGGGCAAAAACGACAAGCAGGCCGTCATCACCTTCAAGGGCGTCGACGCGTCCTGGCCGAGCCTGTTCACCACGTTCCTGCATCCGAAGGCGGCGACGGTCGACAACTTCAACAAGGCGTACGTGAAGAAGGCCCACCCCGAGTGGGGCGCGGGCCCGTACACGGTCGGCAAGTGGGACACCCACTCGGGCAACATCACCTTCGTACGCAACCCGAAGTGGTGGGGCAGGAAGGGCAAGCTCGACAAACGCGTCTACGTGAACCTGGAGTCGACCGCGGCGGTCAACGCCTTCAAGAACGGTCAGCTCGACTATGTCTCCGCGGTCGACGCCGAGAGCCTCAAGCAGGTGAAGGGGATCGAGGGCACCGAGATCCGAAGCGGCGGCAGCCCGTTCGAGTACTCGCTGAACTTCAACACCAAGTCGTCGGTCCTCGGCGACAAGGCGGTGCGCAAGGCGATCCAGGAGAGCATCGACCGCACCCAGATCGCGAAGATCCAGTTCCAGGGCCTGGACTACCAGGAGCCGCTGCCCGGCTCGGCGGTGCTCTACAGCTTCCAGAAGGGGTACGAGGACAACGTCTCGGCGGTCCTGAAGTACGGGCCCGACCAGGCGAAGAAGGACCTCGACGCGGCGGGCTGGAAGCCCGGGAGCGACGGGATCCGGGAGAAGGGCGGCAAGAAGCTCGAGGTCGGATACACGCTCCTTGGCGACGACCCGCTGGGCAAGGCCACCGCCGGTGCCCTGGCCGCGATGCTGAAGCCGGTCGGCGTACGCCTCGTCATCAAGAAGGCGGACGACGCGGACTTCTCCAACATCATCAACGAGCGCAAGTTCGACCTGTTCCTTTCGGGCAACCGCTCCATGGATCCCTTCGGAGTCCGCTACCTGTGCGAGACGTACTGCTCGGACCGTGAATCCAACATCACGGGGGCCGGATCCCCTGCGCTGGACAAGAAGATCCGCGCCACGACGGAGATCGCCGACCTGGACCAGCAGACGGTGGCGGTGAACAAGGTCGAGAAGGAGACCCTCCAGGAGTACGCCAAGCTCCCGATGTTCAGCGGCCCCTCGACGTACAGCGTCAAGAAGGGCCTGGCGAACGTGGGCGCGACCATCTTCCACAACCCCCTGCCGGAGACGGTGGGCTGGGAGAGGTAGCCCGGGGTCGGGCGGTGCCCAGCACGCCTGGAGCATCGCCCCCGGGGTACCTGAACGTCGTGCCGGCCCCCTGCAAGCACCTTTGAGAACCCCGGAACTGCGAGGCCAGATGACCGCCAAGCCGTCGACCGAGCAAGTGTCGAGCACCTCAGCGTCGGCCGAACGAGCGCCGAGCGAGCAGGCCGCGAGGGACAAGCCGTCGAAGGACCAGGAGACGAAGACCACCGTCTGGGTGGCGCTCGCCGCAAACCTGGTCATCGCCCTGGCCAAGATGGCGGGCGGACTGTTCGCGGGCTCACCCGCGCTTCTCTCCGAGGCGGCCCACTCGATCGCGGACAGCATGAACGAGGTCTTTCTGCTGGCCGCGCTGCGCCGCAGCCGTAAACCGGCCGACCCACAGCACCCCTTCGGCTACGGCAAGGAACGCTACTTCTGGTCGTTGCTCGCCGCCGTCGGCATCTTCGTCACCGGTGGCTGCTTCTCGATCTTCCAGGGCGTCGAGGCACTGCGCTCCGAAAGCTCAGAAACCACGACCGGCTACACCATCGGTCTCGTCGTACTAGGGATCGCCTTCCTCGCCGAGGGCGGTTCCCTGGTCCGCGCGCTGTGGCAGGTGCGGCGGCAGGAGGGCGGCATCGGCTCCGACCCCGCCTTGCGCACTGTCATCGCCGAGGACGGCACCGCCGTGCTCGGCGTGACCCTCGCCATGATCGGCATGGGCCTGCACATGGAGACCGGCGAGGTCGTCTACGAGGCAGCTGCCTCCATGGCGATCGGCCTGTTGCTCATCGCGGTGGCGTACCGCCTGGGCCAAGAGACCAGGGAGCAACTCATCGGCGAGTCCGTCGACCCCGAACTGCGCCGGGAAATAGCCCACTTCCTCGCCGAGCAGCCCGAGATCGACCGCGTCGCGAGCCTGCTCACGATGCGGCTCGGTATGGACTCAACCCTCGTCGCCGCCCGCATCGACCTCGCACCCGGCCGGGACAGCGAGGTCGTGGAACTCGTCATGGAGCGCATCAAGTCGGACATAGTCGAACGCTGGCCACAGGCCGACCAGGTGTTCCTCGACGTCACCGAGGCACCGCCCGTGCCGGGTGCCGGGGTGGACCCGGGCCTGACGGCCTGTTAGGGCCCCGTCCGCCGCCATGGTGGAGCTCGCTCCCACGGTATGGGGACCAGGTGGCCGCCGTAGAGGACCAAGCGCTCGGCCGCCGTCACTTTGGCGCGGCAGCGCTGGTCAGCCCTGCAACCTCGGCATGCGGCCCTACCGGGTCCTCGGTCGTGTGGACAAGGTCGAGTGCCGGGTAGGGCAGCGCGTTCAGCAGTTCGGCGTCATGGATGGCCATGGCTTAAACGGCCTTACGAACACTAAGGAGTGACAGGTCGTTCCCTCCACCCCCCGTCGGCGTTCACACAGTGGCACGGGGAGGCGCGGGTCGCGGCGGCCGGGAGACAGGCGCAGGACCGGCTCGGGCAGCACGTGGAGTGGCTTGAGACGCGGGCTTCGCGCGCGCGTGGCCTTGACGAACGGATGAACGCGGGCAGCGCCGCAGGGCTTCTCGCAGCGAGGAAACAGGAGACCCAGGCATGACGCAGACGGCGGAAGGCGCGGCAGTCGGCCCTGCCCGAGGAGTTGGTGGCCCTGCTGACCGGCCACCTCAACGTGCAGGCGGATGCCGGTGAATTCTCCGGCAGGACGACGTTCGAGAGTCTCGGTCTGGACTCGCTGTCGCTGATGGAGTTGGTGGTGGCGGCGGAGGAGGAGTACGGGCTCGTCCTGCCCGAGAACGTCCTGGACCTGCGCCCGTCATCGACCCTGGGCGAGGTGGCTCGGGCGTTTGAGCATGTGCGCTGAGATCGTGGTCACCGGGCTGGGCCTGGTGACTCCGGCCGGGCATACGGCGGAGGCGAACTGGGCGGCCCTGTGCCGGGGGCGCTCGCTGGCCGCGACGGATCCCGGCCTGACGGGACTGCCCGTCGACTTCTCCTGCCGGGTGACGGACTTCGACGCCGAGAGGGAACTCGGCCGGGCGTCGGCGCGACGCGTGGACCGCTTCATTCAGTTCGCCCTCGTCGCCGCCCGGCGGGCCGTCGCGGACGCGGGCCTCGATCGTCGTACCTGGGAAGCGGAGCGAGTCGGTGTCGTGCTGGGCGTGGGATCGAACAGTTTGAGTGCCTACGTCACTGAGTTCGGCCACCTCGGCGCCGGGCGGCCGGAGCGGGTCTCGCCGCTCGCGCTCCCGCGCAGCGTTCCGAGCATGGCGGCGGGCGAGGTCGCCATCGACCTGGGCGTGTGCGGCCCCAACTTCACCACCGCCAGCGCCTGCGCGTCGGGCGCCACCGCGATCGGAGTGGCCCGGGACCTGCTGCGGTCCGGTACCTGCGACATCGTGCTGGCGGGCGGCAGCGAGTCGGCTCGCTCGCGCATGACGGCCACGTGCTTCACACGGATGCGGGCGCTGTCCCGGCGCGGGGCGGAACCGGCCCTGGCCAGCCGGCCGTTCGACGCGCAACGCGATGGCTTCGTCCTGGGCGAGGGCGCCGGCATCCTTGTCCTCGAACGCGCCTGCGCGGCTCGGGCCCGCAGGGCTCCCGTCCTGGCGCTGCTGCGGGGTTACGGTGCCGGTGCCGACGCGCATCATCCCGTCGCCCCACACCCGCAGGGCGACGGCGCGGTCCGCGCCATCCACGCCGCTCTCGCCGACGCCGGGTGCGGGCCGGAGAACGTCGGCCACGTCAACGCGCACGGCACCTCCACCCCGCTGAACGACGCGGCCGAGGCGCGAGCTCTCGTCCGCGTCTTCGGTGACGATGGGCCGCCGGTCACCGCGTCCAAAGGCGTGATCGGGCACGCGCTGGGGGCGGCCGGGGCGATCCAGGCGGCGTACACGGTGCTCGCGCTGCGCCATGCGGCCGTCCCGCCGGTGGCGAACTTCGAGGGCCAGGACGGGGACCACAAGCTGGACATCGTCGCCGGACGTCCCCGCCCCACGCGTGGCGATGCGGGGATCAGTTGCTCCTTCGGCTTCGGCGGCCAGAACGCCGTTCTGCTGTTCACGGCTTCCTAGTGGGAGCCAGACGAAGTGTCCGGATCGGGTGCGAGACGCAGGCACAGGGCTGGACGCGGTGCCGGGCCTGGCTGGTGGTGGTGAGCGCCCTGCTGGCGGCGGTGTGCGCGGGACTGCTGGCCCCGGTTGCCTTCTCGACGCTGAGCACGGGCGGCGCGGTTGCGACGGACACGGAGGCGACGCAGGCCAGACGGCAGGCGGAGCGGCTCGGCGTGCCCTCGCCTGATCTGCTTCTGGCCGTTTCACGGCGCACCGGCGGTGAAAGCGAGGCCCGCGTCCGGGACGGCGCCACAGAGTTGGTGGAAACGCTGGCCGGGCAGCGCGACGTCAAGGCCGTGTGGTCGGCACAGAGCACCGGTGACCCGTGGCTGCGTTCCAAAGACGGACGGACCCTGCTGGTCGCCGTACGGCTGAAGGGGACGGACAAGGAACGCAAACAGGTGGCGCCGGGTGTGGTGGCGGCGGCCCGCTCGGCCGTCCCGGGGATGCGGGTGGAGCCCAGCGGCGAGGTGTGGGCCAACCGGGCAATCGACGAGACCATCGAGCACGATCTGAGCCGAGCCGAACTGCTGGCCGCGCCAGTACTGTTCGTCGTCCTGGTCTTCGCCTACGGGTCCGTGGTGTCCGCGCTGCTGCCCATGGCCGTGGCCGCGCTGGCCATCGGCTGCACCATCCCAATCCTGGGCCTGCTGGCGCAGGTGACCGACGTGTCGCGGGTCGCGGTGAACGCCGCATCGGCGATCGGTTTCGGCCTGGCCGTCGATTACAGCCTCTTCCTGCTGGCCCGCGTACGGGAGGAAACCTCGCGGGGCGCGGACCTTCACACGGGGCTGGCGGCCGCCCGCTGCTCCAGCGGGCGTTCGGTCGCGTTCTCTGCCGCCGCCATCACCGTATGCCTCGCCGCCGCCCTTGTGGTGCCAGTGCCGATGCTGCGCGCACTGTCCCTGGCGGGCATGACCGTCACCGTGCTGGCGGCGCTGCTCGCCCTGACCGTGCTGCCCGCCTGTCTGCGGCTGCTCGGCCCCCGGGCCCAGGCATGGGACCCGCTGGCGCGGTGGCGGCGTGCCCGTACCGGGGACCGGAGTCGTTTCTGGCATCGCACGACGTCCGCGGTCACCTCACGGCCCGTCCTGGCGGGTGGCCTGGCGGTGCTGCTGCTGGTCCTGCTGGCCCTGCCCTTCACCCGCGCACAACTCGGCATCGTGGATGAACGCACGCTGCCTTCATCGGCTCCGGCTGCCGCCGCGGCCGAGCGTGTGCGCGCCGAGTTCACCGCGCCACCGGAGCGGCTCCTCACCGTGGTCGTCACCGGACCGCGGGCGGCGGACGGTGTACCGGCGTACGGTGACCGACTCGCACGTGTCCCGGGCATCACTGGGGTCCGCGTGGTGCGTGTGGCTCCGTCCGGTGAGGCGGTCGTGATGCTGGCGGCCACATCCGCCGCCCCCGGCACGCCGGAGGCGGACACCGCGGTGCGCAAGGTACGGCAAACCTCTGCCCCGGGAAGCGTGGCGGTGGGCGGGCGAGCCGCGGAGGTCGTCGACACGGCGGACGCCGTCCTGGGCGCCCTCCCGTGGTGCCTGTTTCTCCTGGCTGTGGGGCTCCTGGTCCTCCTCAGCGCCTTCACCCGCTCCCTGATCGCTCCCCTGAAAGCTCTGATCGTGGCCGCCGCCAGCCTCGGGGCGAGCCTCGGCGCGCTCGTCGTCCTCTTCCAGGACGGCCACGGCAGCGCAGTGCTCGGCCATTTCACGGCGACGGGAACGCTGGACGCCTCGACGCTGCTGTTCGTCCTGTTCATCGCGCTCGCCCTGTCGGTGGACTACGAGGTCTTCCTGCTCGGCCGCATCCGGGAGGAGTACAACCGCTGCGGCGACAACCGCACCTCGATCATCGAGGGCGTCGCCCGCACCGGCCGGCTGATGACGTCCGCCGCGGCAGCCGTGGCGATCTCGACCGCGGCCATGGCCACCTCCCACGTCGCCCTGCTCAAGTTCATCGGCATCGGCGTCGCGCTCGGCGCGCTCGTGGACGCCGTCCTGGTGCGGGGAGTTCTGGTGCCCGCGGTCATGGCGGCCCTTGGTCCGGCCAGCTGGTGGGCTCCGGCCCGTACCAGGTTCCCATTGTTGATCAGTACACCCGTGAAGAAAGGCGGAAGCTGACGTCGATGCGTCAGACGACACATGCCCGCACCCGGCAGTCGGCAGCTGCCGCACCACAGGTGGTGGCGATCCAGACGGCCTTCCCCCCGTACCAATACCGGCAGGAAGAGATCCTGGCAGCCCTGGCCCGCACGACGCTGCTGGAGTCCGAGACGGGCGCTCTGGTACTCCGCAAGATCCAGGCCAGCTCGGGTGTGGAGACCCGCTCGCTGTCCCTGCCGTTGGACAAGCTCGTCGATCTCGCCCGCCGGGAGGACTTCACCGAGCAGAACCGTATCTGGCTCGACACCGCCATGGACCTGGGGGAACGGGCGCTGATCGGCGCGCTGCACACCGCAGGTGTCCAGCCGGAGGAGGTCGACGCGGTGATCAGCACCACCGTCACCGGTCTTGCCGTGCCGTCACTGGAGGCACGGCTCGCCCACCGGGTCGGGCTGCGGCCGGACGTCAAACGTATCCCGCTGTTCGGCAGCGGCTGCGCCGGAGGCGCCGCAGGTCTGGCCCGGCTCCACGACTACCTACGGGCCCACCCCGACCAGGTGGCCGTCCTGCTCGCCGTGGAACTGTGCACACTGGCGTACCAGTTCACGGACGGCTCCGTGGCGAACATCGTCGCCGGCAGCCTCTTCGGGGACGGCGCGGCCGCCGTCGTGGCCGTCGGAGCCCACCGGGACGGCGGCCCCGCCGGGCCTGAGCTGGTGGACACCCACAGCCTGCTGGTCCCCGGCACCGAGGACGTCCTTGGCTGGGACATCGGCTCCCACGGCTTCCGGATCCTGCTGTCGCCCGAGATCCCGACGCTCACGGAGAAACACTTGCCCACGGCCGTCCAAACCCTCCTCGCACGGCACGCACTGACGCCGCACCAGGTCGCGAGCTGGATCATCCACGGCGGCGGACCGAAGGTCTTCACCGCTGTACAGCAGGCCCTGGACCTGCAGCCTGGCGTCCTGGAGCTCACCCGGCGCTCCGTGGCCGAGCGGGGCAACCTCTCGTCCGTCTCCGTACTGGACATCCTGCACGCGGCCATGGAAACACCGCCCCCCGCGAACGCATCCGGCCTGGTCGCCGCCATGGGGCCGGGGTTCGCCATCGAACTGGTCCTCCTCCGCTGGTAGGGGGCCGCCCGCCACCACCGAAACCTGGCGACCGCATGACAAGAAAGGTGCCACGGACCGTGCCCGCCATCCCCGCAGACGTACACATCCTGATCGACCTCGAACCGGTCGTCACCGACGCCCTCGACACGCACTTCCGGACTACCGTCGACTGGTACCCGCACCAGTACATCCCATGGAGCCAGGGCCGTGACTACGACGGTCTCCTCGAAGGGGAGCCATGGGACCCCTCCCAGCAGAAACTGAGCGCGGCCGCCCGGGACGGCCTCCTCTACAGTCTGCTCACCGAAGAAAACCTGCCCAGTTACCACCGGGTGATCGGGGAAATGCTGTCGCTCGACGGCCCTTGGGGTGTCTGGGTCAATCGATGGACCATGGAGGAGGCCAGGCACGGCACCGCCATCCGTGACTACCTCGTGGTCACCCGCAGTGCCGATCCGGTGCTTTTGGAGGACACCCGTGCCGCGCATGTGCAGCACGGCTACGAGATCGACTACCGCGGCGACCTCATCGCCTCTTTGGTCTACGTCACCATCCAGGAACTCGGCACCCGCGTCAGCTACCAGGGAATCCGCCGACTGTGCGACGAACCGGCGTGCGGGGCTCTGATGCAGCGCATCGCCCACGACGAGAACCGGCACATGCTCTTCTACCGGACCACCCTCCAGGCGTGTATGCGTATGCACCCCGACCGAACGCTTCAGGCCGTGGCCAAAGTCCTCAGGACAATCCGTCCCCCCGGCCACGCCGCACCCGGCTTCGGCCGGCTGATCAGCTCCATGGCGAGGTCGGGCATCCTCTCACCGGATATCTACTACAAGGACATTGCCCTTCCCTTCGTCCGCATGCTCGGCGCCCTCGACACCACCGGAGTCACACCGGTCGGACAGCACGCCCAGGAGGAGATCGCCGCCCACATGGAGGAATCAGCGGACCGTGCCGGCAGATACCGCGCCCTGGCCGAACGCCTCAACCGCACTGCGACCGCGTAAGCGAGGAATCCGCCGTCCGGAAGTGTCCGTCCGGAAGTGAGAAGGACGATCCGACATGTCCCTGGGATGGGTAACGATCCCCGCAAGTCTGTGCGTTCTCGTGACCGCTGTGGCCGTCGTGCGCCTGGTCGAACTGACAATCGCCCGCCGCAACGCGCGATGGGCCATCGACCGCGGCGGCATCGAGTACGGGCAACGCCATTACCCCGTCATGATCACCCTTCATGTCTGCCTGCTCGTTGGGAGCGTTGCAGAGGTCGCCCTCACCGACCGCCCCTTCGTGCCCCTGATCGGCTGGCCGGCACTGGCTGTCCTCATCCTCGTGCAGGCAGGCCGGGCCTGGTGCATGAGGGCGCTCGGCCCCCGATGGAACACCCGCGTCATCGTCGTGCCCGGGCTACCGCTGGTCACCACCGGGCCCTACCGCTGGATGCGACACCCCAACTACCTCATCGTCCTGTTCGAAGGCATCGCCCTGCCCCTCGTCCACACCGCATGGATTACCGCCATGCTCTTCACCATCGCCAACACGCCTTGGCTCATCGTCCGTGTCCGCACGGAGAACGCCGTGCTATGGCCTGCGGTGAGACCAGCGGTGCGGTGCAGTCCGTGGAGCTGTTCGCCGACCTCGTCGATGGACCCCTGCTGTTCGCGCTGCGCGTCTCCTACCCGCACATCGTCGTGAACGTCGACCGGCGGGGCCCCCGCGCCGTGAACCTGCGGGATGCGTTCGGCCGCCGCGCGCAGGCCCCGGGACAACGGCTCCTCACGCCAGCGGCCCCGGCCTCGGCCCACGGACGGCAGCAACGGCGCGATCACCCGGTCGTGGCGCCCTCCCCGAGCTCTGACTGGAGATGGGCCCGACCGGGTCACCGCGGCAGCGTCGCAGAGATGGCGTCCGGTGTCAGCGCAGGGTGTAGCCGCCGTCGGGGTAGAGGGTCGAGCCGGTGGTGTACCCGTTTGTGAACAGGAACAGCACGGCGTGCGCCACCTCATCCTCGCTGCCCAGCCGGTGCAGCACGGTGTCCCGGCGGTACTGTGCGAACGCCGCCTCCCGGTCCGCCGCAGGCCGTCCCGCCCACAGGTTGCCGTCGATGGTCCCGGGTGAGACGACGTTGACGCGGACCGGCGCGAGTTCCACGGCGAGGCCGCGCCCGAGCCCTTCGAGCGCCGCGTTGCAGGCCGCGTAGGCGGGGGCGGGCCCCGGCGGACGCGCGCCGGCGGCGCCCGCCATCAGCACCACCGACGCGTCGGACGACAGCTTCGGCGCCGCGTGCCGCACCGCGTGGTACTGGCCCCAGAACTTGGATGTGAAGGGGCTGGCCGCGTCCTGCGCGCTCAACTCCCGCAAGGGGCCGACGCGGTAGGTGCCGGCCGAGGTGAACAGGTGGTCCACGCGGTCGATGCCGTCGAAGAACGACGCCAGCGAGGCGTCGTCGGTGACGTCGACGGTCCGCCAGGTCGCGACGGCCTCGCCCAGTTCACGCGCCGCGTCGGCGAGACGCTGCGGGGAACGTCCGCCGAGGACGACGCGTGCGCCGGCGGCGACGACCCGGTGGGCCACCCGCAGCCCGATACCCGAGCCTCCGCCGATCAGGACGACCGTACGGCCGTCGAGCGCCTCACTGTCGGGGGATGTCGTCATGCTGCGGGCTCCTCTACGTATGGCTGACGGTCGGGAGCGCTCATTGACGGCCTCCCGATGATCTTTCAGCAGTAAAGAAGGCGCGCGGGACCGCCCATATTCCTGGCGCACCGGGCGTCGTACCGCGCGGTCCGAAAGGTGAACCGCGACACGGAGTGGGAGGTCAGCGCGGTCTCCGGGGCCAGGAGGCCCCGACGGGCGGGCGCCGGGGGGAAGCCGACCCGTCGCCCACGGCAAGGACGGCTACAAGGACCGCAACACTGCCGAACGACTGATCAACAAGCTGAAGGCCTGGCGAGGTACCGCAAGTTGGTACGAGCCGCCGCGGCCGTCGGACCCAGAGGGCTGGGGGACACGCAGACTCCCTGGCGCGGGAGATCTTCTCGGATGTCGCCAACAAGTGGGCGCTCCTGATCATCGAGGCGCTCGGCGAGCGCACTCTGCGCTTCAGCGAGCTGCGAAACGAGGTCGAGGGCGTCAGCCACAAGATGCTCACGCAGAACCTGCGCATGCTGGAGCGCAATGGCCTGGTTGACCGGAAGGTGCATCCCACCGTGCCGCCGCGGGTCGCGTACACCCTTACCGAGCCGGGCAGGCTTCCGCATCGCTGTCGACGCCATATGCGGCTGGACTCACCAGCATCTCGGTCACATCGAGAGTGCGCGTGGCCGTTTCGACGCCTGACGGGTACGCAGCGATGTCCTCGCGCGTTGCGCAACTCCTTGATGGATCCCACGTTGGTGGCCACCGACGTGGCCCGCACTTCGCCTGATCGGGCGAATGGTCGGCGAAGGCGAACACGGCAAAAGCCAAGATCTACCCGGTCGGCACCGCTGGTGCCTGCGCTTCGTATGCTCGCGGGGCAGGGACAGGAAGTTGACCATCTTCGGAGGCGAACGGGTATGGCGGAGCAGCGTGTTGTCCTGGTCACGGGCGGGGGAACGGGAATCGGGGCTGCCACCGCGCGGCTGCTGCGCGCGGCAGGCCACCAGGTGGTGATCTCCGGGCGGCGGCCTGAGCCGCTGCACCGAGTGGCCGAGGAGACCGGGGCGCTGGCTCACCCGTCCGACGCCGCCGATCCCGATGCCGTGCGCGAACTCGTCGAGGCGACGGTGAAGGCCTACGGGAGACTCGACGGCGTGGTGCTCAACGCCGGAATCGGGCGGGGCGGCGCCATCGGCGACACCTCGGTCGAGGACTGGGAGGCGCTGATCCGTACCAACCTCACCGGCCCGTTCCTGCTGCTGCATGCCGCACTGCCGCATCTGCTGGCGGCCCGCGGCGCGGTGGTCGCGGTCGCCTCGGTCGCCGCGCTGCGCAACAGCGTCGGCAACGCGGCCTATGCGACATCCAAGGCGGCTTTGCTCCATCTTTGCCGCTCCCTCGCTGTCGACTATGGGCCGCAGGGACTGCGGGCCAACGCGGTGTGCCCGGGCTGGGTGCGCACGGAGATGGCCGACCAGCGGATGGCACGGTTCGCGGCGGAGGCGGGCCTGTCGGGCGGTGCCGAGGCGGCGTACGAGGAGGCGAACCGGCTGACTCCCGCCGGGCGGCCAGGTGATCCGGAGGAGGTCGCCGAGGCAATCGACTGGCTCCTCTCACCCGCCGCCTCCTACGTCAACGGGGCGGTCCTGACCGTCGACGGCGGAGTCACGACGGTCGGCGTCGGCGGCGCCGCCTTCGACTACCGAATCGAGCCGCGTACCTCGAGCCGGTAGCTAAACACTCAGACCGACATTACGCTCATTACAGTTCAATGGCGCGGTACGCCAACGCCTCTTGCATAAATGCATGCCGAAAATTTCTTGAGTCGGCAACGTCGGATACAGAACAGGAAAATTGCGCAGCCGATGCAATGGTGTGTCACCAGCCAGCTTTAGTCTCGCTCCGGCTCTGCATCGGCACGCTTACCACACCCCGGCACCAGGTAGCCGAAAGTGCCCTTCATCCCCCTGACCTGGCAGAACCCACAGTTCAGGGGCTACGGATCAAGAAATCCTGGAGGAGACGGGGCTTCGTTTCCGAATCATCGAGTCCCAGCCAAGCGCTCATTTTCGATGAGTTTGTGTACTGCAGACAGAGGGCTGCCGCCTCGGGCATATGTCGATGAATATTACACTCCCTATTTATCGCAGATATCAGAAACTGCGTGTCTTATGGGAGTGGGCCGGAATTTAACCGGCTCCTCGGCGGCACGCGGCACGCGGCACGGAAATTTGCAGGAAAACGACTATTCCCTAGTCGGTTTCGCATCGGTCTGCCGCAGCGCCCCCGCACCCTCGCTTCACCCGATCCAAAGGAAACCTCGTCGTGAACAGGAAACAGACCACAGCCCTTCTCGCCCTGCCCGCCCTCTTCGCCGGCGCGACACTCCTCGTCGGCTCTCCGGCCGGCGCTTCCGCTCTCGCCTGTACCGCTGGTACTGCCGGCATCGCTGGCGCCAACGGCACTACCGTCCACCCCAACGGCTTCCCCGGCACCGCGGGCGGCCCCGCGACCGGGACCGGGAACTGCGCCGGCGGCGCGGGAGGTTCTGGCGGCAACGGGGTCCTTGGTGGGGTCGGTGGTGCGGGCGGCAACGGTGGCTTGGGCCTCGGCGGCGGTTCCGGCGGTGCGGGCGCTATCGGCGGCAACGCCGGACCCGACGGTGCCGTCGGCGGCAACGGGGGCACCGGTGCTACCGGCGGTCTGAACGGTTCAGGCGGTGCGGGCGGCGCCGGCGGCATGGGCACCCACGCCAGTGCGGGCGGCACCGGTGGCTTCGGCGGCAACTCCGGCGCCAGCGCCGGAGTAGGCGGCCGTGGCGGCCTCGGTGGCGCTGGAGGATCGGACGGCGGTGCGGGCGGCAATGCGGGTAACGGCGGCATCGGCCACGGCGGTGGTGGGGGCGGCAACGGCGGCGCCGGTGGCATCAACGGCGCAGGTAATGGCGGCCAGGGCGGTCAGGCCGGCAACGGTGGCAACGGCAGCTTCGGCGGCGCCTACCCGGGCGGTGCCGCAGGCGTCGGTGGGGCCGGTGGCGTGAGCTTCGGAGGTATCAACAACTTCGGCGGCAAGGGCGGCACCGGGGGCAACGGCGGCGCCAAGTCGGGCGCCAGCAGCGACGGGGTCTGCGGGATCGGCGGCGCGGGCGGCAACGCCACAGGGGGCATCCTCTACCACGGCGGCGCTGGCGGGAGCGGTGGCACCTTCGGCTCCGGCAGCCCCTGCGCGAACGGGGCCAACGGAACACCGTGATCCACCCCGCCGGGGGTCCCGCACGATCCCTGCGCCGGCAACACCGAACGCACCACAGCCCTGGCAGACTTCCTCCAGACCTACCACCACCACCGCTGCCACACCGCCACCTGTCACCTGGTGTGGACTTCCAGTGCTGTGCGGATCGCGGATTCGAGGGCTCCTTCGATCCATGCGGGCTTGAGGGAGGTGTGGCAGCCCGCGAAGTGCAAGGGGCCTTCGGAGGCAGGGATGTCGGGGAAGAGTTCGGTGTGCTGACCGGGAAGCAGGACGGATGCTTCCCCGTAGGCGTAGGGGTCGCGCATCCATGACTGGGTGCGGCCCTTTCCCGTGTAGAAGATTTCGGTGCGCTGGCCGTAGACCTCCTGAACACCGGTGAGTGCCAGGGGATACCGCTCCTCGTCGTCGTAGGCGTCCCACTTCAGGGCGTCGTCGGACCAGCTGTAGGAAGCGAGCAGAACTCCTCCCGGACTGCCGGGAACAGGGTGTGAGGGTTCCCAGATGAAGCGATTGGGATTGTCGGTGATCGAGCCGCCGCCGATTACCTGCGCCGCTTCGGGCTGGTTTCGCTGGGGGCCACGATGTGCTGCGTAGTGGATGCGCTGGCGCTCGGGGATCTGGCCCTCGGGGACGGAGGGGTGGGCGCCGAGCAACGAGCCGTCCGTAGGCGCTTTCCCGGCACGGTACGCCTCGTACAGACCGGGGCGTACGGCGTCGAGTTCGCGTTTCCAGTCCTGTTCGGTGAACTCCCACCAGCGGCGTGAGAACTCCAGGAGCACCTTGGTGGCCGCGTCGTAGTGGAGTTCGGTGATGGCACGCCGTTTTCGGTAGGAGAAGGCGGGGGTGAAGGTGATGTGGCGCAGCCCGGAGAAGGGCACGGTGATGATCGCCTCATCGCCGGTGAACTCTTCGGTCACGGGCTGGCTCGTGCGGCTCTCGGAGACGGTGTGCACGGTGACGCCACTGCCGGGCCGGTGTTCGATGCGCACGGCGCGCCGGTCCAGGTGTACGAGATCACTCACCCGCTCGTAGAGGGCGTCGGCGAGAGTGGCGGTGCCTCCGGGCAGCTCGTAGAAGGCGGTGGTCGGGCTGATCAGGGCGGTGGAGAGGAAGTTGTGGAGGAAGGAGAGATGCAGGCGTGAAGTGAGGTTTTGGAGGGTGCCGATCAGGTCGATGGTGTTCTCGTCGAGTCCGGCTCGTTCCTTTAGGTAGCGGTACATCGACCAGTGCCCGTACGTGTGGAGCACGCTCGCCCAGCCCTCGACGAGTTCGCGGCCGCTCTTGCCCTCGACCAGTGCCCGGGCCGGAGCCAGCGCGGCGCGCAGCAGGTCGGCCGCCGGGGTGTTCTCGTACTGCGCGGGGACACCGAAAGAACGGTTGATCCGCCGGGGCCTGTCCTGGTAGTCGGCGCGGCGGGCCCGGATGCCGTTGACGTGGATCCATGTGCGGTTCGCGGGTCTGCCCGAGGCGTCGATGTCGATGAGGTGGAAACGGCGACGCTCAAGGCCGAGCGATTCCATCAGCCCGGTGACCAGAGGGTGGCTGTCGGGGATCCGCATCGCTCCGGCCTCCGCGTACTGAGCGGGGTCGGCGAACGGCTGCTCGGCGTTCTCATGGCCGCCGGTGCGGAAGGTCTTGATGCGCCCGCCGACCCGGTTGGCGTTGGCTTCGAGCACGGTGACGTCGTGCCCGGCCTCGCGCAGCAGGTGGGCGGCCACGAGCCCGGCCGGTCCGGCCCCGATGACCAGGACCTTCCTGCTCACGCCCCCACGGGGCAGGCCCTTGCCGAGCAGGATGTCGGTGTACGCGGGGATGAGGGGCCGGTTGTCCTCGTCGAGGACGAGGATGGCCCGGGCGACTGCCAGGCAGGTCTGCCAGTCGGCGCCCCTGGCCGGCGCGTGGGGCGAGGCCGGGGGCGCGAGCGCGGACGCGGTGGCCGCCTGCGGGGCGGAGGCAGCGAGGCCGGCAGTCAAAGTGGTGCTGCCGGCCGCGGCCATGACGGAGCGTCTGGAAGGCTGGGCGTTCATGGTCACAGCCTCGCCCGGCGACCGTGTTGTCCCTGGCCGGGACACCACGCCAGACAGCGCGGGTCACCCGGTCGGACACACGCCCTTCTCCCGGGCCCGCGGGCCCGCGCGGCGCAGGACTGCCTGCCGCGCTCAGGATTCGCCGTGTGTTCCTGCCGACAGGATGATGATCTGGTCGCCCTCGGTGTAGCTGACGCGTTCCGCCTTGTCGGGGTTGATCAGAACACCGTAGTCAGGAGGCAGTTGGGCCCGGCTGTGAATCCGGTGGCCGATGGCGATCTCACCGCACCGGGCGGCCGCGGCGGTCACTGTGTAGAAGTCGGTGTCCGCCCCGGCCCGTACATAGCCCCCCATGGGGCGCAGGCTGATCTGGACGCCCTGCGGTCCGAACAACTCGTCGAAGATCTGGCCCAGATGAGGGTTCTCGGAGAGCTGGGCAAGGCACAGGCTCACCAGCTCGCTGCTCACGATGAAGTCGTCCGCCTTCGCCGCCCGGGCCAGGGCGCGGTTGCGGTCGTCGGCGATCTCCGTGGCCAGAGAGAAGTCGTAGGAGTGCCGGGCTGCCAGATCGCGCAGCTTCAGCAAGGTGGTGAGGGTGCGGGCATCGGAGTCGCGGGGGTTCCGCTCATTCGGGCAGATGACCATGACGTGGTCGTAGGCCCCGAGGTCGGCGGACTCCAGCACCTCCCGACGGGTGGTGTCGGCCTGGCGGAAGGACACCTCCGGGACACCGTCGCCCGCGCCTGCAAGTACTTTCTCGGCGTCGGTGAGGTCTGTTTCGGCGATCACGTTCACCCGGGATCCGGCAGGCAGCTGCGTCTGGAGCTGGCGGACGATGTCAGGCGCATGCCGACTCCAGCCCACCATCAATACCTGGCGGCCCGGCCGCTCGGGACCATCGGGTGGTGAGATCGCCGTCTCGTCGACGACGGGCACCGTTTCGGACAGCAGCACTGTGCCGTCGTCCTCGCTGATGGCGACGATCTGGTCCTGCGCGCGGAGCACTGTGTCGTGGCGGGGGTTGAGCCGTACGCGGCCGGACGCGTCCATCAACCCGATCACGCACGAGGTCCGGTAGGCCGCCAGCGTCTCACCGAAGGTCCGTCCGACCAGCTCGGGCTGCGGCTGCATATAGATCTCATCGCCTTCGAAGTCCAACAGGCCGGTATAGACCGCGGACAGCCCGCACTGAAGGCTCATCTGCACCATCAACCGGGAGATGAACCCCTGAGCGCTGATGACGTGACAAGTGGCACCGCCCGCCAGCCGCGCCACGGACAGGTTCTGTGCCTCCTGGACGCTGGCCACGATCACCGGTGCGGCGCTGTCCCCGCCCCGCCCGCGAGCAGCCTGGCTGCTCCCCACGGCCAGCAGTGACTTGACGACCGCGATGTCAGGATCGTCGCCCTCCGGCGGGATCACGATGATCGAGCGTGCGCTCGAAGGATTGACGATCGCGATGTCGACCGGGTCGGTGGGGTCACCGCTGCGGCACACCACCCTGGTGGTGGCGGTATGCCCCACCCGTTCCCGGATCGCGGCTTCCATCTCCGGACGGTCCTTCTCCGCGAGGATGGTCACGCAGGCACGGCGCTGGTTGCGATTGGCCTCCACCAACTCGCGGAGCACGGTATAGACATGGGGAGACCAGCCGAGCATGACCGTGTGCCCGCTCTCGACCACGGCCGAACGGCCGCGGCGCAAGCGGGCCAGCTGGTTCTGGAGCCCCGCGCTGATCACTGGGATCAGCGTGCTCATCAGAAAGATCCCACCGAAAGCCATCAGTGCCGCAGTGGCCAGGAACGGAGCCGACCCCCTGTCCCTGGCGATCACCGCTGGGCTGATGACCCGCAGGAAACCGGACCACAGCCACGAGTCCCCACCCCCCGAAGGCACCCCCGCCGGAGCGAGCAACAACAACAGCGCCCCATTGAGCAACACGAGTACACAGCAGGCAACGGCCAGTACTCCGATGAGTGCCGGTGTCCCGCGCGCCATGACATTGTCGAACCTGTACCGCAACCGCTGAAGCAACGTCGCCCCTCGACCTCGGCCCCGGCCCGCGTCCCTTCCGCCACCCGGGCTCAGCACAGCTTGCGCCCCGCCCTGAGGCTTGATCATTCGGCGTGGGCGCGATCGCCCGCTCGGACCACTCCGTTCATCCATCCGCCCCATGCCGACGACCGAGAGGCCGAGCGCGTGGCGCCCCCTTGAAGCGGCGGGGGAGGAGTGGGCCTGTCCGGGGAGGCAGGCGTCAGGGTTTCCCGGCGTGGCAGCACTCCTCGCCGCCCGCGTGCCCAGCGCGTGCTCGGCCCCGCAGTGGCTGTGGAGGTCTGAGCGGGAGTCGTTTCGCGATGTGCTGGGGAGCCACGGAGCGCATCTAGGCATGATCAATCGCGATGACTTTTGATGTCGGAACCCGGCTCGTGAAGCCGACATGCCAGGCCGTGTATGACGTTAGTCCCTGTGTCACCACCCTTGATCGGTGACGTGCTGTGACGACTGGGCAGGTTCGTTGAGGATGCGGTCTTGCCGCAAGCCGCTCAGCGTCAGCCCGCGGGGAAGGGCTCAGCTCAGGGTGCCGATGCTGGAGTCGGTACCGCGCAGCAGGTCCGCAGCTCGTTCGGCCACGGCGTACACCGTGGCGACCGTGTTCGCCGACGGAATGGACGGGAACACCGAGGCGTCGGCGACCCTCAGTCCATCGATGCCATGGACCCGCAGATCGGGCCCGGTGACAGAGAGGGGATCGGTCCCCATCCGGCAGGTGCCCACCGGATGGCAGTACGAGGCGTGAGTCCGGCGCACGAACTCGCGCAGGGCATCGTCGTCGTCCGCGTCCGGCCCGGGAACCACCTCCCGACCACGCCACGGCGCGAGCGCCGGGGCGTGGCCGATCTCCCGGACGAGCCGAACACCGGCGACGACCGCTGCCAGGTCACGCTCGTCGGTGTAGTAACCCGGATCGAGCATTGGCGCCGCACCGGGATCGTCGCTTACCAGGCGTAGCGTGCCGCGGCTGTACGGGCGGATCGCGGAGACAGCGATGGTGTAGCCGTCCTCGGGGTCCTTGGCCGAGGTCTGATGGGAGGGGCAGTCGACGAAGACGACCTGGAGGTCCGGCTCTTCGACGCCGGGGCCGCTGCGTATGAGACCGATGGCTTCGCCGTGGTTGTTGCGCCTTGGCGGCAGCGGGCGGGCCGCGCTCGACATGAGGCTGATGATCGGATGGTCGTGGAGCTCGGCGCCGACGCCCGGCAGGTCGAGGACGGTCTTGACGTCCACGTCGGCCAGATGGGCGTGCGGGCCGATCCCCGACAGGAGCAGCAGCTGCGCGGAGCCGATGGCACCGGCAGTCAGGACGACTTCACCTGCGCGGGCGAGGGTCACTTCGTCGGTGCCGGTGCGGTACTCCACGCCGACACAGCGCCCGCCGCTGATGCGCAGCCGCTGCACCAGGGCGTTGGTCACGACGGTCAGGTTGGGCCGCTCCAGGGCTGGCGCGAGATAGGCGTCGGCGGCACTCTGCCTCCTGCCGTCGACGATGTTGAGGTCCGTCAGTCCGAAGCCCTCCTCCAGGCCGCCGCTGATGTCGGCGGCCCTTGCGTACCCCGTCTCGACGGCCGCTTCCAGGCACGCTTCGATGACCGGATGCGCCGGGTTGGCGGGACTCACAGTGAGGGGGCCGTCGATCCCGCGCAGTGCCGGATCGCGGCCCACCGCGTTCTCGCTGCGCCGGAAGTACGGCAGCAGATCGTCAAAGCCCCAGCCCTTGGCACCCTGGCTGGGCCACTGGTCGTAGCCGGAGTGGTGGCCTCGGGCGAAGACCATGCCGTTGATCGCCGAGGATCCGCCGAGCCCGCGGCCTCGCGGCAGTCGTGTGGATGTGCCGGTGGCCGACTGCTCGACGGTGAAGTCTCCCCAGTTCGCGGGGGTCTGGAACAGGGTCGGCCATGCGGGAGGCGAGGTCTGCGCGGGTAGCACCTCCGAGCCACCCGCCTCGATCAGCAGGACATGAGTGTTCGCGTCCTGCGACAGTCTCGCCGCCAGCACGCAGCTAGCCGTCCCCGCGCCCACGATGGCGAAGTCGAATTCCGGCACGCGGTCCTCCTTCGGAGCGTCGTCACTCCTGCACGGCTTCGCCTAGCCGCCATCAGGTATCGAAGCATCGCGGTCGCATGGCGGGGAGACGTTTACGCGCTCTTTGCTTCCGCCACAGTGATGGTCCGAAACACCGCCGACCAGGCGCGGTATTGGGGGCTGGCGCGCTACGAAACAGGTGATCAAGGCCGCGTCTTGGGCCGATACGACCTCATCCAGGAGCAGATGGTCATGGTGCGCGAGAGGACTCAGGGAGAGCAGTCGGGATGGCAGCAGGGATGACAGAGGCGTTCGCCCCGACCCGTGGCACCCTCACGGCCTACAGGCCAGCCAGCCCAAGCCCCTGCGCATCCGCCTCCGGCCGCAGGCGATCGGCCTGGCCACCACCGCCTTGCGTTGTACTGACGCCTGGTCCAAAAGGCCAGCTCCACCCCTGACCACTGCTCGCGCCGCGTCCATAAGGACGGCGACACCGCCACCACGGCACCGGCGCGGACCTTCGGGACGACGAGGTCGAGCACATCTCGCAGGAAGCGCATGCCGTCAGCGGCCCTCCCCACACGTTGTCCACTCTGAGCTGCCCCGGTACTCAACGAACCGGCGCTCCATCCGTTAGAGCACGTTACCGATCAAGGGATCTGACACAGGCACTTAGGGTCCCGTCGTGGCCGGCTCAGAGCCTGGGTGTGGAGCGTGCCGCATCTGATGCCGGTTCCGCGTAACAGTTCACGCTTGGGGCGGTCAGGAGCCGTGGCGGCGGCCTAGGCTGAAAGCAGTCCTCCACCGTCTTTCTGACGCACCCGCGAGGGCCTATCCCGCAGCAGAGTGAGCCTGCGGCGCAGCCCATAAGCGCCGGGCTCGCCTTCCTCTCCCGCGGAAGCCGCCGACAGCCCGGCCAGTCCCTCGGGGCACCTTTGAGGCCGGGCAGAACCACGCCCCCGGCTGCCTGGAGGGAGTGCTCCAGTGGCCGGGGAGCGGCCACCAGGACGGGGCACGCGGCCGCCGTTCGCACCGGCGGCCGCCGCCCGTTCACTCCCCTTTGTGTGAACGGCCCCGGGGCGGTGGCCAGTGAGTGTGGGGTCGTTTCGCGGACCTGGAGTTCGTGGTCTGACCGCAGCGCCTCTATGCACGAGTGCCCTGGAGGGCGGTGGGCGGTCAGTTCTTCGGGGGTGTTTCGCGGCCTGCCCACGCGTCGTCGGTGCTGGCGTATCGCGGAAACTGCGCCGTCGCGCCGTGGAGGGCCAGGAGCCGGCTGATGAAGGGCTGGTCGTAGACCAGGCGCAGCCCCTTGCCTGACTGTTCGCAGCGTTCCTGTGCGGTGCGCAGTTCGCGGAGCGTGGTGGAGTCCATGAAGGTGACGGGCCGCAGGTCGACGATGAACCAGGCGGTCCGTGTCTGCTGGCAGGTTCCGCGCAGCAGCGTGGCGAGTTCGGGAGTCCTGGCGATGTCGAGTTCTCCGCTCAGACGCACCACGCGGCAGGCGGCTTGGGGGACGGGCCATGAGTTGTTGATCGGGTTCCTCTCCTTGCGTGTTGCACCACAGGCACGATCAACGCGAAGAGATAAGGAACCGCACGTCTGGTGTCGTGGCGGAGGCCGCCGCTTCGGGTGCAGCGGCCTCGTGCCATGTGCTCCGCGGCCCCCCTGATGCCGCGGAGCACTCCCTCGAAGCTGCCGGGGGCATGGGGCAGTCCGGCGTTGATCTGCTCCGAGGGATGGTCCGGGCCTCAGGGCCATCCGCGGGACTGGATGCGGAGCCCGGCGCTCATGCTCCGCAGGCTCACTCTGCTGCGGAAGAGAACCTCTGTATGACAGCACCTGAGTGGTGCGGAGAGGCTGTCATCTGAACATAGGGCGAGGGGGCGAAGACCATACCCATGTTGCCAATATTGGTACGAAGAGCGTCTTTCCAGCACAGCCGTTTTTGGTGCTCGCCATGCACTGCCCTCACGCGAGAGTGCACCCGCCTCCCCAGCAGCGAGCCATGTGCCCGTCGGGTGACCTTCAAATGACATTGACCTTGGCCGGCACCTCGGCACGACTTCCGAAGACACCGCGAAGCCACTGGACGGCGAGGGAATGGGCCGTAGGGCGGACAGCGCGTTCCTGCGGTGGGAAGCTGGTAGATGCCCGGTCGCCGCGCCGTGGACGGGGCGGCGACCGGGCCCTGCGCGGGACCACGGCTCCCCCTGGTCCTCGCGCGAGGTGCCCTCCTGGCGTGAGGGCGAGGCTGCGGGAGTTGCCCCGCCGACCGGTCACGCGTGGAGAGCGGACGCTGGAGCCGTGTAGTCGGCGATGCGGCTCCAGCCGGCCTCGGTGGTCACGGCTCGGGGGCTGGGAGCCTGCGGTGCGGGACGAAGCCCAACTTCACCTGTCCTGAGGGTAGAAGGCAACCAGGGTCGATCGGAAGCGGGAACTGGTCATGCTGAGGGCTTCAGCTGGTTTTGTTCTGTGCGCCCTGGGGCCTTGGTATGGGCGAGGCGGTAGGAGTCGGTGCCGGTCTCGATGATGGCGCCGTTGAAGGTGAGCCGGTCCACGATGGCCGCGCAGAGCCGGGGATTGGTGAAGGTCTTGGTCCACCCATCTGGGGCTGGCACTTGTTCGTTCCCGGGAATCTGTGCTGCCACCGGCCCGTATCCATCTCCTGGGGTTCTCGTTGGTTCTCTTGGTGGGGCTCGGATTCTCCAGGTGCCACCTTGACGGTTCAGGCGCGAGGAAGGTGTGCTGCCGGTGACCGGGAAGAGACTGCAGGTCATAGCCGGAGGGGCGGTTCCGCAGGAGCCGTTGAGTACGGACCCCTGGCAGTTCCAGACGATGTGCGTCGACGCGTTCGTCGCCTCGTGGCGGGCCGGCGGGTTCAGCCCGGTGACCATCGACAACGACATCGGCCTGCTGGAGCGGACGCTCAAGGCTCTGGGCCGGCCCGCGTGGGAGGTGACCCCGGAGGACATCGACCGGGTCGTCGGCGACCTCGCCGTCCAGGGCCGCAAGACATCGACCCGCCGCGAGTACGTGCAGATCTTCAAGGGTTTCCACCGGTTCCTCCAGGCCCGTAAGGCTGTCGACATAGAGGCCGCTTTCGGCGTCCGGCTGGTCTGCCCCATCGACGAGTTCAACGCCTCGCGGCATGTCGGTGATGGCTCACCGGCCCTGGTGCCGCCGCCGACCCCGGAACGGGTCGGGGAGTTCTTCGACTTCATGAAGCAGCGGATCGCGACCGCGCGGAAGTACGGCCCGGCCGCCCGGGACTATGCGATGTTTCGGACGCTCTATCACGCCGGGCTCCGCTCGGAAGAGGCTTCCCTGCTGGAGCGGCATGATCTGCACTTTACCCGTGGGCCGTTCGGCAAGCTCCATGTCCGCTTCGGCAAGGGCGCCCACACTTCCGGTCCCAGGCCGCGCTGGGTGCCCATGCTTGACGGCCTCGACCTGGTCCTGCGCTGGTTCCTGGAGGACGTGCGGCCCCTGATTCACCGGTGCTGTTCGCGGACGAGTCCGGCGGCAGTCTCCACCGGGGGACGATCCGCAACCGGCTGCGCTATCTCATGCAACTCGAAGGCCGTCCTGCAGCCGAGTGGTTCAGCCCGCATGCCCTGCGCCGAGCGTGCGCGACCCACAACTACGAACGCGGCGTCGACCTGGCGGCGATCCAGCAGCTGCTCGGTCACTGGACGGTCAGCTCGACCATGAGATATGTCCGGCCCTCGGCCACCTTCATCGAGGACGCCTATCAGCGGGCGGTGGCCAGCACGCTCGCCGAACTGGCCGGGAAGGAGTCCACGGAATGAAGATCCAATGGCGTCTGCGGATGGCCGCCGCTCAGCGCGAGGTCTGGACCGGCACCGAACTGCGGCGTCTGCTGGCCAAGAAAGCTGGCCTGGAGCTGTCCTCGGCGTCGGTGTCCGCGCTGTTCACGAAGGAGCCTTCCCAGGTGAAGATGACGACCCTGGCGGCGTTGTGCACGGCGCTGGATTGCACTCCCAACGATTTGATTGAAGTCGACACCACGCCGGTCGAACGGCCCGTTGTCCCGCCCCGTCCGGTCGCCGAACTCCCTCGGGCCGCCTCCGCGCGCGGCCGGTCGATGCCACCCATGTGAGCGGCGGCCGATGTGGGGAAGAAGCAGCGGGATTGTGTCACGTGTGGCGCCCCGGTCGGGTTCCTCGACCGCGAGCTCTGCTGCCGGTGATGGCGCCGGATGCAGGAAGAGGCCGCGCGATCAACGTGTCCGTCCTGCGGCCTGGAGAGAGTGCTGCAGCAGGAAACCGGCCGGTGTGTCCTGCGCTCGCGTGTCTGTGAACAGTGCGACCATCCGGTGCGGGCGGCGGGCAGTCGGCTGTGCCGTGATTGCCGGAACAAGGCCCGGCGACTGGCAGCCCAGCAGCCGTGTCCGCGCTGCGGCCAGCTTGGCTATCTGCGTGAGTCGACCAGCTGGTGCGGGTCGTGCTCACGGCCCCCGCCGGCGAAGAAGCCGCCGCAGGTCTGCCGCGAGTGCGGGCAGTTGCGGCGCCATGCCGGACTCGGCCTGTGCTCGGCGTGCTGGCAGAAGCATCCCGGCCGTCCGTTCATCCGCGGCGATCACCTGCGGGAACAACTCGCTGAACCGCCATGGTGGTTGGATGACTTCGTGGCGCACGTCGCGAGGCGGCACTGTGTCTCGCGGGCCTGCGGTTTCGTCACCGACTTGGGGCGGCTCCTGCGGGATGAACACTCGAATTCTCCGCAAGCCCTGCTGGAGCGATCCCGCAGACCGGGCAGGTCGATGGGATCCTTCGCCCGCGCGTTGGAGGACTTCTTCACGCGTCACGGCCCGGCGCTGCCCACCGACCAGAGCGAACGCCTCGCGGCGGGCCGCCGTCGCCGGCGTCTCGATGCTGTGCCTGATCCTCTGCGGCAGGCCGTGACGGCCTTCGACGCCTCGCGGATGCGGGCCCAGGAGAGAGCCCGCCGGGCCGGCACCCGGCCCCGCAGCAACCACACCCTGGAGACAGCCCTGGCCATCCTGCGCGATCTTGCTCTCTTCCTCATCCCCGAACGAGCCAAGGACAGCTGGGAATTGGTCGACGTGCACGACATCGGGGCGTTCTTGAACACGCTACCCAGAGCGCGCAAGCGACGGCTGACCGTACTGCGACAGTTCTTCCGTTTCGCCCGTGCCCAGCATCTGGTGCTGGTCGACCCGACACGCGGACTGACCGGGGGCGAAGCCCGGGGTTTCCGAGGCGTGACGCTCACCCTTGACCAGCAGCGCGACCTCTTCCGGCGCTGGACCACGGACGACACCGTGCACCCCCACGAGGCCCTGGTCGGCATGCTCGCTCTGCTGCATGGCGCCTCCAGCACCGAGACCCGCCTGCTGCAGATCGACGACGTCGACGAGACCACCCAGTGGCTCCGCCTTGGCAAACGGCCCCATCCCGTGCCGATGGACCCGGCGTCCTGGACAGTCCTGCATCGCTGCCTGGCCCACCGCGAAAGCTGGCGAACCGACAACCCGCATGTCATGGTCACCAAAGAAACGAAGGCCGGGCAGCGCCCGGCCTCAACTGCCTATCTTTCGCACGTCCTTGACGACTGCGGATTCCCGCCCCGGATGATCCGCAGCACCCGCCTGCTCGACCTGGTGAACAGCATGGACCCCAAGCTCGTCGCCGCGGCCTTCGGCATGGACCCACAGGCCACCTTGATCTATCTGTCCGATCGCATCGACGAGAACTGCTTGTCGCAGTGGGAGATGGACAGAACCTGATCGCTGGTCAGAGCGCGTAGGGATAGAGACTGACCTTGTCGCGCTCGATGAAGAGCTCGACCCACGTACTGGCGACATCTTCGGGCAGCGGATGAGCAAGGTCCAGCAGGATATTCGTGCCGTCGAAGTCCAGCAGGGCGGCACCGTCCTCCGTGAGGCTCAGCCTTCCCCGCAGAACTACGCAGTGCCCGCCAGTTCGGAGGCCAGGACCGGTGCCAACAGCCAACTTGGCGTTCTGCCCCCAAACAATGTCCTCGTCGATCGTCCACTCGACGTGGTACTCGCCGGGCTCCGCGGCACGATTCCCGCACCATCCGACTGCGGTGTGGCCGAACGAGGTCCGGACATCTGCAAGCCAAGGACTTCCGGGAAACTTTGCGACCCTCACCAATTCGATCAACACACCCCGATCATGCAGCATCCGCAACGCTGCCGGAACCCGTGAAGTTTCGGCGCCGCCTGGCACGGGTTCGCCGGAACATGTGCGCTTTCGTGAACGCCTCATTCGAAGCGATGGCGATACTGTTCTTCTCCTCCCGCTCAGTCAGCACCTGAAAGAGCATCTCCGCGCCGCGCCGGTCCAGTTCGAGGTGGCCGAGCTCGTCGATTTCCAGAAGGTCGACGCGTCCATAGCGGGCGATGGTCTTGGACAGCTGCTTCTCATCCGCGGCCTCGACCAGCTCGGTGACGAGCTTGGTGGCCAGCACGTAGCGGACCCGGAAGCCATGCAGCGCGGCCTCGGTGCCCAGCGCGATCAGCAGGTGAGACTTGCCGGTGCCAGAATCCCCGATCAGGCAGAGCTGCTCGCTCTTCTTGACCCAGTCGCAGGTCGCGAGGGTGTTGACGGTGGCCGGGTCGACGTTCGGATGGGCCTCGAAGTCGAAGGCCCGCGACGACTTCTCCCGCGGGAACGCCGCGGCCTTACAAACCGCCATCGCAATGTCGGTCAGAACGCGACATCCGCACTCATCGCGAAACGACTCCCCAACTGATCTTCATAGCCACGCAGCAACCCCATTGCTACGGGACGGAGCCCTCATCCACACACGGTCGCACCCGAACCGATGCAATCGCCGGACACTCTTCGTAAGTCCCCACCCGGCGCGGACGGGCTTCACTTTTTCGCACGAAACGTCCCTCGACCCGATGATCCCCCAGGAGCAGACCCATGAGCACCTCCGGCCACACCGGCTCCGCCCAGACGCAAGCCCACTCGTTCGCCTCCCGAGCACAGATCGCCCTGCTCCGGGTCGTCTGGCTACTCGGAGCAGTCATCACCGCTGTGTCCGTGTTCCTGGTCGGCAGCGCCCTTGCAACGGACTCGTCGGCGGGTGAGTCCTGGCAGCCCGCCGGTATCCCCGGCCTTCTCGGCCTGTGTGTCGGGGGGACGCTCCTGATCGTCGGACTGCTGACCCGACTTGTCGTCAAGGGCCGGCAGCGCCCCTGAACCGACGACGCGGTCCCGACGGGCCATCACAACCGAACGACCATGGCCCGAAAGGACCGCTTCCATGCGTACGACACGTACGACCTCTCGCCCGCTGCGCCGCAGCTTCCTTCTTGCGACGACGGCCGCTGTGATCACTCTGGGCACCGCCTGCAGCACCTCCCAGCCCGACACCACGGGATCCGCCAAGATCTCAGCCCAGGCAGGCACGGACCGCGCGGCCCAGGTCACCTATGACCTCGGTGACACCGCCTACGCCCCACCCGGCCTGGACGGACAGCGCACCGAGCTGAAGGCCGCCGTCACCTATCCGCGCCAACTCGATACGGGCGAGCATCCTTTGGTGATGATGCTGCACGGCTGGGCCGACATCTGCGCCAAGGGCAACGAACCCGCCCGTCCGTCGGCCTGGCCGTGCGGCAAGGGAGCCAAGCCGGTCGACAACTACCTGGGTTACTCCTACCTCGCCGACGCCCTGGCCGACCAGGGTTACATCGTGGTGTCGGTGTCCGCCAACGGCATCCAGGCCCAGGAACACGACCGGGGCAACGTCGCCCGCGCCGCCCTGCTGGACAAGCACCTGCAGATATGGAAGGAACTGGCCGCTGGGAAAGGCCCGCTGAAGGACCTCAAGCAGTTGCGCGGCCACGTGGACCTGGACAGGGTCGGAACGTTCGGGCACTCACGCGGCGGAGGTGGCGTCCTGACCCAGGCCCTCGACAGCCACGAACACCTCCCCGGCGTGAACATCCGCGGCACGCTGGCGTTCGCGCCCGCCATGAACGGCATCGACGCCAAGAAGGAAAGCATCAGCCGGACTCCCGTCTCCGTCGTCGCCGGGACCTGCGACGCCATGTGGGACGACAGCAAAGTCCCCCTCGCCATGGCCACCAAGAACCCGCACGCAGAACACCACGCCGTGGCCGGCGCCAACCACAACTACTTCAACACGGTCTGGACCCCCGGCACCGGACCACGCTTCGCGACGGACGATGTCGCCGTCGACCACCGAAACCTGCCCGGCGGCCACTGCAAGAGCACGAACGGAACCGGCAACCCCCAGCGGCTGAAGCCCGCCGAGCAACGCGAAACCGCGATCCGCTACGCCACCGATTTCTTCGACAGGTACCTGCAGTAAGAGGCCCTCGATGAGGGGTCTCTGTTCATGGAAACCAGTTCTGGCGCTCGACCAGATCGTCGATTCGTCCCAACGTCGGCGTTCACACAGCGACATCACCGCACCGACTCGAACCCGACCTCCTCTGCTCATCCCACGCCGAGCCCTCCTCGGCGGGTGGGGTCCCAGGAGCCCGCGCCCAGCATGACCGTCCGGCGGGGCGGGCCCCGCATGGCGCTGCCCCCGCCAGGAAGGCGGGGGCAGACGTCAAGCCGTCAGGCAGCGACCCACCCTGTCTTGAGGTAGGAGGAGTTGGGGAAGTCGAGGTAGAAGTAGGTGCCGTCGTCGAAGTCAGTGCCGAGGATGGTCCACTTGGCGGCCTTTGCCGTGACCCAGCCCTTGCAGACCTTGTTCTCGGGGTTCCGGTTCTTCAGGTAGCAGAGCTTCATCTTCGTGTCCCGGTCCGGCTTGACCTGAATGTCATCGCACCGGTTCGTGGTCACGTAGTAGCCGTCACCCTGGGGCGCGTAATTGTATCCGTCGTACGACCAATCCCCGCCGAGGCAGGAGGCGGCGGCCGACGCAGATCCCGCCGACGGCGAGGCCGGCGGCCCGGACGGCGCGGCGGTCGCGGTGGCCCCGCCGAGTATTCCGGCGGTGAGGAGGCTTGCCGCCAGCGCGGTGGTGAACTTCGTACGAGTAAGCACGGTTCTCCTTCTGGTGCTCGATCACAGATGCCCGTCCAGGCATCCGTGGACGACTTCACCGGCTCGTGGATTGTTCGTCAGCCCTGGTCCGAGCCCCCGAACAATCCCGTGGGTGCGGCGCCCAGGGGTATCTGGGGTGTCTGCGACGGTCGCGCGGCGGCCGGTTGACCGGGACCTTCCTTCTCGCCGTTGGTTCCGTAGGTTGATGCCGTAGATCATGGGGGCATGAGGGGGATGGACCGGTGGGGCGCAAGGGGGATCCGGTGGATCCGGCGGCGGGCCGGGCCAGCGCTTCGTGTTCGAGCTGCGCGAGCTGCGCGAGCTGCGTGAGAGCGGCGTTGGAGGGGGCCGTACGCGCGGATGCCGAGCGGCCCGGCCGGACCGGAACGAGGAGGGGCAGGCGCCGCACCAGGGCCTGATGTGCTGCGAGGTAGCCGACCACGAGCGCCTATTCGGCCGCGGGCGGCTCGTGGACGATCTGTGTGAGGTGCTACGCGCGCCGGTGCGTCGCCTTCGTCGGCCTCTCCGGAAGAGACAAGTCCTCCCTGTTGCGTGCCGGATTGATCCCTCTCCTCCAGCGGACGCCGGATCCTCTCCTGCGCCCGGCCGCATTGCGTGTCCTCACACCCGGCGAACAGCCCGTACGCACCCACGGCGATGTGCTCGCGCCCGTGCCGGGGAGCCACGACACGCGTGGTTGGTCATCGACGAGTACATCGACTACTACGAGGAGGTGTTCACCCTCTGCCGAGACCCCGGTGAGTTCGCCGCCTTCACAGACCTGCTGCTGAGCGCGGATGCCCCGAAACGCCGACCTGCACGGTCGCCTCCGACAGGACACGCAAACGTGGGAGGAACTGGGCAAGGACTCCGGAACCCTGGACCGGGGGAGAGGACCTGCGCGCCTCCTACCCCGGGACGGCGATGCGCGGTTGATTGCGACGGCGTGGTGGATCAGACCTACGGATGAAGCAAAGGCGGCGCTGCTGGGGCGACAACGCAGCGCGAGCAGGGCGCGTTTGCCGTCCCGGGCGGGCGGACTGACGACGCGGTGCTGCTCAGCAAAGACGGACGGACGATGGTCGCAGCCTCGGGGGTCGGCCGCCGAGTGGACGCCTGCGGCGTGGCCAGCCATCGGTGCGTCGACGGGTTCCGCCTGTCCGAGGGGAGAGGCCGTTGGGTCTATCCCGGACGGGCAGTGGCTGCTGATACACCTCCTCCGAGGAGAGAGATCTTTGCTCCACACCCCGCGGACGCACCGTGCTGGCGGAGAGCGGCACATCGGCGGAGTTGTGGGAGCTGCGGCGAGGGCGCCTGGCCTTCCAGCACGAGAGCGACGACATACGGAACGTGGCTGTCAGCGGGGACAACCGCTATCTGGCCCTGTGCGACGGGCCATCCCCGAAGGTGTGGGAGGTCGGCCCGCGGTGCGGGTGTCAGTCCGTGCGTACTACGGGGATGTGAGGGAGTCGAGCCGAGCTGCGAGGTCGGGGTGGGCGGCGGCCAGGTGGGGGCGGGCGGCGGTCAGGGGAGTGATGAGTTCGGCGGGGTCGTCGTGAGCCAGTGCCGCGTGGAGTTCGCGGAGCGGGCTGTGGGCTTCGGTGGGCAGGTCGGTGAGTGCGGTGATCTGGCCGGCGAGACGGCGCAGGTCGGCCGCGTTGCGGCGGGCCCGGGTGGCGGTGGTGCGCTCGGCGGCCCGGGCCTGACGGGTGGCCTGGACGCGCTGTTCGCCGGTGGACCCGGTGGGGCCGGGGCGATTGCGCAGGTAGCGGCGTTCGGCGGCCTGGCGGCTGGCGACGCCCAGGGGATGGGCGAGGTCGGCCCAGCTGGCGCCCGCGTCGCGGGCCGTGTCGATCAGCCCGGTCTCCCATCCGGCGAGCTGTTCACGGATCTGCCGCAGCAGCGTCAGGGAGGCCAGGGCTTGTTCCGGGCCCGGCTCGGTGCCAGGAGCGTCGGCGGCCGTGTGCCGGGCGGTGCGCAGGGCGTCGTTTATGGCATCGAGGGCCGCCGCCGCGGCGAGGAATGAAGCCGGGCTGTGGGCATCGGTCTCGGCAGGGGCGCCGGCAGGGGTTGGCTGGTCGGCTGCGGTCACGGGCACCTCCATCTCTTTGTCATCAGGTAGACGACACCTTGTTTGTCATCCATGTGATGACATGCTACAACAGAGTCAGTGAAGCGCATTGGCAGCAACTGCCCGAACTTCTGGAGGTGTTTTCACGATGTTGATGCGCACCGACCCCTTCCGTGAGCTGGACCGGCTGACGCAGCAGCTGATGGGCCCGGGCACCTGGTCGAAGCCTTCAGCGATGGCGATGGACGCCTACCGCGAGGGCGACGAGTACGTGGTGGTCTTCGACCTCCCGGGCGTCAGCGCGGACGCGATCGACATCGACGTCGAGCGGAACATGCTCACCGTCAAGGCCGAGCGGCGGCCGGTGGCGAAGGCCGAGGGCGTCAAGTTGGAACTGTCCGAGCGGCCGCTGGGCGTCTTCTCCCGCCAGATCGTGCTCGCCGACAGCCTCGACACCGAGCACATCCAGGCCGACTACGACGCCGGAGTGCTCACCCTGCGCATCCCGATCGCCGAGCGCGCCAAGCCCCGCAAGATCTCCGTCGGCGTCGGCTCCGGCCGCAAGGAGATCTCCGGCTGACACCGGCCGGACGGGTGCGGAGAGCGGGCGCCTGATCTCCCCCCTCACCCCGCCCTCCGCACCCCCTCGGGCATTCCCAAGGAATGAAGGGGTGACGGCTGAGATGACTCTGCGACGCGAAGCGTTCCTCGACCACGTGAAGGAACGCGGCGAATACGGCACTGTCGAGGAGGCCGAGCGTGCGGCCCGCGTGGTGCTCGCCCTGCTCGGCGCGCACCTGGTCGGCGATGTCCGCGCCCAGCTCGCGGCACGCCTGCCGGAGGGCTTTGCCCTGATCCTGCTCAACCCGCTGCAGAGCGCCGAACCACTACCACCGGAGCGGTTCATCCGCGCGACCGCAGCATGGATCGAGGGCGCCACCGAGCAGACCGCGACGTGGGACGTCAGCGCCGTCTTGTCCACCGTCGCCGACGCCGTCGGCGAGGAACTGCTGGGCCAGATCCTGCTTCAGCTTCCCACCGGCTACGACCTGCTCTTCGGCCGCCCCCAGCCCACCTGACCCATATCCCTGATCCATACCGCGGTGCCACACACCGGCACCGCCCCATCCCGGCTCCATGAAAGGCATGCACCGCAGTGATCACCGACGTACGCGCACCGCTTGAGCGCCAGCAGCCGTACGGGACGGCGTACGAGCAGATGCTGGAGAAGGTCCGCTACGAGGGCGCCTACCCCACCCGTGAGCGGGCCGACGAAGCCGTCCGCCTGGTCCTCGCAGGACTCGGGCGCCAGCTGACCGGAGACGAACGCGTCGCCCTGGCCGGCGCCCTGCCCTTCGAGGCCGCACGCGTCCTGACCACGCAGATCCCCGCTACGCAGCAGCTGACCGGCTGGGCCTTCGTCAAGGACCTCGCCGCCCGCACCGGCGCCTCCCTGGCCACCACCCGCTGGGACACCGGCTCCGTCTTCTCCGCCGTCGCCGCCTACGCCGGTCCCGATCTCATGACCCGCATCCTCCACCAACTCCCCACCGGCTATGCCCTGCTGTTCGGCCAAGCCGAACTCATCAACCGCGCCGCATAACCTGGCCGTGTCCTGTCGGCTCGGCGGGAGAAGCGACGGGACACGGCACGGCTGCTCATGGCAGGTCAGCGGCGAAGGCTTTCATTGAGACGGCGGTGGAGCAGCGGGAGGGCCTCAGTACCGGTGACGCTGCCCAACTTGTGACGCACGCAGACCCCGGATCACGGGGCGTCGCCTGCGCGGGTCCCCGCGGGTCCCCGCGGGTCAACGACCGGCGCGTCGATGCCGAGTCGGGCGAGCGCAGGCGGTTCCCCTCGGTGATCCTTCCGCCCTGGGCCCGGAAGACTCCGACGATAGTAGGCGTAGGTAAGGGCGAGCACGATCGGTCCCCACAGCATCACCGGACTGATGCACACCCGCGCCAGGAGCAGCCACCACCCGTTGGTGAAGGCGACCTCGTGAAAGCCCAGCAGGCCGAACCAACCGAGCGGCATGGTGTCCCACAGTGCGACCAGGCCCAGGCCGCCCAGGGCAGCCGGGACGATCGCGGCGGGCGGCGCGACCCGCCGACCGCCGATCAGAGGAACCCAGTCCGGGACTTTCTCGCCCCACCTACTGACCAGACCGGTGCACAGCAGGGCCAGTGCCTCGGTCAGCACGCTCAGCCCGAAGACATAGAGCGGCCCCCACGACACCCGATGTTCGCGGGGAACGGTGTTGACGAGTTCCAGCAACAGCCAGGGGCTTGCGAGGGGAGCATGAGGGTGCTCCATACCGCTGGGGTCGCCGATGACGTCGAAGTCGAGCACCGAGCTGTACGCGGCGATCCGCCGTGACCATCGTGCCAGGCTGGGCAAGCGCGCTCTGATGCGCAAGCACGGGGTGGGACACCCCACGGTTCAGAAGGCGTTGGAGTCCGCGTGGCCGCAGCCGCGGAAGAAGCTCCCGCCCCGGGCGACCCGGCTCGATCCGTTCAAGTCGCTGGTGGACGAGATGCTGCGGCCGGACCTGGACGCCCCGCGCAAGCAACGACACACCGCCAAGCGTGTCTTCGATCGTCTCGTCGATGGGCATCATGCGGACGGGCTCTCCTACGGCATCGTCCGGGCCTATGTTGCGGTGCGCCGGGGCGAAATCCGGGCCGTAGCCGGACGCGGCGCCCACGGCTCCGGGTTTCCCTGGCAGTTCCCACGCACACGTTGATAGGTCCCCAGCCTGCATGGTGTGACCCATCGGTGGATGTTCCACGACCGCGAACACTCAAGGCCCGCGTCGCCCCGGATCCAGGTCGTCAGCAGGTTCTGCCTTCATCTGCGATCTCGGACGACTCCCTGCGCGAGCGATCCTTGCGAGCGGCATCGCCGTTGCGGAGGGCCGGTGCCCGAGGTGACAATGCGTGGAGGTGCCGGGTGGTCTTCCCGGCGAAGTGTTGGAGGCGCTGCTTGTGAACACCGCATCGCGGTGCGCCTCGCTGTGCGCGCCAGACGCTGACCACTTCGCTTCGCCCACCGGCTGACTTGCTTCGTTCGCGGTGGGCGCTTTCCCTCATGGGAGACCACCGTAGTGCCCGAAGACTTCTTGGCCGGTGATCGCCGTCCGCTGACAGCGGTTCTTGCTGCCAACCTCGTTTCGATCACCGGGAATTGCCTCACGTACATGGGCGTGCCGTGGTCCGTGCTACAGAGCACGGGCAGCGCCGCCAAGGTGGGGATCGTCGCGTTCTGCACACTGCTGCCCGTAGTGCTCGCCGCGCTCGTCGGTGGTCCGGTCATCGACCGGATCGGGCGACGCCGCGTGAGTGTCGCCTCGGATCTCGCCTGCGGAGTCGCCGTTGCGGCGATCCCACTGCTGCAGTTCGCCGGCATCCTGCATTTCTGGACGCTGTGCGTGCTGATGGCGATGACAGGGCTGTGCCGTTCGCCGGGTGAAACCGCCCGCGGCGTGCTGTTGCCCACGCTCGCCGAACGCGCCGGAATGCCGCTGACCAGGGCTGCCGGGTTGTACGACGGTGCGGCACGCTGCGCGGCGCTGACCGGATCCGCTCTCGGCGGCGTGCTGATCGCCGGACTCGGAGCCGAGAACGTCCTGTTGATAGATGCCGCGACCTTCGCCGTGGCAGCGCCGCTGTTCGCGTTCGGGGTGCGCGGCCTGCCTGAGGCACAGGCCCAGCGGCGGGTCGGGCCAGCGTCGCTGCTCGCCTACCGTCGTGAACTCGCGGAAGGCTATCGCTTCGTGGCGGCCACGCCGTTGCTGCTGGGTCTGTGCCTGATGACGCTGGTCACCAGGGGCCTTGACCAGGGATGGAGCGCCGTGCTCCTCCCCGTGGATGCCCGTGGGGAGCTTGATGGTTCCATCGATCTCGGTCTGCTGAACGCGGCGTTCGGGGTCTGCGCACTCGCGGGGGCGCTGGTCTACGGGGTAGTGGGCGGCCGCTTTCGGCGGTGGCCCGTGTTCACGATCGCGTTTCTCATCGTGGGCCTGCCGCGCTTCGTGGTAGCCGCCTTCACTGACACCTTCGCGCCGCTGGCCGCGATCATGGCGGTCGAGGGCCTCGCCTGCGGCGTGCTCAACCCCATCATGGCCACAGTGACGTACGAGACGGTGCCGGAGGAACTGCGCAGCCGCGTGCTGAGCGCGACAACAGCCTCGCTCCAACTGGTCACTCCGCTGGGCGGACTGGCCGCAGGCTTCCTCGTGGATTCGGTCGGACTGCCCTCCACGCTGATCACGGTAGGCGGTGTGTATCTGCTCGCCACACTGTGCCCGGTGATCTTTCCGGCCTGGAGACAGATGGACAGCACCGCTCTCCCCACGACAGGAGAGAGGGCGCTTCCGCGGCCCCGGCGGTGTTGCTGAAACTCACCGACATTCCAGACGCCCACCCCACCCCACCCAGCCGTTGCTGGAACCCACCGACAGGCGTTGTTCCCCGTCATCGACATACTCAGCAGGCGTCCCGAAGGAGCAGACAGCGCACACGTGGAGGACGGCGGCCTCCGCAGCCGGGCGACGGTCCGGGCGCCGTGCTGCGTATGCCGGAGAAGTCTGCTCGCACGGGCCGCCCCGGGGACACCTTCGGCCGGAGCGGAAGCCGCTTCGCGGGGGAAGGACGCCGCTGCGCCCGGAGCGGACGCAGCTGAGCCGAAAAGCGCGCGTTCAGGTTTCAGTACGCCGACGGTGCCCCCGCCGAGGCCGTCCACCTGGTGGACGCCTGGGTGGCGGATCTTCGTCGCCGCCCGCCGAACATGCAGGTCAGAGCCCTGCGTTGGTGTGCGTCAGGTGGCGCAATGCTGCCGCAACACCGCCGCGGCCGACGCGCCGGTACGTTCCCTGCCATGGCAGCCGAACACAGCCACGCCTCACTTCCGGTCGCCGCCGCGCGGCGTCGGCGGCTCCGTGCTGACCAGGCACGGCAGCTCGCCGATCTGCTGCGGCACCAGATCCTGACGGGCGGCTTCCCGCGCGGCGTCCTGCCGCTCGAGGACGCCATCGCCGCCGACTACCGGGCCAGCCGCAACACCGTACGCCAGGCCCTCGACCTGCTGCGCGGCGAGCAGCTCGTGGACCGCAAGGCCGGTGTCGGCACCGTCGTGGTGTGCGAGAAATACCCACATGCCCTCGACCGGCTCCAGGGTCTGGCCGAGATCCTGCACGAGCACGGCCGGGTCACCAACGAAGTCCGCACGGTCGGCCCGGTCGGCGCGCCGGGCCCGGTGGCACACCGGCTCGGGCTGCCCGACCACACTGATGTGCTCTGCATCGAGCGACTGCGCCGCCTGAACGGTCTTCCGCTCTCCCTCGATCTGTCATACCTGCCCATGGACGTGGGCGGCGAACTGCTCGGCTGCGACCTGGAGAACACGGACGTGTTCCGCCTCCTGGAGACCGTGACCGGCGGTCCGCTGGGGCACGCCGAGATGACGCTCGAAGCCGTGAACGCAGACGCGCACTCCGCCGCGGTCCTCGAAGCCCCGCGCGGCAGCGCCGTCCTGATGCTGGAGCGGCTCACCCATCTGCCCGACGGCCGCCCCGTGGACCTGGAGTTCATCCGCTTCCGCGGGGACCGGATCACCATGAGCGGCGTTCTGCGCCGATCCGTCTGACCTTCCGCCGACGACCCTTCCCCCGCCCTTCCCGGAGTCAGCCATGCCTGTTGTCCCGCAGCGCGCCGACGTGCCCGTGACCATCGACGAGTCCCGCTGCATCGACGGCTGCACCCTCTGCGTCGACATGTGTCCGCTCGACTCGCTCGCGATCCGCGAGGACAACGGCAAGGCGTACATGCACGTCGACGAGTGCTGGTACTGCGGCCCGTGCGCGGCCCGGTGCCCCACCGGCGCGGTCACCGTCAACATGCCCTACCTGCTCAGGTGAAAGGCCAGACTTCGATGACTCGCACGACAGGTTCCACGGCTTCGACAGGTTCGACAGGTTCGACAGGTTCGACAGGTTCGACGGGTTCGGCGGGTTCGGCGGGTTCGGCGGGCAGATCCTCCGTCGCCCTCACCCTCACCCTCGCCCGGTCCCTGCCGATCGCCCTGCTGCCACCCCTGGCCACCGCGTGCGGCGGCGTGGCCGGGGCCGACGACTCCGGTACCGTCACGGTGACCGTCGGGTACCAGTCGAAGACCATCAACACCGTCACCGCCGGCACGCTGCTGCGCTCCCTCGGCTACTTCGAGGAGGAGCTCGCCGCACGCGGCAAGAAGGACGGCAAGAAGTACGAGGTGAAGTGGCAGGACTACGCCACGGGCGCCCCGATCACCGCCCAGATGACCACCGGCAAGATCGACATCGGGTCGATGGGCGACTATCCGCTGCTGATCAACGCGGCCCGCGGCAAGCAGCTCGGGCAGCCGACGCGGCTGGTCTCGGTCACCGGGTACAACCTGCGCGGTGGCCTCAACACCGTATTCACGAAGCCTGATTCCACCCTGCGGTCGCTGTCGGGACTGCGCGGCAAGAAGGTGTCGACCAGCATCGGCTCGGCTGCCGACGGGACCCTGGTCCGAGCCCTGAAACAGGCCGGGATCGACCCGGAGAAGGACATCAGCAAGCTCAACCAGCAGCCCAGCGTGGGCGCGTCCGCCCTGTCCGGCGGCAGTGTCGACGCCCTCTCCCAGTTCGTCGCCTGGCCAGGTCAGTTGGCGTACGAGGGCAAGGCGAAGGCCCTGTACGACGGCGCCGACCTGAACCCTGCCGACCTTCCACGGTGTCACCGTCCGCGAAGAGTTCGCCAAGGAGCGGGCCGGAGTGCTCGACGACTTCCTCACCGCCCAGCGGCGGGCCACCGACTACCTGCGCGAACGGCCGGTCGCGGCCGCCGAGTCGGTGGCGAAGGAGACCGGGCTGCCCGCAGAGGCGGCCTACCTCTACAACGGCGCCCACGGCATCGCCACCTTCGACCCGGCGCTGCGGCCCGAGCTCATCGCCGCCCTGAAGAAGGACGTCCCCCTCCTCACGGCGGCCAAGCTGGTGGGCGACGTCGACGTGGACGCCTTCGTCGACCCGAAGCCGCTGAAGCGGTCCGGCCAGGCCCGCGCCCGTCCCGAGGCGGGCGCGGCCAAGCCCGAGCTGTGGCTCAAGGGCCGCGACACCACCCGTACGTTCGCCAGTCCGAACAAGCTCCTCGCGGCCGTCGCGGCGGCGCGGAAGTCCGAGGTACGGGCCGCCTACGTGCCGGAGGCCCTGACCGGACCCTCTGGTTCGCGGACCGGGCGGTATGGGTGGCGCACGGCTCCGACCTGCGGGCCTTCGTCACGCCAAGCCACGCCAAGACCTACGTAGGACAGCACGCGGGTGCCCGCGTCGTCGGCTACGCGGAGGCCGTGGAGCTCGCGTCATGAGCATCGTCCGCAGGCTGGTCAGGGTGGCGTCGCTCGCCGGCGCCCTCGGCCTCTGGCAGCTCCTGACCACCCTGGACGTCGATCTGTGGCTGCGGTTCGGCCAGTTCCCCACGGTCGGCGAGGTCGCGGCCGCCTTCGGCGACCGGCTCGGCACCGCCCCGTACTGGCAGGACCTCGTCCACAGCCTGCGCCGCATCCTGGTCGGCTTCCTGCTCGCCGCGGTCCTCGGGATCGCGGCGGGCACGGCGATCGCCCGGTCGCGGTGGGCCGCCGACCTGCTCGGACCGCTGGTGGAAGTGGTCCGGCCGATTCCGGCGATCGCTCTGGTCCCGGTGGCGATACTGCTCCTGCCCACCAACGAACAGGGCATCGTCTTCATCACCTGCGCCGCGGCGTTCTTCCCCGTCCTGGTCTCGACCCGGCACGCGGTGCGCGCACTCACCCCGGCGTGGGAGGAGGCCGTGCTCACCATGGGTGGCGGACGGCTGCGCATGCTGTTCTCGGTCGTGCTGCCGGGCGCGCTGCCCGGCATCTTCGGCGGGCTCTCGGTGGGCATCGGCGTCGGGTGGATCTGTGTGATCTCCGCGGAGATGATCTCCGGTGAGTACGGGGTCGGCTACCGCACCTGGCAGGACTACACGGTCGTCGACTACCCGGGCGTCTTCGTCGGCATGGCCACCATCGGCGCCCTCGGCTGGCTGACCTCCACCGCGGTGGAGGTCCTCGGCCGCCGCGCCACCGCCTGGCTGCCGCGTCCGCCCGAGCGGGCCCCGTTCCGTGCGGCACGCCGCGCCGCCCGCCCGGCCGCCTCCCTCCCCGCCCCGGCCCCGGCCCTCGACAAGGAGCGCGTCGCATGAGCCCCGTACGCCCCGAATCCGTGTCCCGCACGGACGCATCCATCCGGAAGGGTGCCCAACTCGGCCTGGACGACGTGCGACTCGGCCACCGGGAGGGCCAGGCGCTGCCCGGGACCGTACGGCTGCGGATCGCGCCCGGCGAACTCGTCGCCGTGCTCGGCCCCTCCGGCTGCGGCAAATCCACGCTCCTTCGCACCCTCGCCGGCCTGCTGCCGCCGCTCGGCGGGCACGTCACCCAGGACGGGGTGCCCGTCGGCGGGCCCGGCGCCGACCGCGCGCTGGTTTTCCAGGAGGATGCCCTGCTGCCCTGGCGCAGCGTCCGCGCCAACGTCGAACTCCCCCTGGCCATCCGCCGGATGGGCAGGGCCGAACGGCGGCGGGCCGCCGAGGAGTGGCTGGAGCGGGTCGGTCTCGCCGGGCACACCCACAAGCTGCCTCGCCAGCTCTCCGGCGGGCAGCGGCAGCGCGTGCAGCTCGCCCGCGCCCTGGCCGGGGAGCCCCGCGCGGTGCTCATGGACGAGCCGTTCGGCGCCCTCGACCCGCACACCCGCGCCGGGATGCAGGACCTGCTCGTGGAAATCCTGCGCGACACCGGCGCGACCGTCGTCTTCGTCACCCACGACGTGGACGAGGCGCTGCACCTCGGTGACCGGATCGCCCTGCTGCCCTCCGGGGACGTCCTGGACGTCCCGCACCCCCGGCAACGGGACGCCCGCAACGCCCCCGGCACCACCGGACTCCGCCGCCGCGTCCTGGCGTCGCTGTAACCCTCGTACCCTTCCGTGAAAGGCGCGCCCGTGGACTCCCCCCTCACGATCCCTGCCCTCACCATCCCCGCCCTCGCCGACGCCACCGAGATCTCCTGTGACGTCCTCGTCATCGGTGGCGGCACCGCGGGCACCATGGCCGCCCTGACGGCCGCCGAACGCGGCGCGGACGTGCTGCTCCTGGAGAAGGCGCACGTGCGGCACTCCGGCGCCCTCGCCATGGGCATGGACGGCGTCAACAACGCGGTCATCCCCGGCCGCGCCGAACCGGACGACTACGTCGCGGAGATCACCCGCGCCAACGACGGCATCGTCGACCAGTCCACGGTCCGGCAGACCGCCACGCGCGGCTTCGCGATGGTCCAGCGCCTGGAGTCCTACGGCGTGAAGTTCGAGAAGGACGAGCACGGCGAGTACGCGGTCCGCCAGGTGCACCGCTCCGGCTCGTACGTGCTGCCCATGCCGGAGGGCAAGGACGTCAAGAAGGTCCTCTACCGGCAGCTCAGGCGCCGCGAGATGCGCGAGCGCATCCGCATCGAGAACAGGGTGATGCCGGTACGGGTACTCACGGTGGCCGGGCGCGCCGTCGGCGCGGCGGGATTCAACACCCGCACGGGCGAGTTCGTCACCGTCAGGGCGGGCGCGGTGATCCTGGCCACCGGCGCCTGCGGACGCCTCGGACTGCCCGCGTCCGGCTATCTGTACGGGACGTACGAGAACCCGACGAACGCGGGGGACGGCTATGCCATGGCCTACCACGCGGGAGCGGCGCTCACCGGGATCGAGTGCTTCCAGATCAACCCGCTCATAAAGGACTACAACGGCCCGGCGTGCGCCTACGTCGCGAATCCGTTCGGGGGCTACCAGGTGAACCGGCACGGCGAGCGGTTCGTGGAGTCGGACTACTGGTCGGGACAGATGATGTCCGAGTTCGCGGCGGAACTGGCCTCCGACCGGGCCCCGGTGTACCTGAAGCTCAGCCACCTTCCCGAAGAGACCATCAGCGCCGTCGAGTCGATCCTGCACACCACGGAACGGCCCACGCGCGCCGCCTTCCACGAGGGGCGTGGCCACGACTACCGCACGCACGACATCGAGATGCACATCTCGGAGATCGGACTGTGCGGCGGGCACTCGGCATCCGGGGTGCGGGTCGACGCGCACGCCCGCACCACCGTGCCCGGCCTGTACGCGGCCGGTGACCTGGCCTGCGTACCGCACAACTACATGATCGGCGCGTTCGTCTTCGGCGACCTGGCCGGGGCGGACGCGGCGCAGTACCGCGCCTACGAGGGCGACTTGCCCCACGACCAGCTCGCCGCCGCGCACGAGCTGGTCTACCGGCCGCTGCGCAACCCCGACGGGCCACCGCAGCCGCAGGTCGAGTACAAACTGCGACGCTTCGTGAACGACTACGTGGCGCCCCCGAAGGCCGGGGCGAAGCTGTCGCTGGCCGTCGAGGCCTTCGAGCGGATGCGGAGCGAGATCGCCGGCATGGGGGCACGGACCGCCCATGAGCTGATGCGGTGCGCGGAGGTGTCGTTCATCCGGGACTGCGCGGAGATGGCCGCCCGCGCCTCGCTGGCCAGGACCGAGTCCCGCTGGGGCCTGTACCACGCTCGCCTCGACCATCCCGAGCGGGACGACGCGGGCTGGCTGCACCATCTCGACCTGTACAAAGGACCGTCGGGTGCCATGGAGTTCAGTGCCCGCGCGGTCGAGCCGTACGTGGTCCCGGTGCCGGAGTTCGCCCCGGTGGCCGGGGCGGACCGGCCGCTCGGCGAGGTCGCCCTGGTGCCAGTGTCGACGGCGGGCCCGAGGAACGCGGCACCGGCGGCGCGTCCGGCCGCGCCGGCCCAGCGGCCCGAGGCGTCGAGCCCCGCCCCGGACGCCGGGCCCGTGTCGAGCCCCGCCCTCCTCGGCCTTCTCGCCCTCGCCGAGGAGTCGCCCGGCCTCGACGCACTCTCCCGCTACCTCGCCGACCCCGACCCCGCGGTGCGGGCGGCTGCTGTCGCCGTGCTCGCCGAGACGGTGCCCACCGGTGTGGGGCCCGCCCTCGCCGCACGGCTGCGGGACCCCGCGCCCCAGGTCAGGGAGGCCGCCGCAGGCGCACTGCGCGAGCTGGCCGAGGTGCTGCCCGCCGACCCAGAGCTGCGGCAGGGACTGTGGGCGGCGCTCGACGTGGTGGACCCCGCGGTGCGCGGCGCCGCCCTCGACGTACTGCGGGAGCTGCGGCTCGGCTCCGCCGCGGTCTACGCCGCCGCGCTCGGCGACACCGACATCGACGTTCGCGTCCGCGCGGTGCGAGCCCTGGTCTCCGTGGACGCGACCATCCAACTCGCGGCCGCCGCGGCCGACCCGGCCCGCGAGGTCAGGATCGCGGTGGCCCGTGGCCTCGCGGCGGTGCACGACCCGGCTCCGGCGCCCCTCGACCCGCTCATCGACGACTCCGATCCGCTGGTCAGGGCCGCCGCCCTGACCGCCCTCGCCACCACGGGCTGCCCGCTGCCGTATGCCGAACGGGCCGTGTCCGCGCTCGGCGATCCCGCCTGGCAGGTACGGGCGGGCGCCGCGACCGCCCTGAGCGCGGCCCCGGCCGACTCGGCGGTCCCCGGCCTCGCCAAAGCCTCGGCCGACCCCGAGGCAGACGTCCGCAAAGCCGCGGTCCTGTCACTCCTCGCGCACGCCACCAACCCCGACGCCCGCGCCGCCCTTGCCGCCGCGACCACGGACAGCGACGCGGACGTGCGCGCCTACGCAGGCCGTGGCGCAGCCACCTCGTGAAACCGGCCGGAACCGCCGGAGGCGCCGCCAGGCCTGTATGCCGGTCAGGACCCGGTGGCGCGTCGTAGGAGTCGTCAGCACAGCAACAAAGCAGCCTGCCAGGGCAGTTCGCCGAGCGGAGCCTCAGGGCTCTTTGCGCAGTGCAGTGCCAGCGCCGCACCCGCTGCCCCGTCGAGGAAGCCCGGCCGGTGGACGATCGAGCCGACGCCGGGCGCGGCGGCGGGCCACAGGAAGGGGTGGGCCGGGTCCGCCGCGACCGTCAGGGCGTCGGTCAACCCCGGGACCGTCCGGGCCAGTTCTTCTCCTCCGGGCTCGCGGGCCATGAGGGAGACGATCGTGGTAAGTCCCGCCAGGCCGTGGCAGAGGGTGGGGTCGGCGAAGTCGGTGCGGTCGCAGGCAAGGGCGACCGCGGCCACCGCCTGCCGGTTCCATTCCGGTTCCTTCAGTGCCAGCGCGGCCAGTTGGAGGGCGCGGGCGACGCCGGGTGTTCCGTAGCACCAGCCGGTGCGTGCCTCGGCCAGCTCGGGGCGGGCCCCGGAGGCCGCGGTCAGTTCGGCGTCCAGCGGCACGATGTTGGGCCAGCCCGCGCCGTCCGGGCTGCGGCGGGCAAGGAGCCATTCGGTGATGGTGCGGATCGCCCGCTCCTGGCCGGGCACGTGGACGCCCGCGCGGTGGGCGAGGGAGAGCAGTGCGAGCGGGCCGGGGATGCCGTGGGCGAGGCCGACGTTGAAGTGTCCGCCGGGGACTCCGTCGGGTTCGCTGAACAGGATCGGGTCGGCGGTCCACCAGCCGGGCACGGTCTTGCCGCCCGGTTCGGTGACTGGGCGGGTGAGTGCGACGAGGTGGCTGAGGACGAGCTCGACGGTCTCGCGGTGCTCGGTCCCGGCCGCGAGGAGTAGGCGCCCCAGGCCGGAGAGGCCGGCCACCACGTCGTATCCGGTCATCCTTGCCCCGGCCGTTCCGGCCGCCACTCGGGGTGTGTCCTTCTCGACAAGTCGCCGGGCGAGCAGGGCAACTTGGTTGTCCAGCTTGGTGAGCAGCGCCCCGTACTCACCGGGTTTGGTGACGGCCGTGCGGGCGGCGAAGGCGACCGCGGGCAGTCCCGCGTAGAGCCCTTCGCGTGCAGGCCTGGACACGCCGGTGACCGCCGCCGTCAGGTGTGCGTGCGTGGCGCGCGCGCAGCCGGGTTCGGTGTGGGCGAGTGCCGCGAGGAGGAGCGCGACGCCGGCGTGGCCGTCCGCGAGGGACTGGGGGTGCCACAGGGAACGTGTTCCGGCGAGCTCCGGGGTCTGGCCCGCGGCTACTTGCGCGGCGAGCGCGACCGGATCGGTGAGGCGCTCGGCGAGCAGCGCGACGGGGTTCTCGGTCATGATCGGGCCCTTTCCCGGTCGAGGTGGGCCTGGACCGCGCCGCGGGCCACGGCCAGGCTCTGCGCCTCGGCCGTACGGTCCGTGCCGAGGCGCCGGTTGCAGTGCATGTGTACGAGGGAGGCGAGTACCGCGTCCGGGGATACGCTCAGCGCGCCCCGGTCCTGCTCCTCGCGTACCAGATGCCCGAAACGTTCGACCGCCGCGTGGAGGGGGTGGGCTTCCGGGCCGTCCGGCGTGAGGTGTGCGAGTGCTTGTTTCCTTCGTGCCGCGAACGCCTTGTGGTGCTGTTCCCGCTTGGGATACGTGTGAGTGAGCCAGCGTCGCCAGTCTCCGCCGTAGCCCCGGTGGAAGGCCGATATCAGCCCGGTCACGTCGTGTGCGGTGGCCAGGATCCGCTCGCCCGTCGGAGCCGCGAGGCGTTCGAGCACCAGTTGGCTGTCCGCGTGGAACACCTCTTCGGCCGCGCCGAGCAGTGTCGGTCCTCCGTAGCGTTCGGTCTCGGGCGTGTAGCTGTCGAGGCGCAGTCCCCGGGCGAGTCCGTCTGCGGCCAGCGCCTCTGCCAGGTCGTGGAGTTGGGGCAGCAGGACGCCGTTGAGATGAGCCGGGTCGCCGTGGAGGCGCAGCCGCAGGTGTGGGTCCGGGTCGGCGTACCGGATGAAGAACCACCGGTCGACGCCGCCCGTCTCGTCGGACGGGGAGGGCAGCGCGGTCAGGAAGTGGTGCAGGGGCCCGGTCAGGAGTTCGTCCTGGCGCTCGGCGGAGGTGTAGAGCGACGCGTACAGCCAGGGTCCGCCGGGCGGGATCTCGCCGGTGCCCTGCCGGGTCGCGGGGAGTGTGGCGCGTGCGGGCCGTACGGATCGAGGAGGTCGCGCGTCGGAGCGCGGGTGTTGTGGCGTCAGGGTGGCTACGGCTTCTGCTTCGTGGGCGCCGCCGGGGCCGTGCAGCCAGCCGCCGTCGAGGTCCTGGCCCAGGGGCAGCTCGTGGACCACGGCCGTGCCCGTCCGCTCGCACTCGCGGCGCAGGATGTCCTGGTGCGCGGGGATGGTGAGGTTCAGTGGGATGCGGTGGTCGCCGAGGGTGAGATGGACGTGGTCGGGCACGCGCCAGAGCGCACGCCACTCCGCCAGGGGCAGGCCGGTCGTTTCCAGGCGCCAGCGGGCCGGGGCGAGCAGGGTGCGACCGGTGCGTACGGCGGGCAGGTAGGGCAGGTCCTCCGCGGCGCCCCATTCCCAGAGGCGCCATTGTCTGCGGCTGAACGCGGCGGCTTCGATGAGGAAGCGCACTGCGTTGGGCGCGGTCAGTTCGCGGTTGAGCACGTGCAGCGCCGCGGGGGTCAGCTCGCGGCCGAGTGGGAGGGAGACGATCCGGAAGCCTTCGGAGTCGGCGCAGACGGCGATGTCGTCGAGGGAGAGGTCGGTTGTGCCCGGCGCGGCGGGGCCGGGGTGGGCGCCGATGACCAGGCGTCCGTCCAGCCAGGTGGGCACCTGGGCGACGTTGGCGTGCCGGTGGTGGGAGGCCTGGTGGTGGATCTGGACGGGGAGGCGGCCTGTGGTGTCCTCGCGGGCGGTGCGCACCGTCTGCCGGATCGACTCGGCCTGTGCGGGTTCGAAGAGGTGCGCGAACCGGCCCATGAGGCCGCCGGAGGCGGTGGCGGCGCCGTTGAGGACGAGAGTGAAGTCGCCCCGGTCCACGGCGGCCGCCGACGTCGCCGCGATCTGCACGACGAGTTCGAGGGCGGGCGGCCGCACGCCGACGTCGGCCGCTTCCCGCTCGGCGGACCCGCCGCCGTCCGCGGTCTCCAACCTTCGCAGCCACTGCTCGTCCAGGACGACCTCGCGCGCTCCGTGTGCCTGCGCCTCGGCAGCCAGCCCGAGCAACAGCCGCTGTCGTGCGGCTCCCAGAGGGGCGGGCCCGGGGTCCGGGCGGTGGCTCGGGGGCAGCCGGTATCCGGCCGGGGCGCCGAGACCGATGTCGGGGTCGAGGAGTTCTTTGACGGGGACGTAGCGCCCCAGGCCGTACCGTTCGACGAAGTCCTGGTGGTACGGGGTCAGACGGCCGCGCCCCGAGGGCGCGAGGCGCCACAGTGCGGCGGCGGCGCGCTCCAGTTCGCGGGCGACCTCGTACGAGAGCACGACGGTGCCGTCCAGGCGCAGGTCCACCTGGACCGCGTGCCCGCCGGCCGCGGTGTCCTTGGGGCCGGCTGAGGTGCCGGCGACTGCTCCGGTGGCGGTCTCAAGTGCCGTACGCCAGGCGGCCCTTCCCTCCCCGAGCGGGGTGCGGAGGTAGTCGTCGAGGGCTGCGCGCAGTTCGGCGATGTGCCCGGCGGCGGGGGTGCCGGCCGGGAGCATGGCCTCGACGTGTGCCAGCGGATCGGGGGCGTCCAGAGGTGGGCGCAGCTCCGTGAGGAGTACTTCCGCGCCGATGAGCTGGGCGACGAGTCGCGCCACGGCGCCTTCGGGTGCCCCGGTGAATTGCGCTTCGACTTCCTGGACCAGGGCGTCGCAGCGTATGGGGTGGGCCGCGGCCTCCAGGATGGCGCGTACGACCGGGGTGTGGCGCAGCGTCCGCGACTTGGGGCGGTTCTCTCCGGCCGGGGTGGCGGCGTCCTGGACTGGTCCTGCGGGGGCGAACGGCAGGACCAGGCGCCCGCCGCGTACGAAGCACAGCCCGTTGGCCACCACGCTCAGCCCCCGGTGCACGGCCGGGTCGCGCTCCCACTCGGCGATCAGCCGGGCGAGCAGGCCGGCGTCCAGCCGCGCGGCCTTGTGCCCTGCGCCGGTGAGTTCGCCCTTGGTGGCCGCGCCGAAGGAGCCCCACAGGACGCCCGCGAGCAGGCCGAAGGGAGTGGGGCGGGACGCGGCCCGGAGCAGATAGCGGGTCACCGCGCGATGGGCCTTGCGCAGATCGGAGGCGACGACGGGCGCGTCCGCGAGGACGGCGTCGAGGGTGCGGGCGAGCGAGGGGCTGGAGACCTCCAGGGCCTCGCGGAACCGTGCGTCGGCGACCAGTTCGGCGAGCTGGGCGCGGAGTTCGCCGAGTGCGTCGGCCTTGCTCTGCTCGTCGCCTGCCTCGTCCCGCGCCTTGCTCGCGCCGTCCCGCGAGTGCCGTGAGTCCCGCGAGGAGGCCTCCTGCAGGGCCTCATCCTGTCGGGCCGCCTCCTGCCAGGTCGCACGGGCTCTCGGCCGTGCCAGGAGCGGCGCTCTGAGAAGAACTCCGTCCGCGCAGCGAAACACCGGTTCCGCGCTCTGGTCACGCCGCATCTGTGCCACTTCCCCTTACTGGATGGCTCATAAAACTGAGTTAAGAAACCCCAATTCCCCTCTCGGAGAATGGCGTCACCCTACCCAGGCATCCTCTCGCCCGTAACCCCTTGACTCCGTTCGCTATCCGTACATAGATTCCGATCTCGTCACCCGAGGGTGGCGATTCGTTCGGTTTCACAGGTTCCACTGGAAGGAATTCCCATGCCCGAAAGCATGACTCAGGACCTCTTTGACATCGACCTCACCGAGACCGCCATCCAGGACGTCGCCCAGGACGGCGCCGCGGGAGCGATCTCCGGCGAAGAGTCCTGTTTCCGCACGTGCACGACCTGCTCGCTCTGCTGACGCAGGCCATGTGAAGGGCCGGTTTCGGCCGTGCTTCGCGGCCGGAACCGGCCCTTCCGCCCGCTTGTCCGGACGGGAAAAACCGGGCGGGCAATACCTGTTGCCCTTTTGGGCACGGGCCGTCCGGCCCAATGGGCAAGGTTGCCGGACGTGCGCCCGCACCGTTGACACGTCGACAGATTATCGGCGACCTTTTATTTTGTGCGCGCACCCAATGCGACCGATTCGATTAACGCGGAAACACCGATCTCGCCATCGCTGAACCAGCGCCGAGCGACGTAGAACGCCAACTGCCAAGGGCGCGGATCCTCTGAAGTGACGGAGCCGGGCAGAATGCGCCGGCACTGACGATCGGGCACCAGTAAACCCCTACCTCGGTAGGGGAACTCCACGTCAGGGCTGACTCACATCAACGCAGGACGGCCGGGGCCGACATCGAATAGCGGCCTAAGGCGCTACTCAGCGCCCTGGCGCGGCCTCAGTCGCTATGGGCGACGACCGGATCGGAATGGGCGTCGAGCGCATCGAGCACTGCGTCGCCATTCGTTCTCGCCCACTCGGTCAGCACGTGGATCGGATCGATCAGGGTCGCCCCGAGCGGGGTGAGCTCGTACTCGACACGGGGCGGCACCGCGGCGTAGGCGTGGCGGCGGATGAGGCCGTGCGCCTGGAGTCGTCGCAGCGTCTGGGTGAGCATCTTGCGGGAGATGCCGCCGATCAGCTCGATCAGTTCGCCATGGCGCACCGGGCCCTTGCTGAGGCCGTAGAGCACGACGACCGTCCATTTGTCGGCGATGAGCTCGACCGCCAGGCGCGCTGGACAGTCGGCGAGAAAGGAATCGCCGGGACCGAATCCGCTCATGGTGCCCAAGCTATCTGCGCTGCAGGTACCTGCTGGTTCCTATCGGAAACCTAGCCTGGGTTCTCTCCCCCTTCCAGAGCCAGGAGAGCCATGCGAGTCATCACCCAGCAGGAGCTTGGCGGTCCCGAGGTGCTCACCATCATGGACGCGCCCGAGCCCCGGCCCCTTCCGACCGAAGTCCTCGTCCGCGTCAAGGCGATCGGGCTGAACCCGCTGGAGGCGCGCCTGCGCGCCGGCGAGTTCCCGCTCCTCGGCCGGCCGCCGTTCGTCCTCGGCTGGGATATCAGCGGCGTGGTCGAGGAAGGGCCACAGACATGGCGGTTCAGGCCCGGGGACGAGGTGTTCGGGATGCCGCTGTTCCCGCGGGCGGCGAGCGCGTACGCCGAGGTCGTGTCGGCGCCCGCGCTGCATCTGGCACGCAAGCCGGTGTCGCTCTCACACGTCGAGGCGTCGGCGCTGCCCCTCGTAGGGCTGACGGCGTGGCAGGGTCTCGTCGACCTCGGCGGCGTGAGCGAGGGTGACCGTGTTCTGGTCCATGGCGGTGGTGGCGGGGTCGGCCACGTCGCGATCCAGATCGCGAAAGCGTTCGGCGCGTACGTGGTCGCGACCGCCGGCGGGAGCAAGCGGGAGTTCGTCGAGGGGTTCGGCGCCGACGAGGTGATCGACTACACGGCGGTCGACTTCACTGAGGCGGTCCGCGATATCGATGTCGTGCTGGACACGATCGGCGGCGACACCGTCGAGCGCTCGCTCGAAGTGCTCCGCCCTGGCGGTCACCTGGTGACGGCGGTCGCCGAGGAAGATGTGAAGCTGATCGCGAAGTTCGAGGCGTCCGGCATGCGCTTCAGCGGCATCGCGGTCGACCCCGACCCTGTCGGCCTGCGAGGTCTCGTCGAACTCGTCGAACAGGGCAGGCTCCGGGTCCACGTGCAGGAGACCCTCCCGTTCGAGCGCGTCGCCGACGCACACCGGCTGCTCGAGAGCGGTCATCTCCGGGGCAAGCTCGTCCTCACCGTCTGATCTCGCCGCAGGAGTGGGGGCACCGTGGGCCGGGAGGTGCACCGGCGCGGGGCCGGGCACAGCCTCGTCGAGCAGCGCGGCGTCGACCACGTCGACCGGCTTGACGGCGTCGGTCGCTTCGGTGCGGTCACGTCTCCGACAGGTCGTTGGCTTCGCGGACGGCATGCCAGCAGTCGGAGCACAGGTCGAGCCAGCGTGGGCCCGCGCTGGTGGAGTTGACGGTGATGGCGGCGGTGGCCGTCTTGCCGCAGCCCAGACACACGTGTCCGCCGCGCGCCGCGCGATGGTGCAGTGCGGCGTCGTCGACGACAGCGGGCGCGGCGGGCAGTAGGTCCGGGTGGGCGGCGATCAGGTACAGCAGACCTGCGGCGGATTCGGTATTCATGGGGCCTTCGGAGGGATGGCGTACGGAGGGGTGGCGTACGGCGTACGGGGGGAAGCGGCTCACAACCTGTTCCTGAACCTCACGCAGGAACAGGGCCGATATCCATGGAGATCCTGTTCGTGCGATCTGCCGGGCTGAAGCCCGTGGGGGTGGTGCGCCCGGTTCGGGACAGGGGTGTGGTCGCCGCGAACGAACGTATACGAGACTGGCGAGATGGATCAGCTCGAGCGGACCGTCGAACTCCTCCGCGACACGGCAGGACCCGAGCTTTTGGGCGTGTATGTGCATGGGTCGGCCGTGCTCGGAGGGCTTGCCCCGGCCAGTGATCTGGACGTTCTGGCCGTGACACGCAGGAGCCTGGGGGATTGTCAGCGGCGTTCACTGGTGAAAGGTCTGCTGGAGATCTCCGGCCTGACCTCCGAAGTCCGGCCGGTAGAGGTCACCGTCGTTGTCGAGTCGGAGGTCCGACCCTGGAGGTTTCCGCCGACTGCCGATTTGCTCTATGGGGAGTGGCTGCGAGCGGACTACGAGAGAGGCAGGATCCCCCAGCCCGGTCCACTGCCGGACCTGGCCTTGGTGATCACGATGGTGCTGACGGGTGACCGTCCGCTGACGGGACCACGGCCTGCCGAGGTCCTTGCGCCGGTACCGCACTCCGACCTCGTCCGGGCGAGCGTCGCGGGTATACCTGAGCTCCTGGAAGAGTTGGATGAGGACACCCGCAATGTCCTGCTGACCCTCGCGCGTATCTGGACCACTCTCGCCACAGGCGAGATCAAGGCAAAGGATGCTGCCGCCGACTGGGCTCTGGCCCATCTGCCCCATCGGCATCGCCCCGTCCTGGAGCACGCGCGGAACTTGTATCTCACCTGCCACTACCAAGACGAGACATGGAGCAGTGAGCTGAGGTCCCAGGTCCGCCCTCATGTCGAGGCCGTGCTCACCCAGATCAACGATCTGCGCCGCAGACCGCAGTGAACGGCCGGCACTTCCAGGCGCCGCGTGGCCGCTGTGGTCTGGGTGTACGGAGCACGACGGTTGGCCCTTCTCTGAGGTGTGGTCAGTGGACCGGGCCAACGAAGGAGCGGCCCACACCATCAGCCCCTGTCTGTGGCTGTGGACCGGCCTGGTACCCAACCCGACAGCCCACCAAGGGCCAGTGAGCACCGCCGCGCGCCGTGTCCCGCTCGGTCCGGAAGCCTGGGGACTCACCTTCGACGCCGCCACCCCAGCTGCCGCACGACTCCACCCCGTACTGGTGACACCTTGGCGACGAAGGCGTCCAGGACGATCAAAATGCGGCACCGAGTCGTGCAACCCTGCGCCCGCCTCGCCGGTCATACGCACATACGTATGGCAACGCCCGATGGGGGAGTTCACGTCTTGAAGAAGTACACGGCAGCGCTGGCCACGAGCATCGCGGTCTGCGCTGCCGCACTGGTCGCCGCGCCCGCCGCGCCCGCCGCGCCCGCCGCGCCCGCCGCGCCCGCGGGTGACGGCGGTGCGAAGAGCCGTACGGAAACCCTGCTGGACGGGGGCAAGGTCTATGCCCTCTATGAGCACATGTCCTCGCGCTTCCACCCGAAGGACGTCACGCTCAGGATCCACGCGAAGAATGACAGCAAGGTCCTCGCCGACGTCCGCCTCGACGGCACCGAGGCCTGCCCCGACACGGACGACTGCTACGAGGACACCTTCAGGTCCGAGCCGGTCACCCTGCCCGCCATGGGCGCCTACGTGATCGACGTCGTGGCGAGGGAGGGGCAGCCGAACGAGGTCGTCGAGCCGGGCACCGGCTATCTCAACTACGGACTCCACCCCCGGCTCACCCTCACCAGCAGCCGCCCGTGGATCTCCTACGACAACGCTTCCCTCGCGGTCTCCGGGTCCCTGGTGGCCGAGGACCCCCACACCCACGAGGTGAAGCCGTTCGCCGGGGTGGGCATGTACTACCGCGCCCGGGAGGCCCGCGGCGAGGGTTGGGTGTGGACGGACGAGGCGGGGCGCTTCACGTCCTCCCAGCACTTCAGCGAGCACAGCACCGACACCACGTACGAGTACATGTTCGACCAACAGTACGAGTCGCTCACCCTGCCCTTCCGCAAGCAGGAGCTGAAGCTCACGGTGGACGCCCCCACCGGCACGGTCACCGCCCCGTACGGCAGTGACATCCCCGTCAGCGGCAAGCTCACCCGTATCGCGGACGACGGCACCGAGAAGCCGCTGGCCGCCGAGGTGCAGATCGGCGACAGGGCCGCCGCGAGCGGTGCGAACGGCACCTTCTCCACGGCGTACACCGTCAAGCAGGGCGGGCAGGTGAGCGTCCGGCCGACCGCGTCGAACTGGTTCACGGCGCCGGCCCCGTACTCCTTCACGCTGGCCACGCCCCCTCGGACGAGCGAGTTGTCGAACGTCAAGGCCGAGGTCAGCAAGTACCGCAAGGTCACGTTCACCGGAAAGCTCGGTGTCACGCGGGGCTCGTACCCTGCGGGCGCCCAGGCGAAGGTGTCCATCGACCGCCGTACGGAGGGTGGGTCCTGGTCGAGCACCGGCACCTTCGACGCCGCGTACGGTGCCTCCTTCACGGCCTCCTCGCCGAAGAAGGCGGATGCGGGCGCCCAGTGGCGGCTCCGCCTCGTGAACGCGGGCGTAAACGGTCCGAGCTTCACGCTGGGCCGCACGTACACCAAGATCTGGAACGACGGCGTCTCGCCCGAGGGCGTGCGCAAGGGGACGACGCTCACGGCCAAGGGTGGCCTGATGCGGAAGACGGGGTCCACCTGGCGGCCGTACGGCGGCCAGAAGATCCGCGTCTGGTTCAAGGCCGCGACGGCCGGCTCCGCGTGGCAGGAGCTGGGCAGCGCCAGGACGCTGGCCGACGGCACGTTCCGCAAGAATTTCACCGCGCGGCGGGACGGCACCTGGCAGATGCGCTACACCGACACGGTGGCCTCCCACTACGCGGACTACGGAAGTGAGGACTACGTAGACGTCCGTTAGCACCTCGCGTGCGGGAGCGGCAGGTGTGCTGTCCGTAGAGGTTGGTGACGGGCCGGCCGCCCTTCTTATTCCGGTTGTCGGCCTTGTCCTTGGAGCGGGTCTTCTCCTCTTCGGCGGCGCCCTTTTCCGGTGCCGCGAGCACGTCTGGATAGAGGTGCGTCCCGGCCGGGCTGGCCGTACTCGCCCACTAGCCACCCCCGGCGCCCTGCTTCCGGAGCCCTTTGGCTGGGAACACTCGGACTATGGGGGGCGAAGTACTCGTACCGGGAGTGACAGCGATCATCGCGGCCGCCATTGGGTGGGCGGGCGCGTTCGCGCAAGCCAGAGGAGGTAGGGCCCAAGCAGCGGCCGCCAAGAAGGCTGCCCAGATTCAGGCGGATGCCGCCTCGGACGCCGCGCAGCTTCAGTTCATTCAGTCGAGCCGCGTCAACGCCTGTGCTGGTCTGGTCGCTGAAGTCCTGGAGTTCGAGACACTGCTGACACAGTTCAACAAGGGTGTGGGCCCCGGGGTGAATGCTTCTTTCCCCGTCTTCTGGAGCGGTGGGGCGGATGCGGGGTCCGCTATGCGTCGATGGGCGGCGCGGCGGGAGCGGCAAGACTATCCGCGGCTGGTGGAGAGTGTGGCCAAGGTGCGTCGCGCCTGCGCGGTTATTGAACTGCACGGGCCGGAGGGGTTGAGAGAGGCGGCTCTTGAGCTCCTTGCCGAATGCGAAGAGAACCTTTCACATGCGCATGAGGCCGTCCGTTCGGTCGCGGCTGAGGGCTGGGTGCCCAGCCATGTCGTACAAGTCAGGGCTGCGCGTAGACGCTTCGCGGATGTGGCGAGGCCCTACCTCGGCAGCTCTGGGACCCCGTAGACGGTCGTGTCGCCTATCCGGCGTGGAGCACGGAATGGTGACAAGTCGACGCACCCGCCGCCTGGTTCGATGGCCACCTCGTACGGGCCATGGTGACGGCAAGCAAGCCGGTCAGGGGGTCCGGTCATCAGGGGTACGGGGAGACCGCGGTGTCACCGCGTCCTGTTCCGTGAGATGGATGTCCATGGTGGTGTTCAGGTCGGCCAGGAACACTTCGAACTGTTCGAGGAGCCGGGGCGGATAGTGCGACATCGCGGCGTCGAGGCGGTGGGCGAGCGGACCGAAGAACTCGTCCGCCCGTTCCTGGATGTGCCCGCCGCTGCGCAGCGTGACGATGCGCCGGTCGGAGTGTTCGCGGGCGCGGGTGATGTGCCCTGCCGCTTCGAGACGGTTCAGGAGCGCGGTGGTGGCGCCCGTGGACAGGGAGATCCGCTCGCTCAGCCGTGCCGGTGACAGGGGAGTGCCGCGCTCCTCGGCGGCGGCGATCTCCAGGACCGCGGTCGCGTCGGTGGAGTGCAGGCCCAGCCAGGCGGCGAAGCGCCGGCTGAGTTCGGCGTAGTGGCCGCCGTAGATCCTCAGTGATTCCATCAGCTGCTCACGTCGCTCCGCGACGCCGTCGCGCACGGCTTCCTCCATGCCGACCCTCCACCCTTCTCTTCAGCCGCGCGGTCCGCACGGTCGTCCCGCTTTGACAACCTACCGCCCCCACTTTACCTTCATGATGGAATTACTTCACCATGGAGGTACCTGGCGTGCGTGACCCGTCCCCTACCCCTGACGAGACGACCGAGCCCTACCGATGGCGCTACTTGATCCTGGTGGTGATGATCGTCGCGGAGATCATGGATCTCCTGGATGCCTCGATCGTCAACGTCGCAGGCCCGGACCTGGAGGAATCGCTCGGTGCCGGCCCGGTCGGACTGCAGTGGGTGATCGGCGGCTACGCCCTCACCCTGGGCGCGGGTCTGGTGCTCGGCGGCCGGCTCGGTGACCGCTACGGCCGGCGCCGGATGTTCTTGATCGGCCTGGCGGCCTTCACCGCGAGCTCCCTGCTGTGCGCGATCGCGCCGAACATCGAGTCGCTGATCGCCTTCCGCCTGCTGCAGGGCACCGCCGGAGCGATGCTCCTGCCCCAGGGCCTGGGCCTGCTGCGGGAGAACTTCTCCGGCCCCGAACTCACCAAGGTCTTCGCGATCTTCGGACCCATCCTCGGCCTGGGTGGCATCATCGGCCCGGTCCTGGGCGGCTTCCTCATCGAAGGCGACTTCTTCGACCTGGGCTGGCGATCGGTGTTCCTGGTCAACCTGCCCATCGGAACCGCGGCGCTGATCGTCGCCGCGAAGTTCGTGCCCAAGAAGGCGGGAGACCGCACAGTACGGGTCGACATGACCGGCGCCGCCCTGGTCGCGGCGTCCTGCGCCCTGCTGGTGCTGCCGCTCAACCAGGGACAGGAGAACGGCTGGCCGCTGTGGACATGGTTGTCCATGGCCGCCTCGGCGATCGGTTTCGCCGTCTTCGCCCTCCAGCAGCGCCGCACGGCCGCCGCGGGCCGCGAGCCGCTGGTGACCCCGGGTCTGCTGCGCAAGCCGGCCTTCACCGTCGGGCTCGGCGGCATCGCCCTGTTCTTCGCCGGACTGATCGGCACCCAGCTCGTACTGACCCTGTTCCTGCAGATCGGCCAGCACTTCACCGCCGGTGACGCAGGACTGGGCAACCTGCCCCTCGCGGTGGGAACCGCGATCGGCGGCGCCATCAGCGGTGCGTTCCTCGCGGACAAGATCGGCCGCAAGGTGCTGCAGATCGGACCGCTCGTCCAGCTGGTCGGCGCGGCCGTGCTGTGGTTCGAACTCGATGGCCTCGATGCCGCCTCGTTCTCGATCTGGGACATCGTTCCCGCCGTGGCGGTGGCGGGCACCGGTGCCGGCATGGTGATCGCCGCCCTGTTCAGCTTCATCCTGGCCGCGGTCGACGACGACGAGATCGGATCCGCTTCCGGCGTCCTGTCGGCGGTCCAGGCAATCGGCGGTTCCATCGGCGTCGCGGTCTTCGGCTCGGTGTTCTTCGCCCGGGCGAAGACTGGTGACTTCACGGGCGGCTTCCACCGTGCGCTGATCGTCCAGGCGTGTCTGCTGGTGGTCTTCCTCGCGATCACCCTCCTGCTGCCCAAGAGGGGCCGCCCCGAAGAAGAGCAGCACGGCATCGCCCCCGAGATCGCGGGCGACGGCTCAGGCGCCGAGCGGCACCTCACCATCTGAGACCTGGCCGGGGGCCGTGCGCGACGAGCGGCCCCGGCCGGCCCGAACGGACCGCGCGCCGGGCTGTCGCCCGACGTGGGAGAAGAGGAGTCGGTCATGTTCTCCTGCTACGGTCGCCCCCGTTGCCCGACCAGCGGCTCAACTTGCCGGGGCGGCGGGCCCGGAGCGGGCGAGGGCGGAGGGCAGCGGCTCGCGGGCGCGGGCGCGGGTGCGCGGTACGGCGCGCGCAGCTGCCACAGTGACACTCCCAGCGCTGCGACACCGGCCGCCGACCTGGTAATACCCCAGGCCGGAGTGAATTCCTGGCGCCCCCTGCGGGCCTGGGCTATACGATCGTGGCCCTCGCATGACCGTGCCTTACAAGAAGAGAGCCTGTGGGCGCGCCCGTTCAAGAGCAGCGACGAGTACCCACTGGTTCTTTCTTTTACGTGCGGTCGGCAGCAACCGCTGCCCCGGACATTACGATGCCAATCATTGCCGCGGCGACGATGGTGGCAACTCCCGCCCCTAAGCGACGGTGGAAAGCCCTGTTCTGCAGTACGGCGCCCCTTTTGGTTTCCCATTCAGGCGCGGCTCGGCAACAAGACGTTTCGGTACCCACCTGCTGCCGACGGTCACACACCTATGCTGCGACCGGACTCCACTCAAATACTCGACCCAGGTCGATTAGGAATTGCCGATGCCCCGATAGGGTGCCCCTTCCACCCCTCCATCACCTGAGCGGAATTGGTCTGTTTATGATGAGCGTCGGAGGTGGCTCGTCATGCGCGTGGAACAGTTGGAATACCTGACGGCAGTCACACGGCTGGGATCCTTGCGCCGCGCCGCCGAGGTACTGCACTTGTCGCAGCCGGCGCTGAGCGAGACACTCCGCAACCTGGAGCAGGAACTAGGAGTGGAGCTCTTGGAACGCAAGCGTTCCGGAGCCAAGATCAGCGACCAAGGGCGCGAACTGCTGCCGCACATTGCGGGGGTGCTTGACGCGGTCGACCGGCTGCGCCAGGCCGCCGACGAGCAGCACCACATCAGCCGTAGGCTGCGGCTGGGCACGGTCAACGCAGCCACTGTCACACTGCTGACGCCGGCCATCCGTGAGTTCCGCGCCGCTCATCCATCGACTGAGGTGGAGGTGGTCGCGGACCGGCAGGACGGTATCCAACGGCATCTGGCCGAGGGCGGGTTCGATCTCGGGCTGGTCAGCTACCTTCGAGACGACGATCTTCCGCCTGGCCTGCACACCACCGAACTGCTGCGCGGGCGCCCGGTCGTCTGTGTCCGTCCGGACAGCCCGTTGGCTGCGCGCAAGGCGGTCACCGTCGCCGATCTCCTGGGCGAGCCGTTGATCGTGATGCGATCCGGTTATGTCATGCATCGCTACATCCATCGCCTTCTGAGCGGCCGTACGCCGTCCTTTTCTTACTCGACCGACGGTGCCGAGATGTGCAAGCTGATGGTGGCTGAGGGCCTCGGCACCACCGTGCTGCCCGACTACAGCGTGCTCGGCGACCCCTTGGAGCGCAGTGGCACCATCGCGTGTCGTCCGTTGGCCGACGACTCCACCGAGCTCCGCGTCATGATCCAGCGACGCCACGCACGCCCGATCCCCACGGCGGCCCGGGAGCTGCACGCCATCCTTGTGCGCCGGGCCGCGGAACGGCGCAAGCACCAGCCTTCAGCTCAAGTCCCTCCGGCCTGAGCGAGCTTCATCGGATCAGCGCGCGAGCGCGGTCAGGATGACGACCTCAGGGAAGGACGAGGCCGACGTTCCACAGCCGCAGCCCGCGCCACTCTGGGCGTATCCGTCGGCCCATCACACCCTGCGGCATCACCCAGCCCGAGTAGGTGTTGGAACGGACGGTGATCTGGCCGAAGCGGTTGACGCGCGGAGTGAACCACCGTCCCGTCTCGAACACCTCGTTGGGCAGCGGTCTCAGTAGTGGTCGCTCGTGGGCGGAGGACTCACCGATCGTGCGGGTCCGCGAGCGGAGTCGGCGCCCCTCGTTCTGAAGGTTCCACTGGCCCACACGTCTGACGAGAGGCACCGACCTAGCCTGGCTTACGTACGTGTCGTCTGCTTCTGTCCTTCCGGCTCAGAGTTGATCTGGTAGGACAGCAACTGCTGGAACATGCCCTGCTGTTGGGCGAGTTCCTGGTAGGTGCCTTTCTGGACGATCCGGCCCTCGTCGAGGACCACGATCCGGTCGGCGACCGCGACGTTGGTGATGCGGTGGGTCACCAGGAGCACCACCCGGTCCCGGGCGAGGTCGCGCAGTCGCCGGAAGACGCGGTACTCGGCACGTGGGTCGAGGTTCGCGGTCGGCTCGTCGAGTACCAGCAGTCCGGCCTCGCGGAAGAAAGCCCTCGCAAGGGCGATCCGCTGCCATTGGCCGCCGCTCAGTTCCTCCCCGCTGAGCCATTCGCGGGCGAGGAGCGTGTCCAGGCCGGAGCCGAGCCTGTCCACGACCTCGTCGGCGTCGGCTGCCTTGCACGCTTCCCGTACCGCCGCGTCGCCGCGGGCTGTCGGCTGCCCCTGTGTCACATTCTCGCGCACGGTCAGCGGCCAGCGTGCGTATTCCTGTGGCACCAGGGCCACCTGCTGCCACAGCTCTTGGGGATCGGCCTCCTCCGTGGGCGTGCCGTCCCACAACACCTGCCCTTCCGTGGGCAGATACAGACCGCTGACCAGCTTCGACAGGGTCGACTTCCCGGAGCCGTTGAAACCGACCAGCGCGGTGACCTCGCCGCGGCGCAAGGTGAGGGAGACGTCGGACAGGGCGTTGTCGTCCTTACCCGCGTAGCGGTGGGAGAGCGACTTGATCTCGATCTTCTTCGGGGGCTCGGCACGGTGCGGACCCCGGCACATGCGGAAGCCACCGGCCTTGTCCAGGAAGCCGCTCCAGTCGTCCATGTACAGCCCCGTGCGGATGGTGCGCGCCCCGACGCTGACCAGCCCGCGGACCGACTGGCCCACGGCCTGGAGTGCGAAGACGGCCGTCCCCGCGTGCCCGACGGTGATGCGGTCGGTGGCCAGCAGAATCACGACCGCGGCCCAGACGACCGCTGACCCGACACCTCCGCACAGGGCGCCGACGAGGGACATGCGCGCGCCCTTGTCGGCGGCGGCCCGGTCCTCGCGGTTGATCCGGGAGACGGTCTGCCGGTACCGGCCCGAGAGGAAACCGGCCATGGTGCCCGCGCGGATCTGGTCGGCCGCTTCCTTGGTGTAGATGTGCCAGCGCAGCACCGAGAGCATGCGCCGGTCGCCGTTGCTGCGCATGTTCGCGAGGTAGCGCACCCGGGCGGCGCTGACCTGGGCCAGTGCTTGAGGAAGGCTGGCCGCCACCAGGAGTGGCAGGAGCACCCAGTGCACCCCGGCCAGCACGATCGCCCCGGCGAGGAACGAGGCTCCCGAGGCGATCAGGTCCTGGCCTTCGTCGATCAGGTCCCCGGTGACCTCGGCACCGCGGTCGGCCGCGTCGCGGTCGCGGTTGAAGTCGGGCTCGTCGTAGGCGCACAGCTCCACCTCGGCGCAGGCCGTGAGCAGCATCTGTTCGGCCTCGCGCGACATCAGTGGGCCCAGCCGGGAGGAGAGCCAGCTGACGGTGATCCCCAAGAGGGCGCGGACTCCGGATGCGCCCGCCAGGAGGGCCACGGACGGCCATGCCTCAAGGAGCCGGTGGTAGACGTCTCCGCTGGACAGGAGCGCGGTCAGGGTTCCGCTGATGGCGACAAGCCCCAGGGCTTGCATCACGCCGGCCGCCGCCTGGCACAGCAGGAGACCGACCGTCGCGCGCCGGTCGACACGCCAGGCGAGCGCCAACGAACGGCGCACCAACTGCGGCAGGCGCTTGGCCATGTCACGCATCCGGATCGACCGTCCGGCCGCCTCACGGCTGCCGGTCAGGTCGACGAACCGCATTTGTGGCTCTGGTGAGGTGGCGTCGGAGGTAGCGGGTGGCTCGACGGGTGTGTCGGCGGAGGAGAGGGAGGGGGAGGGCGCCGTCGCGGTGGAGGTCTGGGGTGGGGTGGTGCGCGGTCCCGGGACGCTGTCGGGCGATGCATCGGCGTGCTCGCTCATGCCGCCCACCCCGTATCCGGTCGTACTGAGCCGATCGCGCCGTCAACGCTGTGTGCGGTCAGGCGCGGCCGTCGTTCGAATCCAGGGGGCCGATGTGCGGGAGCGGCGACAGGGCACATGTTGTCCTCCATCTGAGCGGTGAAGTGGCACTAGTGCTCTAAGAACGCGGCTGATCCGGGGTCGTCACGGCCCGCATGAGGGGCGTTCTGTGAACTTGCTTTCTATTCATGCAGATTGGGCGGGCGGGCGCTGGAGGGCGGTTGCTCAAACTCGTTCGATCGGGCGTGGACACGCTTTCGGGGTATTGCGTCGTTCGATGGTTGACGGCTCGATGGTTGACGGCGAGTGGCGCTGCCCGGTGTGTGCTGCACCACTAGAGACTCGATACGGCCATGGACGAGATCCACTCGACGCTGGCCCTGCGTCGCCCCTGGACCGTCTGAGGCACTGGAGGGGCTTTCCATGGTCCGATTAGACTGCGCCCGCAAGCTGGTCGTGGCTGAGCCGTTCTGTCCCACATGGGTCGTCGGCGTGGGGTGTCTCGTGCCGGTCGACTGCCCGCGCACGGTACGGAAGGCACAGCACAGATGGTGGACCGCGACGTCATTTCGCTCGATGACCCGGTGGGTGAGTCACTCCGCGGATCTCACGCGCATCTCGCCCGTCGATTCGGTCGGGCCGTCACCTACCTGCCCGGAGTCGCCACCTTCTCCTCGGTGTCCGCCGACGCGGACGCGGCGGAGTGGGCAGAGCTGGCTCAACTGCTCGGCCCTGATGAGTTCGCCGACATGTTCAGCTGTCCGGCGACCCCGCCGCAGGGTTGGGAGCCGGTCTTCGTGCTCGAAGGTCGCCAGATGATCTGGCCCCGGGGTCGCCGAGCCGGTGAGCCAGGTGAGTTCGGTGAACCCGGTGAGTTCGGTGAGCCCGGTGAGTTCGGTGCGCCGTCGGACGGCAAGGTAATTGAACTGGGTCCCGAGAACGTGCCCGAGATGCTCGACCTCGTCGCGCGGACCCAGCCGGGTCCGTTCTGGCCGCGCACCCACGAACTGGGCACGTATCTCGGCATTCGCGAAAACGATGTGTTGGTCGCGATGGTGGGCGAACGGCTCAAGCCGCCGGGCTGGACCGAGATCAGCGCCGTCTGCACCGCCCCGGAGGCGCGGGGGAGAGGGTACGCCGCGCACCTGGTCAGTGAGCTCGTCGCCCGCGTCGTGTCCCGGGACGAGCGCCCCTTCCTCCATGTTGCCGAGACGAACACCGCCGCGATCGCGCTCTATGAACGACTCGGTTTCGAAGCGCGCAAGCATGTGACGTTCCGTGGGTTCCGCACTCCGTGAGAGTGGCAGGTATCCCGGAACGTCCGCGTCCGCATCCTCGCCGCCGGCCCTTGGGCCCGTTGCGGTCTGCTAGCGCTCGTGGAGTGCGGCGGCGCGTCCCATCCGGGTGATCGCCTCGGTGAGGACGGCCCGGGACGTGGCGAAGTTCAGGCGGACGTGTCCGGCTCCTCCCGTGCCGAAGATGTGGCCCGAGGAAAGGGCCACCCTGGCGTGTTCGAGAAACAGCTGGGCGGGGCCTGCCAGGTCCGTGACGACGGCCAAGCCCGTGGCGGCTTCTTCCGGTTCCGGGAGGACGCCGAGGGACCGGCAGTCGAGCCAGGCCAGAAACGTGCCCTCGGGCCTGATGTACTCCACCCCCGGCAGGTGTTCGGCGACGAGTCGACCGAGCAGCGTTCGGTTGGCGTCGAGCCCCGCCAGCAACGTGTCGAGCCACTCGTCCCCATGGCGGAAGGCCGCCGTATGGGCGATGACGCCGAGATGGCTGGCGCCGTGGTGGACCTCCTCGGGCATCCGGCGCAGTTCAGCGGCTGCCTCAAGCCCCGCGACGGCGAGCGCCGCCTTGATCCCGGCGAGGTTCCAGCCCTTGGTCGCCGACATGAGCGAGAAGGCGTCTTCAGCCCCGGGCACGGTCAGATAGGGCGTGAACCGTGCGCCCGGCAGTACGAGCGGGGCGTGGATCTCGTCGGCGACGACCCGGATTCCGTATCGCCGGGCGAGTTCCGCCACGACGGCGAGTTCCTCATACGTGTGCACTGTGCCGGTCGGGTTGTGGGGGTTGCTGAGGAGGTAGGCGATCTTGCCTGTGCCGTTTGCTTCGCGAGTCCGCCGGAACGTCTCCTCCAACGTATCCGGAGCGATGCGCAGATTCTGCCCGAGCGGTGCTTCGACGACGCGGCGGTCGTCATGGGTGATGAAGGCGTAGAAGGGCGCGTACACGGGGGAGTTGATAATCACTGGGTCGCCCGGGTCAGTGATCAGCCGCAGCATCTGGACCGCGCCGATCATCACGTCCGGGATCAGGGCGACACGGTCGACGTCCACCCCGTCCCAGTTCCACCGCCGAGCGGCGAAGGCGGCCAGCGATTCGGCGAATTCGGTTCCGGCCGGGTATCCGGTGTCCCCTGCCGCGATGGCTTCGCGGAGCGCGTCGGCGACCGCGGGCGCGAGGGGGACGTCCATCTCCGCCACCCACAGCGGCAGGACATCCGCCGGATGTGTGCGCCACTTTATGCTGGTGCGCCGACGGAGCTGCTCGAGCGTCAACTCCTCCAGCGGATTCGGATTCGGATTCGGATTCGCCCGAGCCTCGCCCTCGGCACCTGCTGAGTCGCGTCCACCCACAGTGGTCATCTTCAGCATTGGACCGTCATTTCGATCTCGGCGCAAGAACCGCGGCTGTCACAAGAACCGCGGGAGTCGCGAGGGCTGCAAGAGAGCGGGGGCGCTTGTCGGCGGGTGATGCTGGCCGGTGCCCGTCGGGGTTCCGGCCAACACCACCGCACCGCTATACGCGTCGTACCGCTCAGCTATTTGGGCCCATGGCCGCGCGGTCCACCTGCTGCGACTCCACCGTCCGCCCCGGAATCAGGACGGCAAGAGTGCTGCGCGCTTCACTCCGCAGTGTGCGGCGCCGAGCGAAGGTGGCAGTCAGAGCGAGGACCGAGACCGTGCTCCCGTAGAACACAGCGGCAATCGTGGAGAGGAGCCCGACCGTCATCGGGCACGCACCTTTCTTCCCCCGTTCGGCCGCCCGGCTCACAGCCCGGGGCGGGCGCTGATGCGATTCCTCTCCACCATACGTGTGCCGTCAACTCCCCCTTCTGACAAGGGTCGTGGGCTGACCGGTTCGGCGAGCTTTCGGAGCAGGGCGAGAGCGGCCTCCGACGAGGACCCGGCGGGCGTCGTGCACACAATGAGGGTCTGCTCCGGCGAACGGACGAGGGCCAGAGTCTGTTGCGTCACCGTCAGCGATCCCACGACCGGATGCTGCAGCTCGTAGGACGCCGCGTCGCAGGGCGACACACGGTGATCCCGCCACAGCGCAACGAACTCAGGGCTCTTCATCGTCAACTCGCCGATCAGCTCCGCGAGGAGGGGATCATCCGGGTGCAGGCCCACTGCCGTGCGCAGGTTCCCCACGACCGCGCGGGCCTTGCGGTTCCAGTCCCGGTAGAGCTCACGGCAGTGCGGATCGAGGAACAGCATCCGGCTCATGTTCGGGCGGCCGGCCGGGTCCTGCGGGGCGAGCGGATCCAGATGTCCTGCGAGCAGCCCATAGCCCAGGTCGTTCCAGGCGAGCACATCGGTGCGCCGGCCGAGAACCAGCGCCGGAACACCCTCCAGCGCGCGCATCAGGTCCCGGGTCTCGTCAGCGACCTTCTCCGGCCGAGGCCGACGTGTCCGGGTCGTACGGCGTGCAGCGTCCGCGAGCCGCGCGAGGTGTTCGCGTTCGTGGTCGCCGAGTTGTAGAGCCCGTCCGATGGCGTCGAGCACCTCGGCCGAGGCGCCACGGGACAGGCCCTGTTCGAGCCGGGTGTAGTAGGAGGCGCTGACGCCCGCCAGCTGTGCCAGTTCCTCCCGGCGCAGGCCGGCCACTCGGCGGGGCCCGAAGGCGGGCAGCCCGACATCCTCCGGCTGGAGCTGGGCCCGACGTGCCTGCAGGAAGTCGCCCAGTGGGCCAGGTCCGTTCATGTGTGAAGTGTGCAGCGCTACGGGGGTTCGCAGCCACACCCTGAGAGGGGTAGGACACAGCGGGGCTGGCCGGACACGGGGACGGCCAGCAGGCTCAGAGGCATCCGGAGGGCGCGGATCCAGCGCACACGGCTCCCGGTGCCTGGCCACGTGCCTGTGCTTGGCCACGTGCCTGTGCCCGGTCCCGTGCCTGTGCACCCGCCCCAACATCGAGGCATTGAGGAAGACGATGGAACAGATCGTCCTGGGTGATGTCACTGTCACCCGTGTCAAGGAGTACTACGGATCCGTCGGAATGGCCCCGGGAGCGTTCTTCCCAGACAGCCCCCACGGTGCCTGGGAGCAGCACCGCCCCGTACTCGCACCGGACTTCTGGGACCCCGCTACGAATGAGTGCAACTCGGCGATCCAGTCCTGGCTGCTGCGCAGCGAAGGGCGCACGATCCTCATCGACACTGGGGTGGGCAACCACAAGGACCGGCCGTACGCGCCGGTCTGGAATCGGCTCGACACTGACTACCTCGACAACCTCGCGACCGCCGGCGTACGGCCCGAGGACGTCGACATCGTGGTCAACACCCACCTGCACATCGACCACGTGGGCTGGAACACCTATCTCGACGACCGCACGTGGGTACCGACCTTTCCGAATGCCACCTACCTCATGCCGCGACGCGACTTCGACTTCTGGAACCCAGCCAACGGACACGAACCGCTCCTCGGCCGCGGCAACCAGAACGTGTTCGAGGACAGCGTCGTACCGGTTCACCAGGCCGGGCTGACCGAGCTGTGGGACGGCTCGTACCGGATCGACAAGAACCTCCGGCTGGATCTCGCACCCGGTCACACCTCGGGGTCCTCCGTGCTGTCGCTGGAATCGGGTGCCGATCGTGCGCTCTTCGTCGGGGACCTGGTGCACACCGCGCTGCAGATCATGGAGCCGGACACCAACTCGTGCTTCTGCGAGGACCCGGACCAGGCACGGGCGACGAGACACAAGCTCCTCGGCCGCGCGGCGGAGAGCAACGCCCTGGTCTTCCCCGCACACCTGGGAGGGCATGGCGCGGCGGAGGTGGAGAGGGACGGTTCGAAGTTCGCGATCAGGGAGTGGGCGGGATTCTCCCGTATCGCGTGAAACGCCAGGGCCGAACAAGCCGAACAAGCTGAACAAGCCGAAGCCGGACTCGAACAGATCGAATAGAAGGAGAAGGAAGAGTTCCCGTGTTCCAGCACCACACAAGCTCCGTGGTCGAGACGTCGTCAGGTGCCGTGCGCGGTCTACGTGACGAGTTCGGCGAACTGTACCGGGCCATCCCGTACGCGATGGCTCCGCAAGGCGCTCGACGCTTCACCCCACCCGTACCTCACCCGGGCTGGACCGGCGTCAGAAACGCCACGCAGCCGTCCCCGACGGCACCACAACCGACCCGTACCTTCGGCCGCCTCGACATGACCCCCTACTTCGGACCGGGCTGGGTGCCGGGTGACGAGTACCTGACCGTCGACGTCCGCACCCCGGCCGCAGACCGCGAGCGGCGCCCGGTCATGATCTTCATACACGGCGGCGGATTCGTCACCGGCTCCACGCGCGCCACGCTGTACGACGGCAGGGCCTTCGCCCGCGACGGCGTGGTCCTGGTGACGGTGAACTACCGGCTCGGCATCCCCGGCTTCCTCGACCTGCCCGGAGCGCCGCCGAACCGAGGACTGCTCGACGTACTGGCCGCGCTGCGCTGGGTGCGAGACAGCATCGCCCCCTTCGGGGGCGACCCCGACAACGTCACTGTCGTCGGACAGTCGGCGGGCGCGACGCTCGTCGGGGCGCTGCTCGCGACACCGGACGCCGGGGGTCTGTTCCGCCGCGCGATCATCCAAAGCGGCAGCGGTACCGGCGCCTTCACCCCGGAGCAGGCCCAGCGGGCCACTGCCAGGGCAGCCAAAGCGCTCGGTGTCCGGGCGACCGTCGAACAGTTCGCCGCCATCCCGGACGAAGTCTTCCTCGACATCATGCCGGAGCTGACCGGTCTCGACCTGCACACCGCCACCGCCAGGGATCCACTGCTCGGGCTGAGCCCGTTCAGCCTGGTCCTGCCCGCCCAGCCGGCCGACGCACTGGCCGAAGGACCTGCCGCAGAGGTCTCCGTACTCATCGGCACCAACACCGAGGAGGGGAACCTCTACCTCGTGCCGCAGGACAAGCTGGAGCGCTCCACCGAAGCGGACGTGCTCGCCCTCGCCACGGCGGGGTACGCCGAGCCGGCCGCAGCGCTCGAGGCCCACAGGACCGCACGCCCGGACGCCGGGCCCGGTGAGCTGCGCTCGGCACTGCTCGGCGACGCACTGTTCGGCGCCGGCAGCACGCGGATGGCCGGGGCGCACTCACGGCTGTCCGGGCGCCGGACATACGTCTACTCATTCGCCCATCGCTCGATGGCCCTCGGCGGCAGATTGGGCGCTGCGCACACAGTGGAACTGCCCTACGTGTTCGACCTCGCCGACGAGCCGTGGCTCCACGGCGACAGCGGCCTGCTGGGCCCGGACCCGGCCCCGGCGGGTCTTGCCGAAGCGATGCACGGAGCCTGGGTCGCGTTCGCCCGCGACGGCGATCCCGGTTGGGCGGCGTATGACCCGGAAGAACCGGTGGTGAAGGTCTTCGCAGGACCCAAGGCGTGTATCGGAAGTACCGGCAGGCGGGGCTGACTGCGGGGCTGCAAGGATGCGGTCATGGAGCAGATACTGAGTCGGCAGGAAGCGTCGGAGGCGGTCCGGGACCACGGGTGGCGCTACTTGCTGGGCTCCTTGCAGACGTCGGTTCTGGTCGGGACGTTGGCTCAAGCGATCAGCTTGGCAGCGGACGCTGTCGCAGTGTGTGGCGACGATGCCGATCGCCATCTCCGGGTTGATGTCCGCCCGGATCTGGCCGTCTTCACTCTGCAGTCGTTGGACCACGCAGCGGTTACGACCCGGGATATCGAACTTGCGCGTCGGATCTCCGCCACCGTCGACGAGTCCGGGCTTCTGCCGGAGCCCGGACTCGGAACGGGGGCACCGCGGTCGGTCCAGGCTCTGGAGATCGCCATCGATGCCTTGAGCATCTCCGCGATCCGGCCGTTCTGGAAGGCGGTATTGGGCTATGCCGATGAGGCGGGCGCAGAAGGACCGGAGGATCCGCTCGTCGACCCGGTCAGGCAGGGGCCGGCCATCTGGTTCCAGCAGATGGACCGCGCGCGTCCGCAGCGCAATCGCATCCACATCGACATCAGCGTTCCGCATGACGAGGCACCTCGGCGGATTGAAGCCGCGCTGGCGGCTGGGGGTCGACTCGTGTCGGCGAGCCGGGCCCCCGCCTTCTGGGTCCTTGCCGACCTGGAGGAGAACGAAGCCTGCGTCACCACCTGGCAAGGTCGAGACAACTGAGACAACATGCTGGTCACAGCCACTCGTTGATCGCCGCGAGGAGAACGGTTGCCTCGTAGCAGACCGCGAGCCACGGCACAGGAGTAAGCAGTTCGCACCAGCCGCTGCAGTCCGACCACAGCGGCAGCACTCCAGCAATCGCCGAGCTCACTCACCCAGAGCACCCCACCTCCAGCGCATCGGACGCCAACTATCCAGAGCTGGTGCCAACTTGCCCGCACCCTTGCGTCCCGTACTGAGCACGTGAACAGCTGGCGGTAGCGTGTTGGGCATGGATGGTCATACGGCACGCGAGCAGAACATCGAGTGGCGTCAGATAGACGACGCCTGGCAGCGTATTGAGTCCTGGCTTGAACGGAACGCTCCGGCGACATTCGCGAGCCTGTTGCCTGGCGCTTCCGAGGCGGAGCTCGACGAACTGCAGGCGTCTTTGGGTGTGCGTCTGCCCATGGGGCTGAGGGCGTTGTGGAGTCGTCGGGCGGGTGCGGGACCGGATTCAACGCCTCAGTTCATGCCGGAGGAGTGTGTACTGATGTCGTTCGAGGACGTCCGCTCCGTCTATCAGGGAAAGATGTTGCTGCGTCAGCAAGATCTAAAGGCGCAGCAGCGGACGGGTAGTACAGAAGAGATCACGGTGTGGCGGCCCTCCTGGATTCCCTTCGCTGCGAAGGACTCAGATGCTCTGTCTGGTCTGTGTGTGGACGCTGAGACCGGCAAGATCTGGTACTGGGGTGAGTATGCGGAGCGCAGTATCCAGTTCGAGTCGCTGACGGGCTACTTGGAGGAGATGGCTGACGTCCTGGAGATTCCGGAGCTCGCAGGACAGGCAGGGGTTGGCCTGATGAACGGGTTCTTGGTGTGGGGGGTGCCGGTGGGTGCGGCCGAGCGAGCGGCATGGGAGCCGTTGGCTGGGTGAGAAGTGTGGGGTGAGCGTACGTACTCACCCCACACGTCACGAGGATCTAGCTGATCTTCTTCCACGCGCAGGTGCTGCTGGTGGCGGTGCAGTGTTCGAAGCCAGGGTTACTGAGGTAGAAGGCGTCATTGTCGAGCATGCGCCAGGCAGGGGCCGGAAACGTGTGGAAGGCCCCCTCGTTTTGAACCTTGGGGATCGTGGCGCGGCCGCACTTCTCGGCGTTGGAGGGGCCGTTCTTGTCCTCGCGTGTGTCGGCGAAAAGACCGAAGGAGCTCCCCGAGGGGTTGGCGTAGAGCTGTGCGCACTTGTCTCCTGAGGAGACCTGGTACTTGTTGCCGGCGTCGGGGTAGCCACCGCTCTCGTGGGCCGAGGCCATAGCGAACTCATCGCAGGTCGGCGACCCCGTCGAAGCGTGCATGGGATGTTTTGGCCAAGCGGTCGGGCAGACCACTTTTCGACTGTCGCCACTGGTCCACGGCGCGCCGTTCGGGGTGGTCTTGGCGGTGTCCGAGCCGAGGTAGTGCATGGGCGTGTCGCCGGTACCGGGCCTTCCGGTCATGCGCTGCTGCATGAACCAGTAATAGGCGCCGGCTGCCGGGTAGAGGTTGGTGTCCATCGTGTAGGTCGGGGTGTAGTACGGAAGTACACACCCGGGTGTGGGGCTGCTCTTGCTGAGATCGTCGCAGCGAACCTTGAGTTCTTTACCGCTGGTGCCGAAGTTGGCGCGCGCGGCGAGGTCAAGATCGACGTCGACAGCGCCGACCATGTCCCACGTCAGGCCGATGGTCTCCTTACCGGTGCCGGTCCACTTCGTGGTGGTGCTGGCAACCTGCGTCTGGCCGACCTCGCTGTCTAGCCAGTACCCCCTCTCGGCCTGCCCCGTCTTGTAGTCCTTCCATGCCACCGGGGTACTGGTGCAGTGGTCGCAGACCGTTCCTGCGTTCCAGGTGAGGCGGACGCCAAGAAGCTGCGGGTCGATGGAGGTGGGGGTGACGAACAACTGCTGGTCGAACTCCGCGAAGTCGCTGCCGCCGGACGTCTTGTTCGGGTACGCCTTCAGCCGCTGCTGGAAGTTGAACGTCGCCACGCCGAAGGGGGGCTTGTCCGGCTCTCCACCGGAAGTGAAGATCAACGAGGCGCTGCCGACATTATTCAGGCAGGCATCGGCGCGGTTGATGTAGTCGTGGCCCGACGGCTTGTCGGAGCACCACGGCACGAGGTCCGGAACCTCTGCTCTGGGGGAGAGCAGAGACTTCTGCTTCTCGGATGCCGGGTGGAACTTGAGGCACACCTGGCGGCCTTGCGCGTCGGCCTTTGAACAGTTCGTTCCCCCGGCCTTGCGGATCGCCAACGCGCCGGGGTCGCTGCGGAAGATCTCTTGTGCCTTCTGGGCCACCGGATCGATGTTTGAACTCGCCTGCGGGGCAGGGAAGGTCGCGTAGGGGGCGATGCGGAACTTGGCCCACGGAGACCATTTGGTCTCATACAGATCGCCGTCGAACGCGGAGGTGTGGAAGGTGTAGGTGACGCCCGGCTTCAGCTTGCCGGCGGGAACGGTGACCTCGGCCGTGCTGCCGGAAGGCACAGCAGGGGAGACGAGCACTCCGTACTCATCGTCTTTCAACTTGACTAGGTCCTTCGCCTTGCCGTCGGCGTCAGTGGTCCAGACCTCGAAAGACTCGGTGCTCTTGTCGCCGTCCGCGTCGGTCACAGTATTGCGGAGGACCGTCTCGGGGCTGGTGACGTTCCACACGCCGCCGACCTGCTTGAACTCCGGCCCAGCCTTTGGGGTCTTGCCGGACTCTGGCCTGCTGCCTGCAGTCACAGTGCGGGACTCGGGGCCGGCTGCGGGGCGGCTGGAAGGTGCCGCATTGGGGTCGATGCTTTCCTCGGCTCCGGCGGCGAGTGCCGGACTGGAACCGAGTAGGAGAGCGAGGGCGGCGCCTATGGCTGCCCTCCGTACTAATTTCGATATCTGTCTGTGCCTCAACCCATGTCTCCTCACTAGTAGGCGAGTTGTGCGGTCCTCGCCATAGGCCGTTCTAAGCGGGTTGAGAGCGCTGGAGCAATGCCACCGAGTGGCTAATGCACCTATTAATGCCATGTGTAGGCTGTGATGTGTGTCACGGTTGCATGCAGTCCCGTGACCTTCCCGTGAGGATTCCTCGACAACACGTGTCGTCCGCTGGCCGAACAAGTGAGACAGGGCCGTGTTGTCGGGCTGGCGGGCGTCCGGGCGGCCGGTGCGGGTGAACCACCAGACCCGTCCAGGTCGGGCACTTTCGCCGTCAGGTGCTGGCCGAGGATGTGCTCGGCGGTGCCGAGGCCGTCGTCGCTGAGGTCGGCGATCCTGGCCCGGCGCGTGTCGAGCTCGTAGCGGCCGCTGCCGCCGTCCACGGCCGTCAGGCCCCGTCCGGTCGGGTTGGTGCGCCAGGGCGCGGGATGATCCGCTGCCCGCCCCATATGGCCCGTGAGGATCGCGGCGACCGTGTCGGTGACAGCGGCCGTGTAGCGGGCGCGCAGACCCTCCCGCTCGCGGTGAGTGGCGGCGGCTTCCGTGCAGGCGACCGTGATCGCCACCTCGATCTCCGGGTCCGGGATCGTGTCGGCCGGCCGGGCAGCCTACAGGTTGATCAGGCGCCGCTCGGCCGAGGGCACGTAGCCGTCGACGTGCCGCAGGGTGCCGTACGGGTCGCCTCCGAAGTCGTCGCTTAGAGGTCCTAAAAGGCGTTGTGCAGGGCCGGTAGGTGATCAGGCATGTGGGGAGGCCGAGGAACGCTTCGTGGACGTCGTCACCTTGTCCCGATCAGATCCAAAGTCGGCGGAAGCTGTGCAGCCAGGCGATCGTCCTTGCGCCCACTCAGCGAAAGACTCCCAGGTCGGAGCCGTTCGGTTGGCTGCGTTCGGCAATGACCGGGCGGGTGCCTCGCTTCCAGAGCAAGCGCCGGTACTTGTCGTGGTCGTAGCCACGGTCAGCCAGTAGGTCGTCCACCGTCGGCATGGCCGGCTGACTCATCCGGCCGACCACGCCGGGAACCTTGTCGAGCAGGGGCAGCAACTGGGCGACGTCGTTGCGGTTCCCCCGCCGATCAGCGACATCGCGAGCGGGACGCCTTGCCCGTCGACGAGGACGTGGTGCTTGCTGCCCGGACGCGCGCGGTCGACCGGGCTGGGCCCGCTTTTGGGCCGCGCCGAGCAGTCCTGACATGGGAGGAGGCGATCGCCGCCCGGGACCAGTCGAGTTCGTCCGTTGACCGCAGTTTCTCCCGCAGCAGCACGTGCAGTTGGACCCACATACCTGCTTCATTCCACGCCACCGGGCGCCGCCAGCAGGCCATGCCCGAACCGAAGCCCAGCTCCCGCGGCAAGTACGCCCACTGGATATCGGTATGCAATCCGAACAGAATCCCGTACAGGGCCTGCCGGTTCGGCCCCCGCAGTCGGCCCAAGACGCGCTTTGGCCCCGGCTTCGGCAGTAGCGGCTCGATCAACGACAACAGTTCATCCGTGGCGATCCACGGCCACGACTGTCACCTCCCCGCGACCGGACCAACGAACAGGCAGATCGACAGTCACACGATCACTCACTTCTGTTAGGAGCTCTAAGAGATCGTTGCAATTGGTCAGGCCCCCTGCCGTTGCCCCAATAGCCGGGCCTGTTCCTTCTTCAGCGCGGAGAATCCCTGGCGTGCGTAGGCGGCGAGCTCCTCGCTGGGGAACGACACCACCGAGAGGTGCTGGTCGCGGTGTCCCTGCGCCCAACGGGCGGTTGTGATCTCATAGCCAGACACATGCGCGCACAGCTGGAGCAGAAGCGGCGGCATCTCTGGTTCGCTCAACAGGTCCGCGTGGTTAATGACCAGGTCGCGCATGGCCTGAATGTTGGGAAGAAAGACGGTAGTGACCCACAGCCGCCACTCGGTGAGCTCTTCAGGAGTAGGCGGGGACTCATGAGCGAACGGCGACTTTCCGCCAGGGCGAGCGTGACGTTCCACAAACGCGCTGAAGGTGTGACTGTTGGCTTCCGAGAGAGCGAACAGGGGCCCGTAGAAGTCGCCGAGCTGGCGATTCACTCGAGCAAGACGTTCCTGACGCTGTGACAGACGCAAGCCGTTGAGGTAGGTGACGACATAGCCGACGAACGCCAGCCCGATGGTGACGACCACTGCGATCATGAGGGGCGATGCTAGCGAGCAGTGCGTCCCGTGGTCAGACGGCCGTGGCAGATATGGATTGCCGCGATGCCCGCGGAGGTCAGGAAGTGGCCGGTCTTGCGTTCGTACCGGCGGTGGAGTCTGCGAACGCCGCCGAGCCAGCTCACCGTCCGTTCGACGGTCCAGCGGTGTCGGCCAAGCCTGGTCGAGGAGTCGACGCCCTTGCGGGCTGTCCGCGGCGTGATGCGGCGACCGCGGGGCCATTGACGCAGGTGGTCGTAGTCGTATCCTTTGTCGGCATGGAGCTTGGCGGGACGGCGCCGTCGGGGGCCATGGCGGGAGCGGATTGGCGGTATGCCCCGCACCAGCGGCTCAAGTCCCAAGCTGTCGTGAGTGTTTGCCGCGGAGATCCCGATGGAGAGAGGCAGACCGGACCGATCAGTCAGTAAGTGGATTTTCGAGCCCTTCTTGCCGCGATCCACAGGATTCGGACCTGTCAGATCCCCCCTTTGAGAGCCCGCATGTTCACCGAGTCGATCGCGCACCGCGACCATCAGGGACCAGACGCTCCACGATCGTCACGCTCAAACACTGGCGATCAGACCAAATGCAACGACGTCTTAGTACTCGCAACAAGATCTTGTAGGGGTGACGGCCCGGTGGGGTGAGTGAGACGTTCCTGTCCCGGCCCGCCGCTGATCCTGGCAGAGTCGTCTCGCATGATCGTTAATTTCGCGAAAGAGTACCTGCACAGTGACCTGCGAGTGATGCGAGAGGCGATGCTCTGGAAGCTCGACGGGCTCGCTCCTGTGCGCGCTTGCCTCCTCGGGTCAGGATGGCAACAACGATTCGAGCAGCCCAGGATTCGACGCCCACGATCGACGGCCGCGTCGTCACGCACGACGAACCGCCGAGTCATTACCTTGGTTCATTACCTCGGTCACGCCCGACCAGGGCACCTCAACAAGTCCTGTTACGAACTCTCAGGGTCGATGACAGACGGCTTCGACGTTGTTCCCATCAGGATCGCGGGCAAAGGCTCCGTAGTAGGACTCATGGTATTCCGGCCAGAGCCGGGGTGCGTGCAGGACCTCGGCACCCACCGCGAGCGCCGCCGCGTAGAAGGCGTCCACGGCGGCGCGGTCGGGTGCGGCGAATGCGATGTGCAGCTCACGCGCAGGCGCAGGGTCGGTCGCGGGGACCAGCCACAACGGGTGGCCGATTACCCCGAAGCTGATGTTCTCGCCGAACTGCTTCTTGCGCTGGCCACCTAGCGGAGCGAGTACGGCGTCGTAGAAAGCGGCGCTGGCCGCGATGTCATGCACTTGGATAGCGATGTGATCAAGCATGCGCCAACTTACCACCATTGACAGGAAGTTGTCGCGTGCTTTCTGATCGGTCCACTCCTCAGTCGCGTCACTCTCGGGCAGGTTCCAGGGAGTCCGTGGGATGACCTGGCGGCTGGCTGCCCGGTGGTCGAGGAACAAGCTATCCGCGGAACGCCTTGCGCAGGAGCTCGCCGTACTCGGCGGGATGCGTTGTCAGGCCGATGTGGCCGCCGGGAAAGTGCTGGAGTTCCGCGCCAAGCCGCTCGGCCATGAACGCCACCGCGCGGTAGGGGAGTTCGCCACGAGAGTCCTGGCCGCCGGCGAGCACGAGTTGCTCCGAGAGTGTCTCCAGGCTGTCGAGGTCCGGGGTGTGGGTCATGAAGCTGGGAACAATGCTCCCGACGAAGTACGGCAGATTGGCCATCGTGCTTTCAGCCCTCGCCGCCGCCTGCGGCGGAAGCTTGGCCTTCGCCTCGGCCTCGGTCTCCGCCTTCGGCTCGGTGGTCTCGTCGTCTCCCTTCTTCAGCCCTGCGGCGAACAGCGCCATCGCAGGCATGAGTCCTTGCGTGTGGAACGTCTCCTGTACGCGCGCGATGAACGCGCGATGCTCGGAGGCATCCGGCAGGATCGTGACCACCGGGGGCTCGTGCGCCACGACGCGTTCGACGCGTTCGGGGTGGGTGGTGAGAAGGTGCAGGGCGGCGATAGCGCCCGAACTGGTGCCGAAGACCCGGGCGGGCTCGCCGGGTGACAGCAGTTCCAGGATGCGCAACGCATCGTCGGCATGTTCGGCGAGGCTCTGCTCGGCTTCGGGGGCGTCCAGCGTGCTGCGCGACATCCCGCGCGGGTCATAGGTGGCGACCGTGTATTCGGCGGCGAGGCCGTCGGCGACGGCGTCGAAGGCAGCCGCGCCGCCGGTCCCTCCGGGTATCAGCAGCAGGAGTGGGCCCTGGCCGCGCACTTCGTAGTGCAGAGTCGCGCCGTTCACGCGCAGGCTGCCGATGGTCGGCTCGGCCATGCTGGTCGTGCCGGTCAGTCCGGTCGTCTTGGGTGTCTCACTCATGCTGAGTCTCCTTCTCGGGACGGGGGCCAGTGCTCCAGGAGGATGTGCAAGGCGTCGAGGGCGCGGACCCAGGACTGCTGCGGCGAACGCTGGTGCGCGAAGCCACCCGCGGCCTCCAGGGCGACGAACCCGTGGAACGTGCTGCGCAGCAACCGGACCGCGTCGGTCAGGTCCGGCTCGGCCAGTCCGTAGCCGCGCAGCATGCTGTACGTCAGCTCGACCGCGCGCCGCGGTCCGGGCGCGCTCGTGGCCAGCTCGGGGTCGATCTGGATCGGGGTCTGCGTCGCCGTGTAGCGGCCCGGATGCTGGTGGGCGTACTCCCGCCACGCGGTCGCGAAGGCGATCAGCGCGTTTCTGCCCGACAGTCCGGCGGTCGCCTCCGCGATACGGATGGTCTTCTCGTCCGCCGCCAGCAACGCGATCCGCCCGCGCAGATCTTCCAGACCGCGAACGTGCGTATAGAGGCTCGCGTCCTTCACGCCGAGCCGACGTGCTACCTGGGACATGGTGACGTGTTCGAGCCCCACCTCGTCGGCCAGCTCGGCGCCCGCGATCGTCACCCGCTCCGCGGTCAGTCCTGCCCGCACCATGTGCCCTCCACGTTTTCCTAGGGGCCCTAGGTTAAACCTAAGGCCCCTAGGAATGGCAAGGCGTGGGCCGTGTTCTACGAGGCGGCGGTGTAGGTGACCGCGGTGCGCTTGCACTGCCCGGAGGCGAAGACGGCGATGGCGTCGAGTTCGGCCGGGTCTGCCGCCAGGTCCCAGCGCAGCTTGGTCTCCACCCAGTCCGAGAGGTAGCGGCAGTGCGCGGTGGGCAGCGGCGGCAGCCAGTGCGCGGGGTCCCGGTCGGCCTTGCTGCGGGCCGTACGGGTGGTTACGGCGACCAGAGACGCCGGTGCGCCCAGGTCGTTGGCGTAGGCCTCGCGGCGTGCCGCGCTCCACGTGGAGGCACCGGAATCCCAGGCCTCGGCGAGCGGGACCATGTGGTCGACGGTGAGCCTGCGGGAGTCCTCGACCTCCTGGCCGTCGTAGTACGAAAGCCACTCACCGCCGGTGATCTTGCAGCCCGCGCCGACGGACGGCTCCTCGCTGGCCTCGGCGATCAGCACCTCGGCGCGGGTGTTGCAGCCGTCGGACTTCTTCGCGCCGCCGTTCCAGTGCTGGAAGGCGGCGCGGGCGTAGCCCTCGCGGCGCTCGTCGGAGACCGGGATGCGGTGCACGGCGTCGGCCAAGGTCGTGGTCTCGGTGGGGGTGGCCGAGGGGCCGCTCATCGGGACGGTTTGTGCGGGCGCCGGTGCCGGCGCGAGGAGAGGGGTCAGGGACAGGCTGAGCGCGGCGAAGCCACGGATGAAGTTCTTGATCACCAAGCCAGGCTGGGTGGTCTCCGGCGGTACGTCCCGGAAGCCTGGCAGAGGCCTGATCCGAGTGGGGGAAGCTATTCACCGCAGAAACGTTGCGCCGGGTGGGCGGGGGCTCGCGGAGAGCTCCGTGGTCGGCCAGGTCTACGGCTTCCTGTCGGCCCTCCGCTTCCTGTCGACCTTCCGCTCGGACGGGCGCAGGATGGAGATAGCGGGCTTGGCGCCGCGGCTTGAGCTTGAGCTGGAGACTGCCAGGCGCGCCCGTCGAAGGGAGGTGCGACGTCATGTCCCACTTCATGGACGTCCACCACGGGATGAACGACATAACGGCCGAGCAACTGCGGGAGGCCCACCAGGCCGACCTCGCGATCGAGAACGAAGAAGGCGTTCACTTCGAGAAGGCTTGGGCGGATCCACAGTCCGGCACGGTCTACTGCCTCTCGGAAGCTCCGTCGGCCGACGCGGTCCAACGTATTCACGAGCGCGCGGGCCACCGGGCCGACGAGATCCATCCGGTGCCGTTGACTGTGTGAGGGGGTCGCGGGAGCTCTTGGTTGGTCGAGTCGCCCTTTGCCGCCAACGCTCCGTCAGAAATGTTCTTGTGTGAGCGATTGTGTTCCGCCTGCGGTCGGTGGCGGACTTCGAGACGCCGAACAGCGGGGCCAGCTGCCGCAGGGTCAGGTTGGTGCGCCAGTAGGCGGCGACCAGCACGGCCCTGTCCTCCAGTGGCAGGCTCCAGGGCCGACCGCGCCGTACCGCGTCAGCGCCCTCGCGGCGCAGCCCTGTCACCGACTTCCGGAACAGCCGTGGGCTCAGCCCGGTGCACGGCGCGATCCAGGAAGGCTCCGACGCCGTGATCACACCGGTCACGACAAGAGCTTCCCATGCAGCGGTGGTTGGGCTGTGGCCCGCTCATGGACGGCGGGGCGCCTGCCTCCTCGCATGGTGACGGCGCGCGGCTGTCACCAGTAGGGCGGCACCGGCAAAGCCGACCAGGAGGGTTCCCCACTCAGGCACGTGGGCTGCCCGCAGAAGGCCGGCGACACCGAAGCTTGTATCCCACCCGGCCTCTGTGATGGCGGAGCCGAACCCCTGGACGGCCAGGATGGCACCGAACAGCCAGAGCAGCCCCTGGCCCGAGCTGTTGTCCGACTTCTTGAGCTGCTTCCCCATGATGGGCGTCCTCCCCAGTGTGCGCGCATCGTTTTCGATGCGGTCGCATCACATCGTGCAGTGCGGCAGGATATGATGCAAGTGCATCAGAAAAGAGGAGGAGCTGAGTGTGCCTAGGCAGGTCGACTACGAGGACCGACGCCGACGGATCGCCGAGGCAGTGTGCACTCTGATCGCGCGTTCCGGCATGGAAGCCGTCAGCCTCCGCGACGTCGCCGCTGAGGCAGACGTGTCCATGGGCGCCGTCCAGCGGTGTTTCAGCACCAAGGAGGACATGCTGCTCTTCGCGCTGGAGCACGTCTCCCAACACGTCAGCGAACGCGCCAACCAGCGCATCGACACAGCCTCCGCCCCTCAGGCCGCATCCACTCTGCTGTCACACACCATGGCCGAACTCGCCTTGCTGGATGAGGAATCGAAGACGCAGGCGCACGTCTGGCTGGCCTTCGTCACCCGCGCACCGGCCAGCGAAAAACTGGCAGCCGTCCTGCACGACACCTATGCCAAGCTCCATGACCTCATCGCGTGGCTCATCCGCTACGGCCAGGACACCCAGGAAATTCCACAGCACCTCGACCCCACCCGCGAGGCCCACACCCTCCTCGCTGTGGCTGATGGCCTCACGGTCCACGTCCTGGCAGGCCACCACTCTCCGGAGATGGCGCTGGCCATCCTCCAACGGCACATCGACCACCTGCTACAAAGAGCATCCAGCCACGGATGACGCGCCCAGCCCCAACATGTCGGCAGCGCACGCCTCTGACGCCCCAGCCTGCTCGGGGCTCGTCAGCAGATGCCGGACAGCCCTTAGTGAACCTGCGCTGAGCGAGTCGGACGCCGCGTCATCTCCGCTTCCTGCCATGCACCCGGGCGTACGCCTGCCGCCTTTCGGAAGAACACCGAAAAGTTGGAGGCATCGGGGAAGCCGAGTGTGGCGGCGCAGCGGGCTGCGGTGAGGCGGTCGTGTGCGAGGAGGCGTTTGGCTTCCAGGATGATGCGATCGACGATGTAGGCCTTCGCGGTGAGGCCGGTGGCCTGCTGCACTGCTCTGGAGAGGGTGCGGGGCGTGTATCCCAGGGCCCGGGCGTAGTAGCCGGCGTCATGATGTTCCCGGAAGTGCGCTTCGACACTGGACCGGAACAGCCGGAACACCGGACTCGCCGACCGTTCTGCACGCACCGGCCGTTCTTCACCCACCGGCCGTTCGTCATTCGCCGACCGCGCTTCGCCGTGCGGCGGCCGGATCCGGGCGATGAGTGCGGAGAGCAGGATCTCGGGCAACTCCGTCGGCACGTCTCGGGGCCGGGCGGACGCTTCGAGGAGCAGGTGGTTCCGCGCGGCGTCGACGAACGGCCAGTCGGCCTCGTCGATGCTCCACTGCGCGACCAGGTCAGGGGACGCGACGAGCTCTCGGGTGGCGTGGGTGACCGGCGCAGTCGGGATGAACAGCACGATGTGCCCGGCCACCTCGGCGATGTCGTCCCATCGGTGCACCGCGCCGGGAATGATCCACACCACGGACCGCTCCCTGAGGGGGAGTTGGCGAAAGTCCATTGTGACGGAGCCGTGTCCGGCGTCGACGACGGCCAGGACGTGGAAGTCGGCACGTTGCGTGCCGCCGTCGTTCAGCTCGCGAAGGCGGGCGAACGTCATCGTCTCGACAGCGGCGGCACCGTGCCCGACGGGCTGGTAGGTCATCTGTCGGATCGCGGCCATGTGTCCAGTTTCCACCATCGGGCGACCAATCGTGCCGATGCCTCTGGAGAGCCGCGGATATCCAATGGAGACAAGGGAGATCCGCCGCAGAGCACTGATCGAGGCATCGCGAATGAACACGACACAGCAACCGCTGCTGCCCGCTTACGACCACCGGCCGGGGGCCGGACCGACCCTGGTGTTCCTGCACTACTGGGGTGGCTCCGCCCGCACCTGGGACCTCGTCGTCGACCGCCTCCCGGGCCGCGACGTCCTCACAGTCGACTTCCGTGGGTGGAGCCGCTCAAGCGGCCTGCCCGGCCCCTACACGCTCCGCCGGCTCGCGGACGACACGCTCGCGGTGATCGCCGACGCGGGCATCACCGAGTACGTGCTGGTCGGACACTCCATGGGCGGCAAGGTCGCGCAGCTGATCGCAGCGGCCCGGCCCGCCGGCCTCCGCGGGATCGTCCTCGTCGGCCCCGGTCCGGCGAAGCCCGCAGAGCAGATCACTCCCGAGTACCGGGAAGGCCTCTCCCACGCCTACGATTCCGACGAATCCGTCGCCGTCGCACGGGACGGCATCCTCACCGCGACCGAGCTGCCCGCATCGATCAAGGCGCAGGTCGCGACCGATTCGCGTGCGGGCGCCGACACCGCCCGCACAGAGTGGCCGCTGCGCGGCATCGCGGAGGACATCACCGAGCACACCCGCATGATCAGCGTCCCCGCCCTGGTCATCGCCGGAGAGCAGGACCGCGTCGAGCCCGTCGACGTGCTCCTCGCCAACCTGGTTCCCTATCTCTCCGGGGCCGACTTCACGGTGATTCCGAAGACGGGGCACCTGATCCCGCTGGAAGCTCCGGCCGACCTCGTCGAGGCGATCACGACGTTCGCGGCAGTTGTCTGACCAGGGCGTCGGCACATCCTCCGTACGCCCTGCCCGCCCCCTGCCGCTTTGCCGCATGAAGGGCGAGGTCAGTACGGGCCGTCCACGTTGTCGATCGAGCCGTACCGGTCGGCCGCGTAGTTGCAGGCGGCGGTGATGTTGGCGACCGGGTCGAAGCTGTCCATCGACGTGCCGGGCACGTGGTAGGCCGCGAAGGTGGGGCCGATGACCTGCAGGAGCCCCTTGGAGGGGGTCCCGGCCACGGCGTTGGAGTCCCAGTTGTTGATGGCCAGGGGATTGCCGGAGGACTCGCGCATGATGTTGCGGTGGATGCCCTCGTACGAGCCGGGGATGCCCTGCTGGGCCAGGATGTCGAGCGACTCGTTGATCCAGCCGTCCAGGTCGTTGGTGTAGGACTTCTGCGCCGGGGGAGCGGCGGGCTCGGCGGCGAGGTCGTCCTGGCGCTCGGAGCGGTCCGCCCGCTCGGCGGACGCGTTGGACGCGGTCGACTTCTGCGCGGGCTCGGCTGTGCCCGCACTGCTGAGGGTGAGCTTGAGCCCGGGGTGGATGAGCTGCGGGTCTCCGCCGAGGACGCCGCGGTTGTCCTGGTACAGCTTCTTCCAGCCACCGCTCAGGGAGTGCTCCTGTGCGATCTTGGACAGGGAGTCACCGGCCGCGACGACGTAGGTCGTCGGGGCCGCGGCGGGCTTGGCGGCCGCGTCGGCCTGCGCCGCGGTGGCGGTGGTCGCGCCGAGCACCGGGAGGACGAGCACCGTCCCGCCCGCGCCTGCGGCGGCGATGCCCCGGCTGAGCGAGTTGGACTTGGGGCGGCGGTGCTTTCCCTTTGCAGGCATGACGAATTCCTCTCCGTCGCCTGCGAGGTGAGCTGTCGGGTTCGGACGGGAGATGTCCGGTCGCGCTGATATGGCGACTTCACCCCGAGCCGTTCCGGAATCCGGACTGGCGGCATACCTGGGTTCCCCGCTCCTGCCGTGCGTAAGTGAGTGGGTGAGTAGGTTTCCGGACAGCGGCAGGATTCGGCGTTCCATCCGGGATTGGGCGTGACGTTAGACGAGAAAGTCAGAACGGAACAAGGTCCACATTTGGCGGGGGAATGTGCGGGGTCGGCCAGGGGCAATCGGGAGGCCCTTGCTTTCTTTGATCGACTAGACCCAACTCGCTTTGGGTGGAACGCGAATGCGCTTCAGGTCCTCACTCCGGGCCAGGACGAGCGGTGTGACTCATTTCACCGAATGGGGCGCGGATCGAAAGGCGACTCGATGGCATAGCGCGGGTGCGCCATTCCGGTCGAGGGCTCCGCAATGCAGGCAATGCTTTATATACGCCTCCAAGGGTGCAGAGGTGTGCATCACGGGGCAAATTGCACGTGGCGCATAGGGCGCTTTTCACCACAAGATAGACATGTCACCAGTTGAGCCGAGCCGCGTCCAGCGGGTTGCCGAGGAATCGAGGCGGGCCATGTGACGACACGTCGTCCGGTGATGAAAGCGGCGGGGGCAGGGGTGTTGGCGAGCGGATTGACCGTGCCGGTGTCAGCTGCCTCCCAGGCGGATCGCGCCGAGGAACAGGTCGACCAACGGGCCGACGAATTAGTGATGGTCGAGAAAAGCGGTCACGCCGTCAGTTTTTGCGATGTGTCTCGGTGCAGCGTCGGCAGAGGGTCCCATTGCCCGACTATCCGCACGAGTTCAACACGCGGCCCTTCAACCGTATCCATGGCATGGGGATCGATAGCCGCGACCGGCTGTACGCCCTGAGCCTGGAAAAGGCGGTACTGCTCGGATTTGACGCTCCGACCGCCGACGAGGCGCCGACCAGAGTGGTGCCTACCCATGGGGTGCAGACCCACCTGTTCTCCCTCAGCCGGGACGGCGAACGGGCTTTTGTCACCGGCTTGTTGTCGCACACGGTGAGTCTGGTGCGCCCCCACGACGCCTCCGTGCCGCCGGTTCTGTCCACTCCCGGTCGCCGGATCGCCGTCGTCGACCTGGAACGGTTCGCCGTCATCGGTGGTTTCGGCGCCGGGCCGGTTCTGGCCGGTTCTGGCTGAACCGTAGCGATGGAGCGCCACTCGGACTCGCGTTCCGGGCGGGTGAGCGGGTACGGAATAGATGTCGGCTCGGGCGCCTAGACGTTTTGGGCTCCTCAACTCTCTATCGGGCAGAAGGAGTTGTCGTCGACATGGATGAGACGAACGCCGTGGGTGACAATGTGTGGCTGTTGGCCTGCACGGGCCTGCCCGTCCTGGGCACCATGGTGGCCGCGCTCGCGTACCGAGTGCGGGAGCGGGCCCGATGGGCTGCGGTTGTCGCCGTGCTGCGGCTTTCACCCGGCGGGACGCAGGTCCGCTTCAGAGCGCGGGATGCTCAGGGAAGGGCGATGAGTGAGTGGGAGATCACCGTCCCAGGGGCTGGAGGGGCGGGCGCCAGTGACGAGCGATACCGATGAGCGGCCGCCTGATGCGGACGGGGAGCCCGACGGATGGAGTGACGCGTGCGCAGCGCGGGTCGAGACCCTTTTCCGGCAGTACGGCAAGGTGGTGCTCCGGAAAGCGACGGTGGCCGCGGCCGGGAACAGCCACGACGGCTGGGAAGGTTGCCAGCATGCTTTCGTGCAAGCTGGGGAATACCTGCGCAAGCCGGGAGCCGAGGAGATCAGGAACTGGCAGGGCTGGCTCGTCAAAACCGCGGTCCGGCACGCGATGTCGGTATATCGACGTGGGGCCGAGACGGTGCTGCTGGGGGAGGAGATGGACCGGGACGGTGGCGTGATGCCGGTCGAGGACCAAGTGACGGTGAGAGAGAAGTTCCGTAACGTCTTGGACGCCATCGGAGATCTCTCGGAACGTCAGCGTCAGGCTCTGGTCCTCGTACACATCGCGGGATGTTCGACCGACGAGGCGGCTCAGGACATGGGAGTCACCAACAGCACAGTACGCAACCTGATTCACCAGGCCCGCAGTCGGCTGGCTGTCGTGAGCGGGGAGGCGAGCGATGCATGACGAACCGGATGTGACCGGCGACGAGATCCTGACCAGGGCCCTTGAGGCCACCGAAGACGCGGTGGGTCAGGCACTCGAAGAGACCTTTGACAGCGAAGCGGGCCTGGAGGGGATCCGAGCGCGCTTGGGGCAGGCTGCGGGGCCCGATTCCGGCCGTCCCGGCCCTGGCATGCCGTCGGGCGGGGCGGCTTCCGCACTCGCGACACACGGCGGCGGGGCGGGGAGCGTTGCCGGTGGGCCGGCGGAGGCGGCAAAGTCGCCCGCCGAAGGACGGCGGGCGGCGAGGCTTTCGGCGGATGACCGGCCGTATGACCGTGCACATGACCGGTCGTACGAGCACCCGCACGATCGGTCAGAGGTCCGTGCGGGGGACCGGTCGAGGTATTCGCCAGGGTCAGAAGGTGTACGGAGGCCCGGCGGGCGGCGTCGCCGGGAGGTTGTCGCCGTGCTGTTGTTCAGCGGTGGCCCCATCTTCGAGAGCTCGATTCCACTCTCCGTGTTCGGAATCGACCGCGAGGACGCGGGGGTGCCCCGGTACCGCCTGCTGGTGTGCGCGGGCGAGGAGGGCCCGCTGCGCAGCACCGGCGGGCTCGAACTCAGCGCGCCCTACGGCCTGGAGGCCATCGCGCGGGCCGGTACCGTCGTGGTGCCCGCCTGGCGTTCCATCACCTCGCCGCCGCCGCGGGAGGCGCTGGACACCCTGCGGCGCGCGCATGAAGAGGGAGCGCGCATCGTCGGCCTGTGCACCGGGGCCTTCGTGCTCGCGGCCGCCGGGCTGCTGGACGGGCGGCCGGCCACCACCCACTGGATGTACGCACCGACGCTGGCCAAGCGCTATCCGTCGGCACACGTCGACCCGCGCGAACTCTTCGTGGACGACGGCGACGTACTGACCTCGGCGGGCACGGCGGCGGACATCGACCTGTGCCTGCACATCGTGCGCTCCGACCATGGCAACGAGGCGGCGGCAGCCCTGGCCCGTCGTCTCGTGGTGCCGCCGCGCCGTTCCGGCGGGCAGGAGCGCTACCTCGACCGGTCGCTGCCCGAGGAGATCGGCGCGGACCCGCTCGCCGAGGTCGTCGCGTGGGCCCTGGAGCACCTGCACGAGCAATTCGACGTAGAAACTCTGGCCGCGCGTGCGTACATGAGCAGGCGCACTTTCGACCGCAGGTTCCGCTCGCTGACCGGCAGCGCGCCGCTGCAGTGGCTGATCACCCAGCGGGTGCTGCAGGCCCAGCGGCTCCTGGAGACGTCGGAGTATCCGGTGGACGAGATCGCGGGGCGCTGCGGGTTCCGCTCGGCGGTGGCGCTGCGCGGGCACTTCCGCAGCCAGCTCGGCTCCTCGCCCGCCGCCTACCGGGCGGCGTACCGCGCCCGGAGGCCGGGGCCGCAGGAGGGCGACGTCGGTTCGGACAACGGTCCGGTGCCCAGCCAGGCTCGGGGCGCGACGGCGATCGCTTCACTCAGGGGTGGCAGCGATGGGCTCATCAGTCTTAGGAGCAGGGTGTGATGTGAGGAAGGGGGGGAGGGGTGGCTGTATGCGTGTGGGGGTGGGGTTCAGGGCGTGTGGGGCCGAGGCGGCTGCCCAGTGACCAGGGTCCATGCGTCGATGTCCTGATAGCGGCGCGGGCCGGGGTGACCGTTCATCGTGCTGCCGACCAGGTGGAGGCGCTCGGTCTGCCAAGGGTGTCCGGTGAAGCCGTCGAGGCAGGTGGCCGCCGCCGTTACGGACGCGGTGTCGTAGCGGCGAGCGCGGGCCAGCGTGAGATGGGGACGCAGCGGACGTTCGGCGAAGGCGATGTCGCAGTCCCTGACCCGCGCCCGTACCGCTTCGGCCAGCTCGTGCAGTTGGCCGAGATCGCCCCCGATGCCGCTCCACAGCACCCGCTCGTCGAAGTGTCCGCCACCGAGCAGCGACAGTTCGAGCGAGGGTCGGGCAGCCGCCAGATCGGCGAGGGGTGAACGAAGCCGCTGGACGGCCTGCACCGGCAGCTCGCCCAGGAACGCCAGGGTGATGTGCCAGTCCTCGATGCGGTTCCAGCGCAGGTCGGGATAGGCGGCGTAGGCCGGGCTCAGCGCGTGCGCCAGCTCGTTCTTCGCGTCGTCGGGCGGCGCGAGGGCGATAAACGCCTGCTGGGAGGCGGTCTGGGGCGGTTCGGTCACGGATGTCTTCTTACCTCATGCGTCCGCGGGACCGAAACCTGACTGCCCACAGCGGACGCCCGGGCAGGGAGCGCGCGCCTTCGCGTTATGTAGTCGGTTCTCCCCACGTGCCGGGTTGCTCGGGCCCGGCCTGCCCGAACACAGCCTTCTGCGACACCTTTAGGGCACCGAGAAGCGCAAGAGTTTGCCGGACCAGGCCGCGTACAGGTCGTCGCCGACGGTCTCGGCCGACCAGGATCCGGAGCCACCGGTGACCCGGTGGTGCCAGACCTGCTTGCCGGTGCCGGCGTGGAAGGCGTACAGCCCCTTCGTACCCGCGGCGAGGAAGAGGCCGCGCAGCGCGCCCAGGAGTTCGAGGTCGTCCAGGCCCGCCCCCGCCGTCCAGCGTCTCGCGCCGGTCCCGGCGTCGATGCCGTACAAGACCTTCTTGTCCAGGTAGCAGACGGTGGCACCGGCGCGCGCGAAACCGCGGTTGCCGCGCGCGCCGGTCCGCACCGTCCAGAGCGTCTTGCCCGACGCCGGGTCGAAGGCGGCGAGCAGGCCGCGCCGTGAACCGCTGAAGCCGGTGCTCGGGTAGCAGAACAGGGTGCCTTCGAGCAGGCTCAGAGACCCCGAGAAGCCGAGGATCTCACTGTTCGTCGGCGGGAGTTCGGTGGGCCTGCTCCAGCGTGTGCGGCCGTCGTCGGGGTCGAGGGCGAGCAACTTCATGCCGGCGTCGATGCCGTAGAGGACCTTGCTCCTCTCCGGTGTGCCGAGGGTGACGAGGTCCTTCGTCCATACGCGCTCGCCCGTCCGCCGGTCGAGGGCGGTGTAACCCCTGAGCATCGCGGCCGGATCGGTCTTCGACGGGTCGCCCCAGATGAGCAGTGCGCCCGCCGGGGTGGCGCCGATGGTCATGCTGACGCCCTTCACGTCCCGTGCGGTCCACCGCACCTCGCCGCTCGACGCCTCCAGGGCCCGGGCGCGTCCGCGGCTCTTGGTCATGACCACCTCGCCGTCCGAGAAGTCCAGCTCGGGCGCGCTGTCCCCGGCCGGGGACGCCTCCCACAGCTTCCTGCCGGACCGGCCGTCGAACGCGTGCACCTTGCCGTCGGTGCGCACCGTGTAGACGCGCTTGTCGTCGGGGAGCGCGTCGGTGTTCTGGCCGCCTAGGTCCTTCCACAGGAGCTTGCCGGTGCTCCGGTCGAAGCAGGCACCGGAGGCCTTCTCGGTGCACAGCAGGGTGGACCGGGTCACCGCGCGCAGGAACATGCCTGGCCGCGGAAGCTCCTTGGCCCAGGCGAGTTCGGGGGTGGCGGTCGTGCCCCCGCCGTCCTCGCCGCGCGAGCGCAGGAACCACGCCGTGCCGCCCGCCGCCGCGGTCACGGCGAGCACGGCGCCTCCGGTCAGCAACCTGCGGCGGCCGAGCAACGGGGCGCGCAGCGTGTCGTCCAGCGTGCGCTGATCCTCGGTCACCCGGAGCTCGACCGCGCCGAGCCATCCCGCGGTGGTCTCCGGGCGCAGCCAGGCCTGCAGCTGCTCGACGGTGGGGCGGCGCGCGGGATCCTTGTCCAGGCACGCGGCGATGATGCCGAGCAGGCCGTGGGGGACGCCGGTCAGCTGCGGTTCTTCGTAGGCTGCCCGGTAGAGCAGGGCGTGTACCGCGCCGGTGCCGAAGGGCGGCACGCCGGTGGCGGCGAAGGCGAGCACGGCGCCGAAGGCGAACACGTCGCTGGCGGGCGTGAGTTCGCCCCCTCTCGACTGTTCCGGCGACATGAAGCCGGGCGAGCCCGCGACCTGGCCCTCGGCGGTGAGCACGGTGCCGTCGACGGCCCGGCTGATGCCGAAGTCGATGACCCGGGGGCCGTCGAGGGTGAGCAGGATGTTGGACGGCTTGAGGTCGCGGTGGATGAGCCCGGCGCGGTGGATCGCGGCCAGCGCCTCGGCCAGGCCGCCGCCGAGTACGCGAACGGTCGGCTCGGGCATGGGCCCGTGGGCGTCCAGGGCGTCGATGAGGGAGGGGCCGGGGATGTACGCGGTGGCCAGCCACGGCTGCGGCCCCTCGGGGTCGGCGTCGACGACCGGCGCGGTGAAGGCGCCGGACACCGCGCGGGCGGCGTCGACCTCGGCCCTGAAACGGCGGCGGAAATCGGGGTCGGCCGCGAGTTCGGGACGCACGACCTTGACGGCCACCGCACGGCCGCTGCGCGACGCGGCGAGATGGACACGGCCCATGCCGCCCGCACCGAGCTCCCGGATCACCCGGTAGGGGCCGATGTACGAGGCGGGGGAGGGGGAGGCGGCCTGCGGGGGCGGCGTGACCGGTGCCGGACCGGGCGGCGTCGGCGCGGACGGCGGCATGGGCGGTGTGGGCGGCATGGTCACGGCGAGTCGCTCCGGAAGGCGTGGAGGGTGGTGTCGGAGGCGGCGAAGAGAGTGCCGCCGGAGAGCTGGAGCAGCCAGTCGGTCTTACCGCCGGGGGCGCCCCCGGCCGTGCCGCCCGAGGGCTGGTGCGCCCAGAGCGGCTTGCCGTCGTCCGCGCGCAGGACGACGAAGCCCGGGACGTCGCCGGTGGCCCAGGTGGCGACGGCCAGCACGGACGAGGAGACGGCGGGTCCCTGGTCCTGTGCGCCGCCGGTGGTCGTCAGGTGCACCGGGCTCGCCGTGTGCCACACCTGCTTCCCGCCGCGCATGTCCAGGGCGAACACGGTGCCCGCGCCGTCGTACAGGTAGGCCCGCCCGCCGCGGACCCTGGCCGCGCTGATGGTGGTCGTCTCATTGACGGCCGTCCACAGCTTCTTGCCGTCGGCGGCGCGGAAGGCCTGCACCTTGGTGCTGGTGACGAGCAGGGTCTCGCCGTCGGAGGACAGGTGGGGGTAGGCGCCGGGCTTGATGACGCCCCGGACCTTCCACCGTTCGGCGCCCGAGCGCAGGGCGAGGCCATGGAGGGTGCCGTTGTCCTGGAGGAAGCAGCGGCTCCCCTCGGCGTACGCCTGGAAGTCACTCCCCTTGACCTTGCGCGACCACAGCACCTCGCCCGAGCCGAGATCGACCGCGAGCACCCCGTACCCCTTGTCGCCACTGGTCCCGACGACCGCGACCGAACCGGCGACGGACAGGACGCTCTCGGCGAAGTCGGCGAACCCGCCGTCGGCGCCCTGTTCGGTGACCGTGTGCGTGAACTTCTGTTTCCCGAGGGCGTCGACGCCGAGCAGATAGCCGTGCTCGCCGCTCCAGGCCGAGGCGTACAGCGTCGGCCCGCGCACGCCCAGCCACTTCGGGTCCCCCGAGACGCCGGAGGGCAGCCGCAGCGAGCCCGCCCAGCGTTCCTTCCCGGTGGCGGTGTCGTAGGCGGTCGCGCGTCTCTGCTCCCAGTGCACCAACACGTCCCCCAGGAGCTGGAGTCGAGCGCTCGCCAGCTTCTTCAGCGGGGCCGACCAGCGCGGCCGCGGGCCGGCCGGGACCTTGGCCGCGGGCCGACCGGTGGTGCCGGTACTGGTGCCGCTGTGGGCGGGGGCCTTGCCGGGCTCCTGCCGCCGCCTGGCCAGTGCCGCGGCCCCGCCGCCCGCCGCGACGGTGGTGCCCGCCGCGGCGATCCACAGGAACCTACGGCGGCTCGGGCCCCGGGGAACGGCGGCGGCGAACGGGTCGTCGGGCGGCGCGAGGGACGCCATGGGCACAGGCGGCGCGGACACCAGGACGGCGGCGTGCGCCTGCCGTCGCGCCAGGTCCTCCCGCAGGCCCTCGATGAGCAGCGCGGCGGGGTCGGTGTCCCCCAGCGCGGCCAGTACCGACGCGGCGGGCGGCCTGCGGGCGGGATCCTTGTCCAGGCAGGCGCCGATCAGCGGCCCCAACGCCGGTGGCACGCCGTCCAGTCGAGGCGGGTGGTGGACGGCCCGGTAGAGGATCTCGGCCGTCCCTCCCGTACCGAAGGGGCCCCGACCGGTGGCCGCGAAGACCAGGACGCAGCCCAGGGAGAAGATGTCGGCCGCAGGCCCGGCCTCGCGGCTCGACATGATCTGCTCGGGCGCCATGAATCCGGGTGTCCCCATCACGGCGCCGGTCCGGGTCACCTGGGTGGCGTCCACCGCCCTGCTGATGCCGAAGTCGATGACGCGGGGCCCGTCCTCGGTGATGAGTACGTTGCCGGGTTTGAGGTCGCGGTGGACGATGCCGGCGTCGTGGATGGCCGGCAGCGCCTCCGCGAGGCCGGCGCCCAGGGCCCGCAGACCGGCCTCGGGCAGTACACCGAAGCCGCGTACGACATCGTGCAGCGACGGCGCGGGGACGTAGGCCGTGGCCAGCCAGGGCTGCGGGGCGTCCGCGTCCGCGTCGAGCACCGGCGGGGTGAAGAAGCCGCTCACACGGCGGGCGGATTCGGCCTCGCGCCGGAACCGCCCGCGGAAGTTCGGCGTCTCGGCGTACTCGGGCCGGATGACCTTCAGGGCGACCAGCCGCGACCCCGGCGACCTGGCCAGGAACACCCTGCCCATGCCGCCCTCGCCGAGGAGCTGGAAGACCTCGTAGGGGCCGATGCGGGCGGGGCTCTGCCGGTGAGCGGCCTGGCCAGGGGGGTGCGGGACGGCGGTGAACTGCCGCGTCGGTGTGGCCGGTGGCTGCGGCACGGTGGTGTGCGCGGACTGTACGGCGGTGGGTGCGGCCGCGGGGTCGCTGTCGCCGGAGGGCTGAGGGTGCACGTCGTCGCCGCGGCGGTCAGCTCATCGAGCCGAGCACGTCACGGACGGCCGTGACGGCATCGGCCTCGGTCTGCTGCTGCGTGCGGTCGGAGGATGTCTTGCTGTAGACGAACTCCGTGCGGACCATGGCGTTGCCCTCGCGGACGAGCACCTTCACCCAGACCAGCGAGTCGTCGACGGCGTGGACGACGAAGGCCTTCTCGCCGAGCCCGCTGAGCGACCGGGAGTCGGTCACCTCGTACGTGGGACCCATGTCCTTCATGGCGGTCTTCTTGTAGATGTCGTACATGCCCACGGCCGACGGGCCGACGGTGACGTTCACGTCCAGGCTCTGATAGTTGCTGCCGGAGTCCGGCGCCTCCCACCTCGGCATCCTGGTGATCATCGTGGCCAGGTCCTTGTTGTCCATCAATCCGGGCGTGCACACGCCGCCGGGCGCGATCTTCTCGATGGTGGACGCCTTGATCAGCTCGCATCCCTTGGGCACCTTGCTGAACACCTTGCCCTCCGACGGTGCCTCCGGCTTGGCGGCGCCTCCCGGCACGCCGGGGGGTTTGCCCGACGCGGCGCTCTTGCCGTCGTCGTCCCCCGAGGTGGCGACGAGCACGCCGGCGACCACGGCCGCGACGAGCACCGCGGCGCCCCCGATCAGCCAGAGGGGCGAACGGCCGGTGCGCGGACCAGGGCCACCGGGCCCGCCGGGTGGCATCGGTTGCGACCAGGCCGAGGGCGCGCCCGGCGCCTGCGGCGGGACGGGCGGCGGCGCCTGGCCGGGCATCGGGGGCGGCACCTGGCCGGGGCCCTGGTAGGCGCCGCCGAAGCCCTGCCGGGGATCCACCTGCGGGTTCTCACTCACGGGACAGCTCACTTCCTACGGTTCACACCCTCGGGACCGACAGGAACCCGTCCCAGGGGAGGCCGGAACGGTGATCGACCGGGACCGGACACGACGCGCCGAACCCTCTCGCGAGACACTGCAATGCCCATGAAATTCTGGTGAAGCAGCGGATGCGACTGCCGCGGGGACGACGGGGAACCGCGGGAAAGCGCGGAAAGTACGGGGGAGTTCGATGGGGGAGTCCGGAGTGGGCACGAGCAGAACGGGCGGAGTGGACGCGGCGGATGTGGCGGGCGCGACCGGTGTGACAGCTGAGGCGGGATCGGTGGGTCCGGCCGGGGTGGGCACGGTGGGCCCGGCTGGGGTGGGAACGGCAGGCAGGACAGGTACGCCGGGCATGGTCGGGGCGGCCGGCCGGGAGGGCGGCGCGGACCGGCTGCGTCTGGCCCTGCTCGGTCCGGTCACCGCCCACCGGGGCGAGGTGCCGCTCGACCTCGGGCCCGTGCGGCGGCAGGCGGTGCTCGCCGCACTGGTGCTGCGCGCCGGGACACTCGTCACCCACCAGCAACTCCTCGATGACGTATGGGGACTTGAGCCTCCGGGTACGGGCCGTCGGGTACTGCCCAGCTACGTCTATCCCCTGCGCAAGGCGCTGGACGCGCCCGGCACCGGCCCCAGCGCGTCCGCGATCCGCGGTGAGCGCGGCGGCTACCGCTTCGTACCCGGCGAAGCCCGCCTGGACCTCGGGGAGTTGACCGGTCAGAGCGCGGCGGTACGCGGTGCGAGGGCGGCGGGTGACCTGTCCGTCGCCCTCGACAGCTGCACGCGGGCGCTGGACCTGTTCCGCGGGGAGCCGCTGGCCGGCCTGCCCGGCCCGCTCGCCGACGCCGAGCGGCAGCGCCTCGTCCGGCAGCGGCGTACCCTCCACCAGGAACGGGCGGAGTGCCTGGTGCTCCTGGGCCGGTACGCGGAGGCTCTGGACGGGCTGCTCGCGGCGCCCATGGCGCAGCCTCATGACGAACCGCTCGCCGCCCTGCGTATGCGCGCGCTCTACGGCACCGGCCGGCAGGCCGAGGCGCTCGCCGCCTACGAAGAGACCAGAGGCCGGCTCCGTGACGAGCTGGGTGTGGAGCCCGGCGAGGAACTGCGCCGAGTGCACCAGGGCGTGCTGCGCCGGGACGACCGGATGCTGCTCGGTGCGGCCGCGCCCGCGCTCAAGCCCGTACCCACGCTTACGTCCGTACCCGCACACCTGCCCGTACCCGCACAGCAGTCGGCGCCCGAGCGTCCCCCGTCCCCGTCCCTGCCCCCGGCCTCACCCCCCTCGCGACCTCGCCGCAACGAACTCCCCGGCGACACCGCCTGGCTCATCGGCCGGGAGCCGGAACTCGCCCTGCTCACCGCGCCGGTGCCCGCGGGCTCCGTCTCCGTGGCCGCCGTGGACGGCACGGCGGGCGTCGGCAAGACCGCGCTGCTGGTCCGCGCCGCCTGGACACTGCAGGACCAGTACCCGGACGGCTGCCTGTTCGTGGACCTGCACACGCACGGCGCCCCCCACGAGAGCCTGCGCCCGCAGCGCGCCCTGCACCAACTGCTCCGTGCCGTCAACGGTGCCGACGGCGAACTGCCGGACGAGCTGCCCGAGTTGGTCACCGCCTGGCGCGCGGCCACCAGCTCCCTGCGGCTGCTGCTGGTCGTGGACGACGCCCGCAGTGCCGAACAGGTGCGCCCGATGCTGCCCGCGGGCCCGGGCAGTCGGGTCCTCGTGGCAGGCCGCCAGCGCCTGCCCGGCCTGGACGCCGACCGGCGGCTCACCGTGGAACCGCTGGACACGGATGAGGCGGTCACCCTGCTCACGCGCCTCCTCGGCGAGGCGCGTGCCGGACGGGAACCGGAGGCCGCGCAAGAACTCGCCCGCCGCTGCGGCGGCCTCCCGCTGGCGCTGCGGATCGCCGGGGCCCGGCTGCAGAACCGCCCGTCCTGGACAGTGGCCCACCTGGTCGGCCGGATGTCGGGCGACGAACGCCGACTGGGCGAGCTCCGGGCGGAGGACCGCAGCGTGGAAGCCGCCTTCCGTATGTCCTACGACCTGCTCGCGCCCGAACTGCGCCGCGGCTTCAGGGCGTTGGGGCAGGCCCCGACCGCCGAGTTCGACGGGCTCACCCCCGCCGTCATGCTGGGCCGACCGCTCCAGGACACCGAAGACCTCCTGGAACGTCTTGTCGACGCGAGTCTGCTGCAGCAGCCGCGGGCCGGCCGCTACCGGCTGCACGATCTGGTACGCGACCACACGCGCCGCCTCGCCGCCGCCGTGCCCGAGGAGGCCGCCGCGGACCGCGCCGCCGTGCTGCACCTCTACACGGCCGCCGGGCGCATCGCCAGCGACTGGGGCCCCGAGGGCTACCCGACAGGACCCGATGTCTGCGACTCGCCCTTCTCGGACTGGCGGGAAGCCGACGCGTGGCTGGAGGCCGCGGGCGGCCAACTGCTCGACGTGGTCGCTTTCGCGGCGGCCACCGGGCAGCGCGACCACGCCTGCTGGATCGCCGAGTCCCTGGTCGACCCGCTGGTCCGCCAGGGCCGCTTCCACGAGTGCCGCTCCGCCCTGGAGCTCGCGCTGCCCGGCGCCGACCTGGCCGACGACCGGCGGATGCCCTCCTCCCTGCGCAACTGCCTGGCCGTCGCGGACATCTACCAGGGGCGCTTCCAGCAGGCGCACGCCTGGTGCGCCGACGCGCTGCGCCTCGCCCGCCACCGGGACGACCTGCGCGAGCAGGCCAGGGCGATCGCCGTCATGGGTGCCGCAGAGCGTGCGCTGGGCCGGCTCCCGGAGGCGGCCGCCCACCTGAGCGAGGTGATGGGGATGGCGTCCCGGCTCGACGACGACTGGCTGGCCGGGATGTCGAGCTGCCAGCTCGGCGCCCTGCACGACCAGGAGGGGCGGCACGAGAAGGCGCTCACGTACTACGCCACCTCTCTCACCTTCGCCGAGAAGATCGGCCGCCCCAGGATGATCAGCAAGACCCTGTGCTTCACCGCCGAGGCTCACCTGGCGCTCGGCCGGCACACCGAGGTCAAGGGCCTGGCGCGGCGCGCGGCGGAGCTGGCCCAGGAGGTCGGCGACCTGCAGCTGCGTGCGACGAGCCTGTCGCTGCTCGGGGCCGCGGAACACGGCCGCGGAGACCTGCCGTTGGCCATCACCCTCCAGCAGGAGGCCTTGGCCACGCTCACCGAGCACACCAGCAGGCCCCTGGAGATGGAGGTCCGCCGTCGGCTGGGACGCACCTACGAGGCGGCGGGCCACCCGGCCGAGGCCGAGCGGCAGTTCCACATCGCCCGGTCCCTGGCCGGCCCGGGGTAGGTCCCTGGGCCGGCTCGGTCGCGGGGCGGCGGCTCTCACTCCTGCCGGTGCTCGGCATCCTTGCCGCCCGCTGTAAAGGCGCCACGGACCGGCGTTAATGCGCCGTCCCGCCGGGAGTGCCGCGGTCGATGACGCATTCACCCGAAGGTAGTCAACTGCGTTGCTAGTTTGGGGACATGGACTTTCGCCATCTGGGAAGCAGCGGTTTGATTGTCAGTCGGATTGCGTACGGCAACTGGCTGACCCGGAGTTCATCGACCGGTGAAGAGACGGAACTCGCCTGTGTGCGGGCCGCACTTGACGCCGGAATCACCACTTTCGACACCGCCGACGTCTATGCGGACACCCGCGCGGAGGAAGCACTCGGCCGGGCGTTGAAGGGGGAGCGCCGGGAGAGCCTGGAAATTCTCACCAAGGTCTTCGCGCCCGTCGGGCCCGGACGCAACGACCAGGGACTCTCGCGCAAGCACATACGGGAATCGATCGACAACTCCCTTCGCCGTCTCGGCACGGACCACGTGGACGTCTACCAGGCCCACCGGTTCGACCCCTCGACCCCGCTCGAAGAGACCATGGAGGCGCTGGCCGACGTCGTGCACTGCGGCAAGGCGCACTACATCGGTGTCTCCGAGTGGACCGCCGACCAGATCAGGCGCGGGCACGCACTCGCCCGCGAGCTCAAGGTCTCCCTGGTCTCCAACCAACCGCAGTATTCCGCTCTGTGGAGGGTTCCCGAGGTCGAGGTGATGCCGGCCTGCGAGGAGCTCGGCGTCGGGCAGATCGTCTGGTCGCCGCTGGCCCAAGGCGTGCTGACCGGCAAGTACCCGCCCGGCGGTCAGCGGCCGGAGGGCTCGCGTGCCACGGAGGCGAACGACGGCTCGGCGGAACTGTCCGCCTGGTTGACGGACGACGTCCTCGGCCGCGTGCGGCAGTTGCGGCCGATCGCCGCCGAGGCAGGCCTGACGGTCGCGCAGCTCTCGCTCGCCTGGGTGCTCCAGAATCCCGGAGTCTGTGCCGCCGTGGTCGGTGCTTCCCGGCCCGAGCAGATCACGGACAACGCCAAGGCGGCCGACGTCGAACTGGACGGCGACGTCATGGACAGGATCGACGCCGTACTCGGCCCGGTGGCCCACCGCGACCCCGCGGCCACGGCCGCCATGAACCCGCCGTCCCCCGACTGGCGGCTGGCCTGAGAGGGCCGCAAGAGGCCGCAAGGGGCCGGAAAGGGTCAGGAAAGGGTCAGGAAGGGCCGTTCCGCGGACGTACCACACGTCCGCGGGACGGCCCTTCCGTAAGTCCGTTGGAATTACCGGGAATTCACCAGGCCACCGGCAACTGCAGCAGGCTCCGTACCTGCATTCCGTCCTTCCACCCCAGCGCACCCAGCGGAACGGCGCACCGCATCTCCGGGAGCCGGGCGAAAAGCGCCTCCAACGCCACCTGCATTTCCAGACGGGCCAGCGGCGCACCCAGACAACGGTGGATTCCGTGGCCGAATCCCAGATGGGGATTGCGCTCCCGGTCGATGTCGAACCGGTCCGCGTTCTCGAAGACGGACTCGTCCCGGTTGGCCGAGGGTATGGCGGGGAGCACGGACTCGCCGGCGCGGACCAGCGTCCCGCTCAGTTCGACGTCCACGGTGGCGTAGCGCGCGAAGGTGACGTGGGAGATCAGGGGCACATAACGCAGCAACTCCTCGATGGCCCGCGGGATCAGTTCGGTCCGACTCCTCAGCCGGTCCAGCTGCTCGGGGTGGTCGAAGAGCACGTACAGGGAGTCGATGAGCTGCGACGAGACCGTCTCGTGCCCGGCGATCAGCAAGACGCTCGCCAGCTCCACCAGTTCCTGCTCGGAGAGCCTGTCCTCCTCGTCACTGGCCTTGACCATGGCGCTGACCAGGTCGTCCTGCGGCCGTGCACGGCGGCTGACCATCAACTCCGCGATGTAGCCGTGCAGCCGCTCGGTGTCCGCCTCGATCTCCTCCTCCGTCATCACGGTCGTGGCGGAGAAGGCGTCCAGCCAGCCGCGGAACTGCTCGCGGTCCTCGAACGGGACGCCGAGCAGATCGCACACGACCGTGCCGGCGAAGGGCACCGCGAAGCCTTCCATGAGGTCACCGGGCGGCCCCTGGGCCACGAGCGCGTCGATCAGCCGGTGCGCCTCCCCTTCGATCCGGGGCCGCAACAGCTCGACGCGGCGCGTGGTGAAGACCTTGGCCAGCAGGCGGCGCAGCCGCGTGTGGTCGGGGGAGTCCATGCCCAGGATGCTGGTGTGGATGGGCAGCGGGGTGAGCCGGGACTCGTCGTGCTCTGCCGCCAGCGCACGGCTGAAGCGGGGATCGCCGAGGATCGTCTTCATGTCCGCGTGCGTGGTGACCAGCCAGGAGTCCTCGCCGAAGGGGCAGCCGACCCGGACCACGGGTTCTTCCTCGCGCAGCTTCTCGTACAGCGGATCCACCTCCAGGGCGACCGCCTCGCTGAAGGGGTAGTTGCGCAGTGCCTGCCGGTCGCTCATGCGGATCGCACCTCCGACCACCGGTTGTAGTGCTCGACGAGGCTCTTGGGCCGTAGATCGGTCCAGTTCTCCTCCACGTAGGCGAGGCACTCCTGGTGGGAGGCGGGGCCGTGGACCGTCGTCCACCCTGCGGGCACGGAGGTGAAGGACGGCCATAAGGAGTGCTGTCCCTCGTCGTTGACCAGCACCGAGAAGGTGCCCTCGGTGTCGTCCCAGGGGTTGATCATGCTGTGTGCCTTTCCGTGGGTGACCGGATGAGTGGAGCAGGGATGCGGGAACTGCGGCGACGGCGTGGAGGCGCCGGGCCCCCGCCGCCTGTCGGTGGTGCTCAGCGAGCGGGCGGCGGGAAGAAACCGGATGCGACGAAGTGGTCGGCGTAGGCACGGATGAGCGCGCCATCAAGGGCGGGGAAAGCGGGCCCCGAGTCCGCGAGACCGGCCAGGGTGTTGGTCCGGTCGAGGCGGATCTGACCCAGGCGGGACAGGGCGGGCAAGGTGTCAGTGAGCAGGACGGCCGCGTCGAGCAGTCCCGCGCCGTCCGCCCGGTCGGCCTCGGTGTCCGCCCGCCGGCGCAGCCTCTCGGTCCAATCGTCCGGGTCCATGGTGTCCAAGTGGTAGCCGTACGCCCGCAGATGGCCCAGGACGGTGTCAAAGGGAAGGGGCTCGGGGCACGTGAGATGGTGCGCGAGACCGAGGCTTTCACGACGGCGCGAGAGGTGGACGAGGGCGGCGGCCGCGTGGTCCACGGGCATCAGGTCGACCACGGGCGGCGGGGCGTCCTGATCGGCCGGGCGGGGCGCGGCCCCGATGACGAGCATGGCCCGCACGAGCTGCCAGAGCACGTCCTTGCTGGAGCCGGCCCCGCTCACCGAGTCACCGCTGACCCGGCCGAACCGGTACACGCTCACCGGGAGTCCGCGCTCGGCCGCCTGCCACACGAGCTGCTCGGCCGCCCATTTGCTGGCCGTGTAGCCCCCCGGCATGAGGGCTTGAGCGCCCACGCGATGGGACTCGGGCACGGGATCGGGGCTCGGGACGCCGCCGTCGGCGCTCACGGAGACCGCGGCGGTCGAGACGTGGTGGACCGGCACCGGCACCGAGCGGGCTGCCAGCCGGAGCACCTCCTGGGTGCCGGACACGTTCGACGCGCGCAGCCGGGCGTACGGTTCGACCGCGTTGACCCGCGCGCCATTGTGATAGACGACGTCGACCAGGTCCGCCAGGGCGTCGAAGCGCTCGGGGGAGAGTCCGAGCAGAGGCTTGTCGAGATCGCCGGGCACGGGCACGATCCGGCCGCGGGTGAACTCGTTCCAGAGCCCGTACTCCACCAGGCTCCGCCGGATGCGCGCGGCGGCCTGCTCGGTGTCTTCCGCGCGGACCAGGCAGTGGACGTCGGCGCTCGTGCGGTCGAGCAGTTCGTGCAGGAGGAAGGAGCCGAGGAAGCCCGTCGCGCCGGTCAGCAGGACGTTCTCGTGTTCCGTGGCGCCGCCGGCCGGCTCTTCTCGCCGGGGCCCGACGGTGATCCGCGGGTCGAGCACGGCGTCCGCCGCCAGTTCGGCCGGTGCCGGGCCGGACGTGAACGTACCCGTCCCGTCCTTGTCCGTCCGGTCCTTGTGCCCTGACGGGGCGAGCCCGTCGACGGCCTCCAGGAGCGCGGCCACCGACTGCCGCTCGAAGAGGGTACGGACGGGCAGCTCCACGCCGAGGCGTCGGCGGACCCCGCTGATCACCCGCGTCACGAGCAGGGAGTGCCCGCCCAGGGCGAAGAAGCTGTCGTCGATGGTGACCCGCGGGACGTTCAGCACCTCGGCGTACAGCTCGCACAGCACGCGCTCACGCGGATTGCGCGGCGCCCGGCCCGCCGACACCGTCGTGAAGTCCGGCGCGGGGAGCGCGGCCCGGTCCACCTTGCCCGTCGCCGCGAGCGGCAGTGCGTCGAGGATCGTCAGCGAGGCCGGGACCATGTGGTCGGGCAGCAGGGCGGCCAGGTGGGAGCGGAGCTCCAGGCCGGTCGGGTCCGCCAGGCGCCCGGCGGGGACGACGTATCCGGCGAGGCAGGTGGCGCCGTGGCCGTCCGTGCGGGGGACCACCACGGCCTGTGCCACGCTCGGGTGGGTGCTCAGGGCGGCCTCGACCTCGCCCGGCTCGACCCGGAACCCCCGGATCTTGACCTGCCCGTCGGCGCGGCCCAGGTACTCCAGCTCGCCGTCGCCGTTCCAGCGCACGATGTCGCCCGTGCGGTACATCCGGGAGCCGGGGGCGCCGAAGGGGTCGGCGACGAAACGGTCGGCCGTCAGCCCCGGCCTGCCCAGATAGCCGCGGGCCAGGCCCGCTCCGGACACGTGCAGCTCGCCGGGGATGCCGGGCGGCACGAGACGCAGGTCGGAGTCGAGGACGTACGTGCTCGCGCCCACCGTGGGTGTGCCGATCGGCGGCGTTGTGCCGCCGGAGAGCGGGGAACTGAGCGTGGCGCACACGGTGGTCTCGGTCGGTCCGTAGCCGTTGATGAAGCGGCGGCCTGCCGACCAGCGCCGGACCGTCTCCCCGGTCGACGCCTCACCGGAGACGATCAGTGACGACAGGGAGGCCAGTTGGGCGGGCTCCATCACGGTCAGCGCGGCCGGGGGCAGCGTCGCGTGGGTGACGCCGAGCCGCTCGACGAGCGCGGCCAGTCCGGGCCCGGGCGCCATGAGTTCCGTCGGGGCCATGACCAGCGTGGCACCGGTCAGGAGCCCGCCGCACAGCTCCCACACGGCTCCGTCGAAGCTGTGCGACGCGAACTGGAGGATCCGGCTCGACGCCGTCACCCCGAACCGGCGCACCTGTGCCTCGACGACACCGGAGAAGCCGGAGTGGGTCACGACCACGCCCTTGGGGCGGCCGGTGGATCCGGAGGTGTAGATGGCGTAGGCGGGGCTCGTGTCCGTCAGTGGGCGGACCCGCTCGCCGTCGGTGACGTCGGTCTCCCGGCACAGGGCGACGGCGTGCCGGGTCTCGGCCCGGTCCAGGACGACACGACGCGGCCCGGGGGAGCCGGGACCATCCGGCAGGGGGAGCGAGGTGCGGGAGTCGGTGAGGAGCAGCGTGGGACGGACGTCCTCCAGCATGAGCCGCAGCCGCGCCGCCGGATGGTGCGCGTCGAGCGGCAGATACGCGCCTCCCGCCTTCAGGACGGCGAGGGTGGCGACGATCGCGTCGACCGAACGGGGCAGCGCGATGGCCACGTACTGCTCGGGACCGACGCCGCAGCCGATGAGATGGCGGGCGAGCCGGTTCGCCCGCGCATTGAGCTGACGGTACGTCACCTTCCGTACGGGGTCCGCGCCGTGGTCGAAGAGCAGGGCCGTCGCCCCCGGAGTCCGCTCGACCTGTGCCTCGAACAGATCGGGCAGGGGCAGTCGCGGCACGTCCCGCAGCCGGTCGCGCCCCTGTGCGAGGAGCCTCTCCCGCTCGTCGTCGAGTACCACGTCGAGTGTCCCGATCCGCTGCCCGGGGTCCGCGGTGACCGCGTCGAGGAAGCGCAGGAACCGCTGGACCAGACGCGCCACGCTGTCCCGGTCGAACAGGTCGGTGCTGTACTCCGCCACCCCTTCCATGCCCTGCGGGCGCTGGTCGGAGCCATGGAACTCGCGCAGGCTCAGGGAGAGGTCGAAGCGGCAGGCGCCGGTGCCCACCGCGCGTTCCCGGACGGTCAGCCCCGGCAGCTCCGGTGTGGTCCGCGGGGCGTTCTGGAGGGCGAGCATCGCCTGGAACAGGGGATGGTGGGCGGTCCCGCGCGCCGGGGCGAGGGCGTCCACGAGGCGGTCGAACGGCAGGTCCTGATGGGCGTACGCGGCGAGATCGGTCTCCCGCACCCGGGCGAGCAGATCCCGGAAAGCGGGGTTGCCCGAGGTGTCCGTGCGCAGGACCAACGTGTTGACGAAGAACCCCACGAGGCCGTCCAGGGCATGATCCGTGCGGCCCGCGACCGGGGTGCCGATCGCTATGTCGTGGCCCGCGCCCAGTTTGCTCAGCAAGGCGGCGAGCGTGGCGTGCACCACCATGAAGGGGCTCGCCCCGCACCGTCCGGCGAGGTCCGCGATCCGCCGGTGCAGACCGGCGTCCACGGTGAAGTGCAGGGTGTCGCCGCGGTGGGACGCGGCGTGCGGGCGGGGCCGGTCCAGGGGGAGTTCGGTGCACTCGGGCAGCCCGGTCAGGGCGTCGGTCCAGTAGGCGAGCTGGCGGGCGGCCGGACTCTCCGGGTCGTCCGCGTCGCCCAGAAGCTGACGCTGCCACAGCGTGTAGTCCGCGTACTGGACCGGCAAGGGTTCGGTCCTCCCCCCGGCCTCATCGCGACGGCGCGCGGCGTATGCGGTGGCGAGGTCCTGCCACAGAGGGGCGAGGGACCATCCGTCGCAGGCGATGTGGTGGACGGCCAACGCCAGGACGTGATGGGCCGGGGCCACGGTCAACAGGTGCGCCCTGACCGGAACTTCGCTCGACAGGTCGAACGGGCGGCGCACCGCCGAGGCCACCGCCGCGTCGAGCTCCGCGGGTGTCACCGTGCCCAGGTGCAGCGCAGGCCGGGCGGCCGCGCCGTCCAGGACGAGCTGGCGGGGGACGCCGGCCGTCTCGGGGAAGACCGTCCGCAGGCTCTCGTGGCGCTCCAGCACATCGCCGAGCGCCGCCTCGAGCGCGGTTCGGTCCAGTTCGCCCCGCAGTTCGAGGACGAGAGGGACGTTGTACGTCGCGCTCGGACCCTGCAGCCGGTCGAGGAACCACAGGCGGCGCTGTGCGAAGGACAGCGGCATCCACTCGGGGCGCTTCATGGGTCGCATCGGGGGCCGGTCGCCCGCCGAGGCCTGGCGTACTGCCTCGGCCAGGCCGGCGACGGTCGGTGCTTCGAAAACGCTGCGCACCGGCAGTTCGAGGCCGAGCGTCGACCGCAGCCGGGAGCTGAGGCGCGTGGCGGACAGCGAGTGGCCGCCGAGTGCGAAGAAGTTGTCGTCGATGGTGACCCTGGAGACTCCGAGGATGTTGGCGAACAGCCCGCACAGCAGTTCTTCGAGCGGGTCACGGGCCGGCCGACCGTCCGGCTCGGAGCGGATGTCCGGCTCCGGCAGCCGGCGGCGGTCCACCTTGCCGTGCGGTGTCAGGGGCAGGGTCTGGAGGACGACGGTCGCGGCCGGGACCAGGTACTCGGGTAACCGCTCGCGCAGGAAGGCGCTGACCGAGGAGACGAGGGCGCCGGTGTCCCGCAGGGCGGCCGGGGCGTTGACCAGCGAGGCGGGGCCCCTGCCGGTCGGCGCGGGGGCGATGCCGGGAGCGCCGGGCGGACGACGGGTCAGCAGGACGTCCAGGACGCCGTCGCCGTCGGTGGACCAGATGGCCGAGGCCCGCAGCCCCGACGCGGCGGCGAGTTCGTGCACCTGCTCCAGTGCGAGGGACTCGGCGTCGTCCCGCCCGGTCAGTGAGTGGACCTGGTCCGGGGCGGCCGCACCGTCCGGCGCCCGCAGGGCCCGTACCGCCGCGGTGACCGGTGCCATCCGATCGTCGGGCAGGCCGGTGAGGCGGATGTCGCCGGGCGGCCCGGCGCCGATGCGGGCGGCGAGCGATGCGAGGTCCGCGACGTCCTGACCCCACCGCAGCTCCTCCACCGCCACGGCGGACGGCGCGGGAGGGCCGGGTTCGGACCCGCCGGGTTCGGACCCGCTTCCCGCCTTCCGCAGGACGGCGTCGTAGCGGTAGCGGGACAGTTCGTTGACGTACCGTCCGCGTTTCACCCGCACCTCGCTGCCGCCGATGCCGGGGACACAGCCCGCGAGTTCGGCGAAGAACGCCGGGTCGACCAGGAGTTCCTTCTCCCGCACCATGCCGTGTTCGACGGCCGCGCGCAGCGCGTCGGGGTGCGCCGGCAGGTCCGGGCGGCGCAGGTGGACGTCGGTGTGGAAGGTGCGCAGGAGACGCAGGTTGCGTATGTCGCCGACGAAGACGGATCCGCCGGGGACGAGCAGCGTGAGGGCCTTGGCCAGGACGTCCACGAGGTAGGGGGCATCAGGGAAGTACTGGGTGACGGAGTTGATGACGATGGTGTCGAAGTAGCCGACGGGCAGACCGCTGACGTCGTCGGCCGCCTGGGTGCGCAGCTCGATCCGGTCCACGAGCGAGGCGTCGCGACGCACCAGGCCGGTCAGTGCCTCGATGACCTGGCCGGAGAGATCGGTCCCCCAGTAGGCGTCACACTGCGGCGCGAGCCGGGACATCAGCAGCCCGGTGCCCACACCGATCTCGAGCACCCGCCGCGGGTTCAGTTCGCGGACGCGTGCCACGGTTGCGTCGCGCCACTCCCGCATCTGCTCCTGTGGGATGGGCTTCTCGTCGTAACTGCTGTGCCAGCCGGAGAAGTCCTCGCCGAAGCGGGCCCGGCCGGCGCCGCTGTAGAGCGAGTCGTAGATCCCCTGCCACTCGCTCACCGAATCCACGGTGGACGTGCCCGGCCCGGATCCGGCCGCGTGGGCGGGGACGACATAGCCGATCAGCCGTTTGTGCCCGGGCCGGTCCTCCCTGGTGACGACTGCGGCCCGGGCGACGTCCGGGTGCTCAGAGAGGACGGCTTCCACTTCGCCGGGCTCGACACGGAAGCCGCGGATCTTCACCTGGTCGTCGCTCCGGCCGACGAACTCCAGAAGTCCGTCCGGCCCGACGCGCACCAGGTCACCGGTGCGGAAGAGCCGGGCGCCGGGTTCTCCCAGGGGGTCGGCGACGAACCGTTCGGCGGTCGGGCCCGGCCGGTTCCAGTAGCCACGCGCGAGGCCCGAGCCGCCGACGTACAACTCGCCGACCTCACCCGGCGGCACCGGGCGCAACCGCTGGTCGAGGACCACGGTTCGCATGCCCGACATGGCGGCGCCGATGGGCACCACAGAGCCCGGGGAATCGGCCTCGGTGACCCGGTGACAGGTGGCGAACGTCGTCGTCTCCGTGGGGCCGTAGCCGTTGACGACCGCCGTGCCGGGGCAAGCGCGCAGGACCCGGCGGACCGCTGCGGGAGAGACCGCGTCCCCGCCGGTCCACACTTCGCGGACGCCGCGAAAACACCGCGGATTCTCCTCGGCGAGGACGGCGAAGAGCCCGGCGGTCACCCACAGTCCGGTGACGCCGGCAGCCGAGACGGCCGATGCGATGCCGCGGGCGTCGAGCTCGCCCGGAGGCGCGACGACCACGGTCCCGCCATTCAGCAGCGGCACCCACATTTCGTAGGTGGACGCGTCGAAGGCGTGCGGGGAGTGCAGCAGGACCCGTTCCTGGGCGCCGCTCAGCCAGGCCGGGTCCCGGGCGAGCCCCACGACGTTCTCGTGGGTCACCGCCACGCCCTTGGGCGTACCGGTGGACCCGGAGGTGAACATCACGTAGGCGAGCTGCCGCGGTTCGGCGGCCGGTGCACCCGGGGGCAGGGGTTCTTCTGGCGCATCCGATGGCCCGTCCGACATCCCGTCCGGCGCGCCGAGGGGCACCGGCAGCATCCGCGGCCCGTCGCCGAACTCCACCTCGGGACGCGCCGTGTCCGTCAGGATCACGCGGGCTCCGGTCTCTTCGACCATCCACCGCAGCCGCGACGCGGGTTGGCGCGCGTCCAACGGCACATAGCAGGCACCGGACTTGACGATGGCGAGCAGAGTCACCACGAGCGTGACCGAGCGCTCCATCAGGACCGCCACGGTGGTGCAAGGGCCGATGCCCTCCGCGGCGAGGTGCAGCGCCAAGTCGGTTGAGCGAGCGTCTAGTTCACGGTACGTCAGGGCCGTGGCCGCCTCGGCGTCGCTGATCAGCGCGGTCGCGTCGGGGGACGACTCGGCCTGTCGCGCGAAGGCTTCCGGGAGCGTCGCCGGCGGCGCGTCGGAGTCGAGTGGGTCGGCACGCCCGGGGCGGACGTCGGGGCGCGGAGTGCCGGCCGGGGGCCGGGGCAAGCGGGAGTGGTGCTGGGCGGACACGCGTCAACTCCTCTGCGCGGGCTTCCCGGCGCACGGCGGAGCAGACTTGCCGGTCGGCCGTACGGGGGGAAGAGCGCGCTCGGTCGTCTGGTGAAGGCATCATTCAACGATGCGTAGCGATCATGTCGCAGAACGTTGCGATGTCGATCAGTGTCGTGCTCAATTCGGCCGTTCTTGTGGCTCGCTGGTCGTTCGTGTGCACCTGCGTGGTCAATCCGCAGGTGCGCTCGGTTTTGGGGCGGTTCCGTCGGGGCGTCGCCCCCGGGTGTGACGCCGGAGCGCGGCACGCTGTCGTGAGGCGATCCACCGGACGAGCGTTCTGGAGATTGGCCAGAATGCGGTTGCGGCGGGTGGTTCGTAGGAAATGTCCGCGCCGGTTCCGGCGTGCGCGGCGCCGCTGCGGGGAATCGCGGGCGCGTCGCGTGTGGCTTCTGACCGGGCGCTGGAGTGCGGCTTCATCGACGTGACAGTGGGCGGCCATGACTCGAAAGGTGGATCCGGGGTGAATCCTTCAGGCCGTTCTCGGCGCGCGCTCGGGCGGGCCGCTGCGACTCCCGGTAACCGCAGGTGCGACCGTGTGTGCTCGACCGGCGACGGAGGGCGGTCAGATGTGACGTCCGTGGCCCGCCCTGCACAGGGGCGTTTCCGGAGTCTGCGGATCGTGGCTGGAATATGCGTACTTCATATCCGATGGCGGCACGGATCTCGCCGGACACCGGTGACGAGCGATCATCGAGTGAGACGATTCGATCGTTTGCACCCGCTACTTGTGCCTACTTGTGCAGGGGGAGTCATGGAAGCCGCTGCTCTCACACCGGACACGGGCGTCGCCGCCGAGATGGTGGGACGGCCCGTGTGCTTCGCGTCCCGGAGGTACCGACCGACCGACAGCTACGCCGACATCGCGTGCGACAAGATCCGGCGCGGGAGTGAGGTGCTCGGCGCGAGCGAGAGCGAAGGGCGGTCACGACTCGCCCTGGTCCGCGAGCTGTTCGGGGCCTGGGGCGGGCTCCCCGCGGGGGAGCCGCCCGAGCGCGCGTGCTGGGTCGCCATCGACGGCATGCCGTTCGAAGTCTCGGTCGCCTGGGCCGACGGCGGGAGCGAACTGCGACTGTCGCTCGAACCTCCGAGCCACCCCGGTACCGCGCGGGCCCGCCAGGAAGACGGCAGGGCTTTCACCCGTGGCCTCGTGGGCCGCCCGGGCGTCTCGATCGAGCGCTTCCTCGCCGTCGAGGACCTCTTCACCGACCCCGACCCCCGCGGATACTTCGCCCTCTCCCACGGCGTCGCCTGGCGTGGCGGGCACCCGCTCTACAAGATCTACCTCAACCCCGCCGTCGCCGGCCGCGAACAGGCCGTCGCCCGTACCGAAGAGGCCATGACCCGGCTGGGCCTCGAACGCCCCTGGCGCGCCCTCGCCGACCACTTGGGCGGCGTCCACGGCGTCGCGCACGAGCCGGCCGCACTCGCCCTGGACCTCTCCGATGCCGATGAGGCGCGCTGCAAGGTCTACCTCGCACACACAGGGGTGACCGCCGATGCCATCGACGCCCAGTCCGCCGTGGCACGCGATCACACACCCGGCTCCTTCACCCGCGCGCTCGAACGCGTCACCGGGAGCGGTGGACCAGGGTGGGCGAAGCCGCCGGTCACCTGCTGGGGCTTCAGCTCCGCCGAAGACGTGCCGAGCGCGACGCTGTACGTGCCGCTGATCCCGGTGCACGGTGACGACGCGGCCGCGCACGACCGGGTCGCGGCCTTCATGTGCGAGGAGAACGTGGATCCGGCGCCCTACACCGCCGCTCTCCAGGCCCTGACCGATGCCCCGCTGGGGGAGTCGGTGACCCAGAACTTCCTCTCCTACCGCGGTGGCCCGGCCCCGCGCTTCGCGGTCTACCTCGCGCCGGGAACGTACCGCCCGGCCTGACGCACGGGCCGCCCCGTCCGAGAGTTCCGCCCACCGACCACCACTCACCGCCCCGGCCTCGCACGGCCACGCCCGCCGAACCGTCCGGTTCCACGTCGGATTCCGCATCAGGAGGACACGTGTCACAAGAGAACTCCGGCACCATGGCACAGCAGGCCGATCCGATCGATCCAAAGCAAGTCGGCGCCTGGTACGACCAGTTCGGCGATGTCTACCACCAGACCATCGGGGACAGTCTGCACTGTGGGCTCTGGGTGCCCCCGGACGCGCCGCCCCCGGCCGGACTGGATCTGGTGACCCTGTCGTCCGAAGCGCAGGACCGGTACACGGACTACTTGATCAGCGTGCTCCACCTCAGGCCCGGGCAGCGCTTCCTGGACATCGGCTGCGGCCCGGGCCGCCCGGCCGGCCGCCTCGCGGAGCTGACCGGGGCGCACGTCACGGGCATCTCCGTGAGCAAGGAACAGATCGACCGCGCGGTACGGCTGGCGGCAGAGACTGCGGGCGCCGCGGGTTCCGGACGACTCACCTTCGAGGTCGCGGACGCCACCTGCCTCCCTTATGACGACGAGTCGTTCGACGGCGCCTGGGCCGTGGAGAGCATCGGGCACATGGACCGGGCCAAGGCCCTCAAAGAGGCATGGCGCGTGCTCAGGCCCGGGGGTGAACTCCTGGTCCTGGAAGCCGTGCTGACCGCCGAGCCGACCGAGGCGGACACCGCTCTCTACGATCAGGTCCTCGCCAGCAACCTCCCTCTGCGCATGCCGGAGTTCTTCGCCCTGGTCGAGGAGGCGGGATTCCACACCCTGGAGCTCAAGGACCTGACGGCCAACCTCGCCCTGAGCATGGACGTGATGGAGCTCGTCTTCCGTGACCGGAGCCAGGAGATGAGCGAACGGTTCGGCCCCGAGTTCGCCGGACTGATGGCCGCGGCCCTGCCGGGCGTCCGTGCACTCGTCCGGGAGAAGATCCGCTTCTTCCTGCTGCTGCTCCGCAAGTGAGGCGGTGACGGGAGTGACGTGACGGGAGTGAGGGAGTGGCTGCGGGCACGGGGGTGGAGAGGCAAGAGGTGAACTGCCCGCCCCGGCCTCTCCCTCGCTTCGGCGGAACAGGGGCGGGCGAGTTCACGAGGGAGACTCAGCAGGCGCCGAGGTCCTGCCAGACGCCCCACTCTCCGGTGGTGCCGGGCTCCTCGCCCGTCGTCCACCACTTGGCCTTCCAGTTGTGGCCCTTGTGCGAGACCTGCTGGCCACCGGTGTAGACCGTGCCCGAGGCCCAGGGCGCCGCCGTGCACTGGTTGCCGTTGCCGCCGGTGATGGTCAGGGAGTACGTCGCCGAGTGCGCGGCGGACGGGCTCGCGCCGCTGACCACCAGCTTGTACGTGCCGTTGACGGCCGCCGTGGTCGTGCTGAGCGTGAGCGTCGACGTTCCGCCGGCCGTCACCGAGGCGGGGTCGAGGGAGGCGGTGACGCCGGCCGGGGCGCCGCTGACGGTGAGCTTCACGGTCTGGGCGCTGCCCGAGGTCACCGAGGTCTTCACCGTGGCACTGGCTGAACTGCCCGCCTTGACCGTCGCCGAGGCCGGGGTCGCCGTGAGCGAGAAGTCGTCGCTCGGGACCGTGCCGCCGCTGGTGAAGGGCGCGAAGATGCGGGAGAAGTCCCAGGTGTTCTGCTCGATGCCGGAGCAGTTGTCCGCCGCGGGGCCGCCGGGGCAGCCGCCGTTGTCGCGCTGGAGCGCCCAGAAGGAGATCATGTTGATCCCCTTGGTGACCGCCCAGTCGTAGACCTCCCTGGCATTGGCGAGGGTGAACGTCTCGGCCGGTCCGAAGTCGTCGACGCCGGGCATCTCGGTGATGCCGATCATGCTCCAGAGCTGGGCCGGGCTCTTGCCCGGGTAGAGCTTGGCGAGCTGGTCGTAGAGGCCCTGGGCGGCGGTCTTGGTGTCCTGCGCCATGTCGTGGGAGGCGTTGTCGTAGTAGTCGAACGTCATGAGGTTGGCGACGTCGACCCGCGCGCCGTTGGCCACGGCGTTCTTCAGCACGGCGAGACCACTGGACGCGAGGCCGTGGGTCGTCGTCGGCAGGGTGTACGAGATCTCCAGCTTGCGGCCGTTCGCGGCGGCCCAGTCCTGGACCTTCTTGATCGCCTTGTTCCGCCGGTCGATGCCTGCGGTGTTGTCCAGCGCGTCGACCTCGATGTCCATGTCGAGCCGGGGGATGTCGTAGGTCGTGATGACCTTCTGGTAGACGGCGGCGATCTGGTCGACGTCCGTACAGCTGTCGGCGATCTCGGTCCCGGTGGTGTCCGCCGTGTAGCCGCCGAAGGACGGGATGACGTCCCCGCCGCGTCCCTGGATGGTCTTGATGTCGGCGCCGAAGGACGACGCGGCGACGGGCAGCGAGGTGTCGCCGTTCCAGTAGACGGTGCAGGAGCCCTTCGACGCGGTCTGGAGGAACGCCATCGTCAGGTGTTTGGCCCCGGACTGGGCGCTGAGGGCGGCGGGGCTCTCGCCCGTCCACGACTCGAAGTAGGGGGCGAAGACATGGGCGGGGAGCGGGGTCGCGGCCTGGGCGGGGGCGCCCGAGACCGCGGTCAGGCCCAGAGCGGCCACCGCGGTGGCCGCCGCGGTGAGAGTGGCACGGAGGGAGCGCATACGTCTCATGGCCATCCAAGAGGTGTAGAGGCGTCAACTCAGGTGTGACGCACGGGAGGTGCTTACGGAATAGCCCGGTGATCAGAGGCATGTCAATGGTCTGAACCAAGTAAGGCCTAGACCAATTCGAGATGCTCTCCGCCTCCGGACGGTCGCGCACGAAACCGCGCGCCGTGGGGGTGCTGGTCAGACAGGCACCTCGGACCCGGATCCCGTCAGCCCCTGCTGTGGCGGACCGCCGTACCAGTTGTCGCCGAATCCGCTGATCCCGGCGCTCTCAGCGCCAGCGCCTGTGTGTCATATCCCGGGCGGACCATCGGCGCCTTCGAGCGATCGAGGGACTCCGGCCAGGGCCTCCCGGAGGAGCAGCCCGAGATCGGGGACGTCGAGGCCGAGCTCGCGCAGCCAGCGGGCCACCCGGGCGACCGACACCCTCATGACCTCCGCCTTCTCGATGAGATCATGCAGACTGATGTCGCAGTCGCAGCTCAGGAACAGGCCGCTGTCCTCGCTGATCCTCAGCAGTTCGACGGCCTTGGTGAAGGTGAGGCCCTCCGGCAGATCAGGGCAGGAGACCGCGAGGCCGTAGCCGATGAGCCGTTCCACCAGGACAGAGTGGTGCTCGGGCATGTCGCGGGCCGCCGCCAGTACATGAGCGAACGGCATGGCGTCGGCGGTGGTGACCCCGGTCCATTCGAGAGGGTTCTCCGCCACGTCGAGACACAGCAACTGCTCGTCCAGGAGGTCGAAGTGGCGCGGTGGCCGCAGGGGAACGTCGAACCCGTAGGCGCGCAGGCGGTCGGCTACTCGCCACAGCGGCCGGTTCAGACGCTGCGCCACGTCGAAGACGTGGTCGTAGGCGACCGGCTCGTCCGGGAACAGCGCCCCGCGCCTCTCTCTGACCAGCACCACGATGTCATCGGCAGGTGTGTCCCCGGGCCACACGACGGGCGGGACGAAGCCCAGTCCTTTCAGCCGGTCCCTGACCGCGCCCGGTGGACACTGCAACGCCCGAGCGGCGGCGAGCACCTGCCCGGGCGGCACCTTCTTCGAGCGACTCAGCCAGGGCCACCGGCCGTCCGCGCGCAGACTGAGCAGAACGGCCACATCGGCTCTCGGCCGCTCCGGCAGCCCCGCGGCATCGACACGAAACCCGTATGCGGCGAGGCGCGCACAGATCTCGCTCACCGGGAGGTCGAGGAGCAGGGCCGCCTTCGCGAGATGACCGGCCGGGACGACCTCCGCCGGATCCACCCAGCCGCTGACGCCCGCCTCCTCTCCCAGGCAGCGTCGCAGCAAGGGGTCGAGCCGTCCTGCGGCAGCCGGTTCGATGTACGTCTCCGGTACGTGAATGCCGTGGTCACGCCACTCGGCGGCCAGGGACCGGACGTCCGAGGAATCCCGCGACTGCCCCATCAGCTCATTGAAGGTGGCCGTTCTGCGAGGCGGCAGGGCGCCCAACTGCCTGGCCCGGCGCACCAGACCGGGCAGGGGTGTGCCCGTGGCCTCGGACATGTCGTTCAGGTGGTTCGTGATGAACTCGACGTCCGAGGACCAGCCCCAGTACAGATCGTCGCCGTCACCGAAGGAGGCGGTCAGCAGGTCCCTGTCCGAGGGCAGGGCCGGCAGTACGGACGTCACCTCGGCGATGTCGGGGCACGCCTCCTCCAACTGGGCCAAGAGGGCGTTGGGGCGGTGGGCGAGCAGGCGCCACAGCAGAACGCCGTCGGGCGCATGTCCGACAGGGCTCTTCCACGGGTCGTGCGTCCACGGATCGCCGCCGCGCCGTCCTCCGAAGAGCTCCGGGAGGACTTTGGGGTCGGCCAGGAAGCACCCCGTCCGCGCGACTTCGAGGCTCCGGTTCTTGAACTCCATGGGTCGTGCGGCCTCGACAGCGGCGGCCGTCAACAGATCGCCCAGCATCATGCTGCGATCGGCTGTCCGGCAGAGCCACGCGTAGCCGGGCAGCGGCCCGTCCGCCGCCATCAGCGCGGGCACGGCCTGTTCGAGCACGTCGCGGAGCTCATCGCTCACGTCGTCGAGGAGTGTGCGCCGGTCGGCGGAGAGCTGCTGGGGCGACCGGATCCCGGTCAGGTTGACCACCGCACCCGTCAGTCCGCCGGCGCCTTCCGACAGCACTCCGCGGCGGACGCCGGGCTGAACGACCAGGCCGTCGACCAGGATTCCGCCGCCGTGCTCGCACCAGATCACCTGCACACCCTCGGGAGCTTCACGCCACGGCACCAGCGCGCCGTGCGCGTCGATTCCGTACTGCTCGCGAGCAGGCGCCTTCCGGGGCCTGAGGCGCTGTTCCTCCCACCGTGCCCGCCGGGAGCCGTGCACCGCCTCGGTCGGGAACTCGGCGAGGCCCAGGACGCGTTCCAGGGCGTTGACGCACGACCAGGGCCGTTCGCTCTGCCGTTGCCGCAGATACAGCCGGACCTGCGTGCCGGCCTCCTCTCCGCGCTCCCGTAGTCGGACGATGCGGAACAGATGCTCCGGACCGCAGATCCGGGCCTCCAGAAGCGGCCCGAGCCGGCCTTCGGAATCCATCCGGCACGTCCGTACGCGGATCTCGTCGGCGAGCATGAAGTAGCTGAGCACGCCGATGCCGAACCGGCTGTTCGCATGGAACTCCACGGGCGGCCGGAGCCCCGCCCACCGTGCGCGTTCCGCCGTGAAGTGGTGCTCGCGGACGAACTGCGATCCCCCCTCGCTGAAGACACCACGGAGCTGCTGCTCCCCCATGCCGACCCCGTTGTCACGGCACTCGACATACGCGCGGCCCGCCGCGTCCGTGTCCTGCTCCATGTCGATGCGGCCCTGGTAGGCGTAGGACGCACGGCCGGTCCGGTCCAGGTACTGAGTGCGGGCCCGGCGGTAGCGGCAGGCGTCCAGAGCGTTCTGGTACAGCTCGCGCACGGCGAGGTCGGGTTCTTTGTAGAGCTGGATTCCCGTGAAGTGGTCGCGCACGCGGCGCTCGTCGAAGCGGAAGGCGGCCCAGCCGCTGAAGACACCCTCCGCCGGGAGCACTCCGTCGGCGGAGAGGCGGGCCGGCAGGGACGGAAAGGGCTGGTTGACACGTTCGTGAACGGTGTGGCGGACGGTGGCCAACAGCCCATCCACGTGCGCCACATACGCGCGCAGCCCCTCGACGACTGCTTCGTGCCGGCACTCCGCCAGGAGTACCGGATGCTCGGGCGAGCCGCCCCACCGGGAAGCGGCCAGGGTCTGCCGGACCTCCGCAGGGTCCACGGGAAACGGAATCCCGACGTGCTCCACCACGAGCTGGGGCAGCGCCGTGATCTCGCGACTCATCCCATGCGCCAGCGCGAGGAGGAGGCCCAACCGCTGGTCCCGGACGCGCTGCAGGCCTCCGCGGGCGACCCGGACCACGTCGTCCACGGGGAGGGCACCGAGGTGCTCGGGGTCGCAGACACCGGGACCGATGCGCAGTCCGTGCAGCAGCCGGGCTACGCGACGGGGGTGGAGCACCTGGCCCAGGGATTCCGCGGGCGCGCCGATGTCCCGCAGGAGCCCGCTCGCGACAGCGGGGTCGGACACGTCCTCCCGCCGGGTGAGCCAGCGGTGGAACAGCCACCAGCCGATGGGGCCGGCCGCGTCGGTGTGCCGCCGGCCGCGCTCGACCAGCAGGTCGTGGCTCTCGGCGAACGCCTCGAACCCGGACCGCGCCAGGTCGGCCCTTTCTGTCCGCCCGAGGTGGGTCGGCTCCAGGCGGGTCGGCTCCGGGCGGGCCGGTCTCAGGCGGGTCGGATCGACGGCTGGGGCGAGCGAGGCCGTCAGCCGCAGGTACTGCACCCGGTGGAGGAACGGGACGAGGACGAGCAGGGCCGCCTCCGCCGGAAACAGGTCCAGCGGCCGTGCGGCGGCGGGCTCGCCGAGCAGCTGCTCCAGGACCTCGATGAAGCGCCACGCCTGGTTGTCGTCCCGCCAGGGGTCGGCGGCCGGTTCGAGTCGTGCCGCGTCCCGCAGCTGGGCCAGCACCGCGACGACGTCCGTGACGTGCTGCCGGAAGAAGTCCGCGTCGCGCTCTCCCGAAACGTGGTGCCACACCGTGGAGTTGGTGGCCAGGTCGACCCAGGGGTCGGCCGGGGCGGGGGAGAGGGCGGGGTCGTCGTGTCGGCCGTCCTGGAGGATGACGGTGTGCGCCTGGACGAGCCGGCCGACCGTCGCACCGCGTACCGAGTTCCACGTCTCACCGTGCACCGCTCGTCCCCTGCCCCTGCCCTGGCTCGTGCCTCTGCGACGGTGCGGTCAGTGTAGAAGTCTGCGCCGCGGCGGTGCGCGTGATTCCCTGGAGTGTCGAGTGGTGGCCCCTGTTCAACTGTGCTGCGAGGAACGGTATTTGGGGTTGAGTGAGTCATTTGCGGCCCTGGCCGCAGTGGGTGACAGCGCCGTTGGCGCAGGGGCTGGTCAGGACCGGGACCTTCCTGGAGCGGATCGTCGAGGGCATGAAGGAGTCGGCGGGCGCAGCGACCCCTTCTGACGTGAGGGGTTCGTGTTCACTTCCCTCGCCCCCGTCCGCCCCTGCAGGCACGTCCGTTCGGCACCGGTCGGCGCTCCCTCACCACATGCCCCGTCAGAAACGCGTGAAGAGATGCCGCTCGGGCGCAAAGAACCCGCCAGGAGCGGCGGAAGCTGCCCGACCTGGACGCACGCTGAGCGGACACGAGCCTGAAGGAGTTCGCCCGCATGACCGCTCCGACCATCGAGAACGACGCCGTATCAGGAACCGAGGAGCCTCCTGATACCGGCGCACGGCACAAGCTGACGGCCGTCTCCGGACTCGCCGCGCTCTCGCTCGACGCGATGGCCTCGGTCGCGTACGGCCCAGAGGCGATCGTCCTCGTCCTGGCCGCCGCCGGTGGCCACGGGCTCGGCTTCACGCTGCCGGTCACGCTCGCCATCGCCGGTCTGCTCGCGGTACTCGTTGCCTCCTACCGGCAGGTCATCGCCGCGTTCCCGGACGGCGGCGGCTCCTACGCCGTCGCCAGGGCGCACCTCGGCCGCCGCACCAGCCTCGTCGCGGCGGGATCGCTCGTCCTCGACTACGTGCTCAACGTGGCTGTCGCCGTCACGGCCGGCGTCGCCGCTCTCACCTCCGCCTTCCCGGACCTCCACAGCGACCGGCTGTGGATCTGTGTCGGCGTCCTCGCCCTGATCACGGCCGTGAACCTGCGCGGCATCGTCGACTCGGCCCGCGCCTTCATCGTCCCCACCGCCGTGTTCGTCGGCGCGATCCTCGTCGTGATAGGCGTCGGCCTCTTCCGCGAGGCGCCCGTCTCCACCGAGGCCTCCGCCGGACACGCCCCGGTGCTCGCCGACCAGGCCACCACCGTCGGTGCGCTCCTGCTCCTTAAGGCGTTCGCGTCCGGCTGCTCGGCGCTCACCGGCGTCGAGGCCATCGCCAACGCGGTGCCGTCCTTCCGGGCCCCCGCCGCCCGGCGGGCGATGCGTGCGGAGGTCGCGCTCGGCGCCCTGCTCGGCGTGATGCTGATCGGCCTGTCGGCGCTGATCTCCCGTTTCGGTATCCAGCCGGTGGAGGACGTGACCGTTCTCGCGCAGCTCGCCGACGCCTCGCTGGGAGACAACTGGGCTTTCTACGTCGTGCAGTTCGCGACGATGGTGCTGCTGGCGCTCTCCGCGAACACCTCCTTCGGCGGCCTGCCCGTCCTGCTGAGGCTTCTGGCCCGGGACAACTACGTCCCGCACGTCTTCGGCCTCAAGGCCGACCGTCAGGTCCACCGGCACGGCGTCGTCTGGCTCGCGCTGGTCTCCGCCGGCCTGCTGGTGTTCTCCGGTGGGGACACGAACACGCTCGTCCCGCTCTTCGCGATCGGCGTCTTCGTCGGCTTCACGATCGCCCAGATCGGGATGGTCCTGCACTGGCGTCGGGAGCGCGGCAGCCAGTGGGTCGCGAAGGCGCTGCTCAATGGTTTCGGCGCCGTACTGACGGGTGCCTCCGCGGTGGTCGTCACCGCCACCAAGTTCCATGACGGGGCCTGGCTGATCGTCATCGCCCTGCCCGTCCTCGTCCTCGCCTTCGAGACCGTGCACCGCGCGTACGGACGGATCGGGGAACGCCTGGGCGTCGGCCGGATCCCCGCCCCTCCGCACCGCGAGCGCTCGCTCGTACTGGTCCCGGTCTCCTCGCTCACCCGGCTCACCAGCGAGGCCCTCACCGCTGCCGTATCCCTCGGCGACGACGTTCGCGCCCTCACCGTCTGCCACCTGGACGCCGAGGACCTGGCGGCCACCGAGGCCCTCGAACGTGACTGGGCACTGTGGAACCCGGGTGTGCCCCTGGTCCGGATCCCCTCCGAGAGGCGCTCGCTCGGCAAGCCCCTCACCGCGTACATCGGCGGGCTGCGCGCGGCCGAGCCGGACACCCGGATCACGGTCCTCATCCCGGAAGCGGAGCCGGAGCGGCTGTGGCAGCGGCTGTTGCAGAACCAGCGGGGCGCGGTCGTCGCCCACGCCGTACGACGGGACACGGACGCCGTGGTCTGCAGGCTGAGGTTCCGGCTCGGATCCTGCTAGGGCCCTTCGCGTGGGGACTCGTCCCAGTGGTCTGCAGGACACGGACGCCGTTGCGGTCGCCGCCGTGGTGGCGCTGACCGCCCTCAACTACAGCGGTGTGCAGAAGTCCGCACGGCTGACCCGCGTCATCGTCGCTGCTGTTCTCGCGGTCCTGGCCGCCGTGGTGGCCGCCTACCTGACCAGTGACACCGCCGACGTCGCGCGCCTGCGCATCGAGGGGGACATGACCGTCGGCGGGATGCTCCAGGCAGCCGGCCTGCTGTTCTTCGCCTTCGCCGGTTACGCCAGGATTGCCACGCTCGGCGAAGAGGTCCGAGACCCCGCACGCACCATTCCCCTCGCGATCCCTCTCGCGCTGGGCATCACCCTCGTCGTCTATACGGCAGTCGCCGTGGGCGCGCTCGTGGTGCTGGGGCCGGAGCGCCTTGGCCAGAGTGCCGCGCCGCTCGCCGAGGCCGTGCGGGCCGCCGGCGTCCCGGGGCTGGCCCCGATGGTGCGTGTCGGGGCGGCCGTCGCGGCGCTCGGGTCGCTTCTCGCACTGATCCTGGGGGTCTCGCGCACCACCTTGGCCATGGCCCGCGATCGTCACCTGCTGCACGCGCCGGCGTCGGTCCACCCCCGTTTCCAGGTTCCCCACCGTGCCGGACTGGTAGTCGGTGCGGTGGTCGCCGTCCTGGCCGCGACGGTTGATGTACGGGGCGCGATCGGCTTCTCGTCCTTCGGAGTCCTGGCCTACTACGCCGTGGCCAACGCAGCCGCGTGGACCCTGACTCCTGGAGAGGGCCGGCCGCCCCGCCTCATTCCGGTCGTCGGCCTTGCCGGGTGCGGGGCCCTCGCCTTCGCCCTGCCCGTGGCCTCCGTGATCTCCGGCGCTGCCGTCCTCGTACTCGGCGCTGCCGTGTACGGCGTGCGGAGGGGCAGGATGAGCAACTCCTGGTTCAGCTGAACGTGCGTCGGTAGGTCTGCGGACTGACGCCGGTAGTGCGTTTGAAGCGGTCACGGAAGGTGGTCGATGAGCCGAAGCCGACCTGACTGCCGATGCGTTCGACGGAGTGCTCCGTGGTTTCGAGGAGGTGCTGTGCCTGGCGGACGCGGGCCCGGTGGAGCCATTGGAGCGGGGTGGCGCCGGTCTGGTCGCTGAAGCGCCGGATCAGGGTTCGGGTGCTGGTCCCGGCCTGCTCGGCGATGTCGGCGAGGGTGAGGTCGCGGGCCAGGTTCTCCCGTAGCCAGGCGAGCAGCGCCTCCAGCTCGGAGCCGTGCGGCGTGGGAGCGTGGTCGTGGACGATGAACTGCGCCTGCCCGCCCTCCCGTTCGAGGGGCATGACCGACAGGCGGGCGGCGTCGGCGGCGACGGCCGAGCCGTAGTCGCGGCGGACCATGTGCAGGCACAAGTCCATGCCGGCGGCCGCGCCGGCCGAGGTGAGGAACTGGCCGTTGTCGACGTAGAGGACGTCCGGGTCGACGTCGATGTCCGGGTGGGCGGCGGCCAGGAGCCCGGCCGCACGCCAGTGGGTCGTGACGCGCAGCCCGTCGAGGAGTCCGGTGGCAGCCAGGGGGAAGGTGCCTGTGCAAATGGAGGCGACTCGCGTGCCGTCGGCAGCGGCGGACCGCAGCGCGTCACGCACGGCGGCAGGGAGTGGGGCAGCGACATCGGCGACGCCCGGGACGATGATCGTGTCCGCGCCCTGGAGGCCCTCCAGACCCCAGGGAGCACGCAGAGCGAAGGCTCCGGCATCGATCTCGTCACGCTCGGCGCACACGCGGACCTGATAGCCGGCCCGCCCGTCGGGCAGGCGGGTCCGGGAGAAGGCCTCGATCGGCGTGGACAGGTCGAACGGGATCACCTGATCCAGCGCGAGAACGGCGATGGTGTGCATGGCCAGAACCTACCTCCCCGCCGACTTGATGGCTCCGGCCCGGGACCCGGGCAGCTCCGTCTCGCTGCAGTTCTGAGCCCTCCGTAAGGTCTTGGCGATTTCCCGTCGAAACCTGTCACTAGTGCCACTGGGCGATCACCGTGACAGCCGGTTGACTTCGGAGCGTCCGCTGGAGATCGACCCCGAAGGAACGTCCATGCACATCCAGGTTGTCCTGTTCGAAGGCTTCGACTCGCTCGATGCCATCGCCCCCTACGAGGTGCTGTACGCCGGCGGCTCGGCGTCGGACGGCGCGGTGACCGTCGAGATGGTCTCCGCGGAGGGCCCCCGTGAGGTGATCAGCGGCACCGGCGGACTGACACTGCGCGCCACCAGTACGCTGGACCTAGAGCGCGCGGACGTGCTTCTGGTGCCCGGCGCCTCCGGCCGCACAGGCGAACCCGGCGAGGTTCCGGAAGACGAGGCGGGCTCCGGAGACTGGAAGCAGGACGAGTTCATCCCGGTCTTGCTGGGCCGCACGCTGAACACCGAGCTCCCCGCCCTCCTCAAGCAGGCAATGGACGACCCGGACATCACCGTCGCCACCGTCTGCGGCGGCTCGCTCGTACTCGCCCTGGCGGGACTGCTGGAGGGACGGCACGCCACCACCCACCACCTGGGCCTCGACATGCTGGACGCCACCGGCGCCCACGCGGTCCGCGCCCGCATCGTGGACGACGGAGACCTGGTCACCGGCGCCGCCGTCAGTTCCGGGCTCGATCTGGCCCTGTACCTGCTGGAACGCGAGGTGGGCCCCCGCGTCGCGCACGCCGTCGAGGACCTCTTCGCCCACGAGCGGCGCGGCACCGTCTGGCGCGCCCAGGGCCCGACGCCCGCCACCCTCTGAACGCCCGGCGCTTCGCAAGTCAGCCGCTCACCACATCCCATGCACAGTGCACAGCGCACAGTCAGGACGAACATCAGCATGTCGGTCGAAGGCACCTGGAACGTGTCCATCTCCACCCCCATCGGCAAGATCAAGGCCGTGGTCGAACTCCGTGAGCAGGGCGGCGCCCTGACCGGCACCGCACACGGAGCGGGCGAGGAAGTACCGCTCAGCGACATCACCCTCGACGGCGACCGGCTCACCTGGAAACAGGCCATCACCAAGCCCGTACGGCTGAACCTGGCGTTCGACGTGACGGTCGACGGTGACACCCTCCAGGGCACCTCCAAGGCCGGCCACCTTCCGTCCTCGAAGGTCACCGGCGAGCGCCGGCCCGCCCCGGAGCGCCGGGCGTGACCAAACTTCTTCTGTCGCTGCACGTCCTGGCCGCCATAGTCGCCGTCGGCCCGGTCACCGTCGCCGCGAGCATGTTCCCCTCGACGCTCCGCCGCGCCCTCGGCGATGGCGATGGCGATGGCGATCGCGATGGCGGCGACGGCGACGCCCGAACGACCCTGCGGACACTGCACCGCATCTGCCGGGTCTACGCGGGCATCGGCATCGCCGTTCCCCTCTTCGGCTTCGCCACAGCCAGCAGTCTCGGCGTCCTCGACGACACCTGGCTCATCACCTCGATCCTGTTGACCGCGGCCGCCGCCGGTCTCCTGGTTCTGCTGATCCTGCCCGCTCAGGACCGCGCCCTGGCCGAGAGGGCGAGTTCCGCCGCGCCGTCGTCATCGCCAACTCCCTTGACACCGGGACGTCTCGCCATGCTCACCGGCATCTTCAACCTGCTGTGGGCGGCAGTCACCGTACTGATGATCATCCGTCCCGGCTCGACCACGGGGGTGTGACCATGCACCTGCGATCTCCGCGCCATCTGCGCGTTGCCGCCCACGCCGAGCTGCTCTCGCTGATCGTCATGCTGGCCAACCTGTTCACCGTCCACCTCAAGCCCATCTCGTCCTTGATGGGCCCCACTCACGGCAGCGCCTACCTGTTCGTCGTGATCGCGACCTGGCGGCTGGACGAGGCAACGACCGTCGCCAGAGCCCTCGCCGCCGTCCCCGGAGCCGGCGGGCTGCTCGCACTGCGGCGGCTCAGTCCGGCCGGTCCAGGCCCGAACCAACGGAAGGAGGCCATCCAGCCATGATCTACGTGTCGCCGATCATCGTCGGCATCGTCTACTGCCTGGTGATGTCCCTGATCAAGGAACCGCACCGGCGCCGCTTCAACGCGATCATGGTGGCGGGGGCAGGTGCCGCCTACCTCAGCGGGGGTGGATTCGGCCCGTGGGAGCTGCCGTTCGTCGCACTCACGGCGTACGTCGCCTACCGGGGACTGGAGTCCTGGACCTTCATCGGCATCGGCTGGCTGCTGCACACCGTGTGGGACGTGGCCCACTGGCTCAAGGGCAATCCGATCCTGCCGTTCGCACACAACACATCCATGGCTTGCGCCATCTGTGACCCCGTCATCGCCCTGTGGTGCTTCCGCGGAGGACCTTCGCCGGTCGCGCTCGTGGGTCGCTGGTTCAGGCCCGGCCGCGCCCACTCCTGACGCGGGCTTCGCAGGCTCGGCCGCACGGACGAGAGTCCGGAAGACCCGCACGGATACATTCCTGCTCCCGCCAAGGTCCTCAACGATTAATGGACCCTCATCGAGCCGAGCCCGACCTCTGCTTCGAGGGCGGGTGGGGAACCGGGTTCGACGCAGGAGGCTACTTCGATTCCAGTCGTCCCAGCGGGTGGGAGTCACCGGCGAGGGAGGTCTGCGCCCTTTCCCAGTCGGTGTGATCGGTGCCGGTGATGTGGCGCAGGTAGGCGAGAGTGACTTGTTGGACGAGGGCGACGCGACCAGGATTTTCGTCGGTGGTTTCCGCCGCCTCGTAGCCGGAGATGCCGCCGAGGGAGTGCTGGCCGCCGTAGACCGTCAGCAGGTTCTTGTCGTTCCGGCTGAGGGTGTACGGGTCGGCCGTCCAGGACGGGCCCCGCGTGGAGAGTGGGAGATCGTCCTCGTCACCGGCGACGACGAGTCCAGGTGCGGTGATATGGGAGAAGTCCTGGCCCCGCAGCCAGGGAACGTTCTCGATGGCGAAAGGGGTCAGGTCGTCGCCGCCCCGGCCCGCCGTGGCCAGTTGGATGCTGGCCATGACCCGAGAGTCGGACATGTCCTGCGCCATGCCGGTTGTCGGATCCATGACGCGCAGCCCCACGAGGATGCCCGCGGTCTGGCCGCCGAAGGAGTGTCCGGCCGCGACGATGCGACTGTGGTCCATCCGGCCGGGCAGGCCGGGCACGGATGCCTCCAGGCGGTCGAGTTCGTCGAGGATCTGCTTCATGTCCTGCACGCGGTAGCGCCACATGTGAGGTTTGCGGGGGTCATCCGCGGTCACGTTGAAGCGCCTGGAGTCGAGGTGTGTCGCCTGGATCACCACGAAGCCATGGGAGGCCCAGTGGTCGACGAGCGGTGCGTAGCCGTCCAGGTTCGAGCCGAATCCGTGCGCGAACAGCACGATCGGCAGGTTGGTGCCGGTGGCTGGTGCGGAGACACGCACGTGCAGGTCCTCACCGCGCTGCGGCGCGAGCAGCACGACGGGTTTGACGGACACGGCCGGGGCGGACGGGGGGCCGGTGAGGCCGGTCGCCTTGTACGGGGTCATGCGGATGCTTCTTCCAGGCGTGGTGCGTGTGATCGGGTCAGGCCGTCCGGAGACGGCGGCTGCGTTGCGCACGCTCCTTTCGTTCGGGCCCTTGTGCGCCAGGAGAGGCACCGGCAGAGAGTCCCCCCGATGAGGCGCACGTCGATTACGCTAAAACCTGACGTCGACGTCAGAGGCAAGCTTCGTGGTGGGTGCCACACAGGAGACGAGATGCGCATCGGAGAACTCGCAGCCCGGACCGGTGTCAGTGTCCGGGCCCTGCGCTACTACGAGGAGCAGGATCTGCTCGACGCCGAGCGCAGCCCCAGAGGCCAGCGCCACTACTCCGAAAGCGCGGTCGGCCAGGTCCAGATGATCCAGCAGCTTTACGCCGCCGGGCTGCCCAGCAAGACGATCGTCGAGCTCATGCCGAGCGTCATCGCCGGCCGCGCCACGCCCGCCCTGCTCAAGGGGTTGGCAGCGGAGCGCGAGCATGTCGAGCAGCGCCTCATCGACCTCACACACACCCGGGACCGGCTCGACTCGGTGATCGCCGCCGCCACCAGCAACATGCTCACCGGCACTTCCTGCCGACAGTCGACCCCCGCCTAGGGCAGGCGGCTCACTGGCCGGCACACGTTCAGCGGTGGGCACCGGGGAAACGAGTGCGGCAGTCAGCAGTCAGGCTTCGTGGTCTGAGTGGTGCGAGTTTCGCGCGGCCTTGGGCGGCGCGGTCGGGTCGGTTCGACGAGTGTCAGTCGTCGGCGGCGATGAAGTCTGTTATCGCGGCAGCGATGGCTTCGGGTTGCTCGTCGGGGATGAAGTGTCCAGCGTTTGGCACGATGATTCGGGTGGTGTTGTCAGCCCATGGGCTGATGGAGGCGGCCATGTCCGGAACGGAGCCGTGGCTGCTGGAGATTCCGAGGACGGGCAGGGTCAGGCGCCGCTGCTTGAGCGCCTCGCGGTTCTTGCGCGCTGACTCGGCGGCGTCCCGGTAGTACGCGAGGGAAGCGCGCAGGCCGCCGTCGACGGCTACGGCCGCCGCGTAGTGGTCGATCTCGGCGTCGTCGAACGTGTCGGGAGACAGGGCCTTCATCTTCAGGAACCAGCCGACGTACTCGCGTTCGCGGCCGGCGAGCAGCGTCTCGGGCAGATCGGGCACGATGTGGAACGCGAAGTGCCAGGTTTTCCAAGCTCGTTCGGGATCGGTGGGAATGGCCTCCGGGAGAGTGATGCCGGGTATCCCGGCGTCGAGCAGAGCGACTCCGCGCAGGTTGCTCTCGAAGGTGAGGGCGAGGGAGAAGGCGACCCAGGCGCCGATGTCGTGGGCGACCAGGGAGTAAGTCGAGACGCCGAGAGCCTGCACGGCGGTGTGGACGTGCGCGGCGACCGTGTGCGTGTCGTAGCTGTGCTCCGGACGCTCGGAGTGGCCCTGACCCGGCAGGTCGATCGCGATGACGTGGAACCGGTCGGCGAGGCCGGGCATCACCTTTCGCCAGGCCCACCAGGTTTGCGGAAAGCCGGCGAGCAGGACGACGGTCGGACCGCTCGGCCGCCCGCCTTCGACGGCATGAAGGCGGACACCGTCCGCGTCGACCCAGCGGTGAGTGAATCCGGCCAGGTGCTGCAGGGGCAGATCGCGGACGGGGTTGCTCTCGAAGGCCTGCGGAGTGCTGGTTGCCGGGCTGGTCACGGGGATCCTCCGTCGGTGTCAGGTGGGTGGTTGGGGCGGTGCAGCCGACGGCGGTGACCGGGACCATGAGGTGTGTGTCTCGCGTGGTCGCGAAGTGCACGGTATGCCTGGCGGCCATGACCACCCTTGCAAGCTAGCACATCGTGAACTGACCAGTTCAAGATAGAATGGTGCACAACACAGTGCGAACCATCGACACATCGGCAAGGAAGTGCCCGCGTGGCAGGCAAGAAGCAGTTCGACATGGACAAGGTGCTCGACGCCGCGATGATCCAGTTCTGGTGCGACGGCTACGCCGACACCTCACTGGACGACTTGTCCCGGGCAACCGGCCTGAACCGCAGTTCCATCTACTCCTCCCTCGGCGACAAGGACAAGCTCTTCCTGCGCTGCCTGGATCTCTACGCCGCGCGCTACGGCGAGAAATACGACGCCGCCCTGTCGTGTGCGGCCTCGGAACCCGTTGCCGCTGTTCGTGCGTTCTTCGACGTCACCCTTGAACGCATCGCCGATCCCGAACTGCCTGACGGCTGCCTGATCGCCCAGTCAGCCATGGCAATTCCAGTGCTGAGTCCGAGCGTCGCAGCACACGCCAAGCAGGCCCTCGGCCTCCAGTGCCAGCGCCTGCGCACCGCACTGAAGGCTGCCCAACTGACCGACCAGAACGCTGAGGCCTTCGCCCTGCACGTGGCGGCCGTGAACCAGTCGCTCGCCGTCATGAGCAGGGCCGGGGCGAGCCAGGCGCAACTCCTGGCCATCGTGGGCGTGAGCGTCGACGCGCTGTCGCAGGTGCTGCACGCGTAACGAATCTGATGAGGCCGTATGGTGCCAGGGCCAGGGCCAGGGCCAGGGCCAGGGCCAGGGCCAGGGCCAGGGCCGACTGCGCCACGATGACGACGCGGCGTTGAGCGACCGGACGATCTCCGACACGTGCCGGTCTCTACGGAAGGTGAACGAGACCCTCACCGGCCCGGAACACACCTACGCTCTGCCTGGCGCGGCGGCGAACTGGCGCCGCGGTCGAGCAGATGCCGCACCATGTTCGCCTGTCCGAATCCGGCTGCCCAGCCGAGGGCCGTCCGGTTTCGCATCTCCGCGTCGATGTCGGCGCCATGGTCCAGCAACAGGTCCACGGTCGACATGTGTCCTTCCTGGCCGGCCGTGGCCGCAAGGACCAATGGCAGGTGGCCCATTCCGTTCCGGGCATCGGCGTGGACGCCGGCATCGAGGAGACACTTCACCACCAAGGTGTGCCCGTGGACCGCCGCCAGGCACAGAGGTGTGGTCTCACGATACGTTCCCACCCTCTGCTCCGGATCCGCACCAGCCTCGACGAGGGCGCTCACGACACCGGCGTGCCCTCGACGTACCGCCTGATCCAGCCCTGTGCACTGATCGCTGCTCTGCGTGTCGGCAGCGACAACGCCTGTCTCGAGCAGCTGTTTCACCAGTCCGGCATCACCGTCACTCGCAGCCCGCACCAGGCGGTCCGCCACGTTCACTGGCTCATCCTGTAGAGGGCCATGAGCGCGAGTTTGGCCGGGTCGACCACGGCTGTGATGGCGGCGATTCGGCCGTCGATGACGTTGAACGCGAGGACCGACAGTGGGGTGCCGTTGTCGTGCCAGGAGATGACCCCCGGCAGCCCGTTGACGATGGCCGCCCGCCCCTGTGTGGCTGCACCGGCCGCCAGTTGTGCGCCGGCGGCGACTTCGGTGGCTCCGAGGATGACGACTTCACCGGCAGGGGTGTCGACGGTCAGTTTCACCGCGGGGTCGAGAACCCGCAGCAATCCCTCGAAGTCGCCGCAGCGTGCCGCCTCCAGGAACGCTTGGACCACCTGGCGTTGCTCCTGCTCGACGCCTGCGGGCCTCTCGTTTGCCTGAACCTTCCTGCGCGCACGGCTCGCGAGCATCTTGGCGGCGGCGGTGGATTTGCCGAGGATCTTGCCGATCTCGTCGAACGGCACCGCGAACAGGTCGTGCAGCACGAACGCCAGGCGCTCGCTCGGCCCGAGCGAGTCGAGGACGATCAGGAGCGCCAGCCCCACGGAGTCCGCGAGGACCGCGTCGTCCTCGGGAGCCGGGCCATCGTCGAGGGTCACGACGAGCTCGGGCAACTGGTCATCATAGGACGCCTCGGGGCGGGCCCGGCGCGATCGCAGGACGTCGAGGCTGATCCGACCGACCACCGTGGTCAACCAGCCGGCGAGGTTGTCGATGGTCGCCGCGTCCTGGCGGGAGAGACGTAGCCATGCCTCCTGAACCACGTCCTCGGCATCGGCGTGTGACCCGAGCACGCGATGGGCGACCGCGAGCAGCCGCCCCCGCTGGGACTCGAACGCCTCGGTCGTCGGGCTCGGGCTCGTGCTCGTGGGGCTGGTGTGGGACATGTTGTTACCTTCCTCGGATCCGCTCCGTCATGGGTGATGACGAGCCCGGAAGGGCGCAGGTAACCGATGAAGGAGCGGACCGATGGAAGCACGTATGAAGAGCGCGATGAACCCCGACCTGACCACTGCGATACAGCACCTCTACAAGGCGATTCACGCCGGCGGCGTCGACCAGCGCCTGCTGTCGCTGATCCACCTGCGGGCCAGCCAGATCAACGGTTGCAGCCCGTGCGTCTTCGCCTCGATCGATGCGGCGAAGAAGGCCGGGGAGACCGATGAGCGGCTGCACAACGTGGTTGCGTGGCGCGAGACACCCTTCTTCACGGAGGAGGAGAGGGCGGCACTGGAGTTGACGGAGGCCGCCACCCGGATCCAGGACGGTGCGCCGGGGGTGACCGACGAGGTCTGGGACTCGGCCGCCGATCACTTCTCCGAGGAGCAACTGGGCGCGATCATCCTGGAGATCGCGATGACCAACTTCTTCAACCGCATCAACCGTACGATCAGGGAGCAGGCTGGAAAGACCTGGTAAGACCTGGTGAGTTGGGCGGGCGCGGGTGCGTCATCGTTGTGCCCGCGCCCGCGCACGCACCCTCCGGGAGTGGCGAACTTGGCCACTTCGAACCCGGCCACTTCGAACCCCTAACCGACTTCCTTCTTGGAGGCGATATGAACAGTGCCCTTCTCGTGATGGACGTTCAACAGGCCATCGTGGACATCGCCGACGACGGTTCGGGATACCTGCCACGCCTTCGGAGGGCGATCGATGGCGCCCGGTCAGCCAAGATCCCCGTGATCTACGTCGTCATCGGACTGCGCCCCGGTTTTCCGGAAGTTGGTACACGCAATAAAGCTCTGGCTGCCATCGCGCGAGCCGGCCTCTATGTGGAGGGCGCCCCCGGCACTGAGATCCACCCCGACATCGCGCCCCGGCCGGGCGAGGTGGTGGTCACCAAGAGGCGTGCGAGTGCCTTCTCGGGCAGTGACCTGGATGTGGTGCTGCGGGCGCGTGGTATCGACAGCCTCGTGCTCACCGGAATTGCGACGAGCGCTGTGGTGCTGTCCACGCTCTGTCAGGCGAACGATATGGACTTCGGCCTCACCGTTCTCTCCGACGCTTGTCTGGACACCGATCCAGAGCTGCATCAGGTGCTCATTGAGCGGTTGTTCCCGCAGTGGGCGGACGTGGTGACTGTCGAGGACTGGCTCATGGCGAGCGCGGCGCAATAGGCCGTTTCGTTCTGCCCCTGCAAGGCTTGCCATGCTTCCCGGGTTTCTCTGTCTTTGACGTCCCCGGCTCTGTGCTCTGGGCCTTCGGTCCTCTTCGAGTGTGTCCAGGGGCCCCGGTGGTCTGATGCCTCGCGCGGTCCACCCTCTGCCGTCTCTGCCCTCTGGCCGTCTGCGCTCCCTGGCTGCTTCCGGTGCCCGGCTCCTGCGCCCCGCGCGGCTTGGTTCGCCTCTGTCGGTCTCTGCCCGACCTCGCCCCCACCTCTCCCGCGCCTGGCGCAGCTTGCTTGGCTCCCATCTGTCGCTGTCCCGGCTTGCCCCTACACCTCATGTGCTCCGTACCTCTGGCGCCCCGGTCTTGGTCCTCTGGTGTGGGGTGTTTGGTTGTGTGTTATTTCGGGTTGGAGTGGGTGTTTGTCGCTGTTTTGGTGGGGTGGGTGGGGTGTGCGGGGTTGGTTCGTTGGGGGGTGCGGGGTGCGGGGTGCGGGGTGCGGGCCGGGGGTTGGGTGGTGTGGTGTGGGGTTTTCTTGAGGGTGTCTGGAGGGGTGGGGGGTGGGGTGGCGGAGGGGGGGTGGGGGGCGGCTAGAAACCAGCTACGCGGTTTTCTATTGACAGGGCGGGGGGAATCT
>NZ_JBHVZA010000020.1:0-172619 GCF_042880275.1 Streptomyces sp. NPDC058308
CACCAAGAAGGTGACGTACCGCAACCTCGGCAAGGACGACGTCACCCTCGACCTGACGGCGACCGCCACCGACCCCAAGGGCCGTCCGGCACCGGCAGGCTTCTTCACGCTCGGCGCGAAGAAGGTCACCGTCCCGGCGGGCGGCACCGCCTCCGTCGACCTGACCGCCGACTCCAAGCTGGGCGGCACGGTCGACGGCGCGTACTCCGCGTACGTCGTGGCCAACGGCGGCGGCCAGTCCGTGCGCACCGCCGCCGCGGTGGACCGCGAGGTGGAGTCGTACGACGTCACGCTGAAGTACCTCGGCCGTGACGGGCAGCCGACGAAGAACTACGACGCCTCGCTACAGGGCATCACCGGCACGGCCATCGGCGTGGACCTGTCGCCCTACGACGCGTCCGGCACCGTCAAGGTCCGGGTGCCCAAGGGCGCCTACATCCTCGACTCGAGTGTCGCGGTCGACCTGGAGGACCTCTCCAAGGGCATCGACTGGCTGGCCCAGCCGAAGCTCGACGTCACCAAGGACACCACGGTGACGGTCGACGCGCGGACCGCCAAGCCGGTCGATGTCACCGTGCCCGCCACCGGCGTCAAGGGTGTGCTGGCCGCGCCCGACTACACGGTCGAGACGGCGGACCTCGCCAGCGGCTACGGCTGGCTGCTCGACGAGTTCCAGAACTTCCGCACCGGCGCCGTCGGGCCCGTCCCGACCGGCGTCAAGGTCAGCCAGCAGTGGGCGGCCGTCTGGACCAAGGGCGACGACACCGAGTACAACACCCTCGCCGGCGGTCCGGTGAAGCAGGTCGCCACCGGCTACACCAAGCACTACAAGGCCGCGGAGCTCTCCACGGTCAAGGCCGGTCTGGGCGCCTCCACGCGCGGCAAGACCGGTGCGCTGCGCGCGTCCGGCGAGCTGCCCTCGACCGGGGGCGGCTGGTCCGTCGGCGTGCCGACGAAGCTGCCCACCACCCGCACCCTCCACGTCTCCACCGGGGACAAGGTGAAGTGGGGCCTGGAGTTCGAGCAGAACGGCCCGCTGGACGAGGACGGTTTCCCGACGACCGAGGCGGCCTACTCGCTGGGCACCCCGCAGACCTTCGAGGCGGGCAAGACCTACGAGAAGACGTTCAACACGGCCGTCTTCGGCCCGCGCATCGGCGGTGCGTACGGCGTCTTCCGGCGGGGCAACGAGATCGAGGGCTACCTCCCGCTCTACGCGGACGGCCAGACGCACACCGGCTACTCGCTGTACTCGTCGGTGAAGACGATCCTGTACCGCAACGGCACCAAGGTCGGCGAGAACGACGACCCGCTGGTCGGCGACAAGCCGTTCAAGGTGCCCTCGGGCGATGCCGCGTACCGGCTGACCACGTCCGTGAAGCGCAGCGTCCGGATCGGCGCGGCCACCACGCGCGTCGACGCGAGCTTCTCGTTCCGTTCCAAGAAGGCGGACAACGCGAAGCTCCCCGTCTCCGCGGCGCGGTTCAGCCCGGCGGTCGACCTGTGGAGCAGGGCGAAGGCCGGCGAGAAGCAGTCCGTGCCGGTCAAGGTCCTCGGCTCGGCGGCCGGTGCCAACCTCAAGTCCCTGGCCGTGTACGTCTCCTACGACTACGGCCAGACCTGGAAGAAGGCCACGGTCAGCAACGGAAAGATCTCCGTGAAGAACCCGGCGAAGGACAAGGCGATCTCGTTCCACGCCAAGATCGCGGACAAGAAGGGCAACAAGTCGACGCTGTCGATCTACAACGCGTACTACGGCAAGTGAGGTTGCCGTCCTGACGCGTTGTCAGTGAGTTCGGTTGACTGACCCCGGCGCGGCGCCGAAGGGACTGACGGTCACGTACCGCCAGAACCCCCTCGGCGCCGCGTCGCTCATGGGGGCCGGGCCTGGCTACTGTGCCTCCATGACGAAGAGCCTGCCGGACGCCTCCGAACCCCTTCCCAAGGCCGAGTTCGGCTTTCCCGGACCGCTGCGCGACCAGCTCGTGGCGGCCGTCCTCGACGGGTCCAAGACCTCGACGACGGGACTCGTCGCCGACTACGAACACGCGGGCGACGCACTGCCGGCCGTGGGGGAGCGCGCGCTCGTCGTCGACTCCGACGACCGGCCCGTGGGCGTCATCGAGACGACCGAGGTGCGCCTCGCGCCGCTCGCCGACGTGGACCTCGCCCATGCCGTGGACGAGGGCGAGGGATACACGACGGTCGCCCAATGGCGGGCGCAGCACGAGGAGTTCTGGCACGGCCCCGAGATGCGCGCCGCGCTCGACGACCCCTCCTTCACCGTGGACGACACGACCCCTCTCGTCCTCCAGCGCTTCCGGCTCGTGGCCGACCTGCGGGAGAAGTGACCGGCCGGGCCCCTGGTGCTGATCGCCGGGCAGCCGAACGACCGCCACGGGTGGGATCTGGCTCAGGCCCCGCTGCCGTAGGGCCTGGTGATGATCTCCAGGTTGTGGCCGTTGGGGTCCTCCCAGTAGAGGCCCCGGCCGCCGTCGTTCGTGTTGATCTCGCTGACGCGCCGGTGGTACGGATCGGCCCAGTAGGTGAGGCCGCGGCTCTTGATGCGCCCGAAGATCTGGTCGAAGTCGTCGTCGGAGACCAGGAAGGCGTAGTGCTGCGGGGCGAAGGGGCCCTGGTCGCCGTCGTAGTAGTCGAGGGTGACGCCGTTGGGGATCTCCACCGGGATGAAGGGGCCGAACGGGGGGCCGACCTCAAGACCGAGGATGTCCGCGAGGAACTGGGCCGAGGCCTTCTTGTCCTGCGCGGCGACGATGGTGTGGTTCAACTCGATCGACATCGTGTGACCTCCTGCTGTCCGTCGCTGATGCCGACCACGGTAGGTCCGCACACCCGGCCGCCGTATCGGCCGCGGGAACGAAACAGTGCGCCATGGGGCCTAAGCCCCATGGCGCACTGGATTCAGGCCACGTCCCCCGGGCCGCTCAGGCCCCTGGGACTGCCGGGACTCCCGGGAGTCCCAGGACTCAGATCGTCGCCGTGTCGATCACGAAGCGGTAGCGCACGTCGCTGGCGAGGACCCGCTCGTACGCCTCGTTGATCTGGTCGGCGCGGATCAGCTCGATCTCCGACCCGAGCTTGTGCTCCGCGCAGAAGTCCAGCATCTCCTGCGTCTCCTGGATGCCGCCGATCATGGAGCCCGCGAGGGTCTTGCCGCCGGCGATCACCGAGAAGAGGTTGAGGGAGACCGGCTCCTCCGGGGCGCCGACGTTCACGAAGGCGCCCTCCGAGCGCAGCAGGCCCAGGTACCTGTCCAGCGGCAGCGGCGCGGACACCGTCGAGAGGATCATGTCGAAGGAGCCCGCGAGCTGCTCGAAGGTGGCCTCGTCGCTGGTCGCGTAGTAGTGCTCGGCGCCGAGCCGCAGGCCGTCGTCCTTCTTGCGCAGGGACTGCGAGAGCACGGTCACCTCGGCGCCCATGGCGTGCGCGATCTTGACGGCCATGTGTCCGAGGCCGCCGAGGCCCACCACGGCGACCTTCTTGCCGGGGCCCGCGTTCCAGCGCTTGAGCGGGGAGTACGTGGTGATGCCGGCGCACAGCAGCGGCGCGGCCACGTCCAGGGAGATCCCCTCGGGGATGCGGACGGTGAACGCCTCGTCGACGACGACGTGCGTGGAGTAGCCGCCGTAGGTCGGCTCGCCGTCCTTGCCGATGCCGTTGTAGGTCGGGACGTTGCCCTTGACGCAGTACTGCTCCAGACCGGCCTTGCAGTTCTCGCACTCGCGGCAGGAGTCGACCATGCAGCCGACACCGACGCGGTCACCCACGGTGAACTTGGTGACACCGGGGCCGACCTCAGTGACGACTCCGGCGATCTCGTGGCCGGGCACCATCGGGTAGATGCCCTCGCCCCAGCCGTCCCGGGCCTGGTGGATGTCCGAGTGGCAGATACCGGCGTACTTGATGTCGATCAGGACGTCGAACTCGCCGACGGCGCGGCGCGGCACGGTGGTCCGCTCCAGGGGCGCCTCGGGGGCGGGAGCGGCGTAGGCGGAAACGGTGGTGATCTGCTCAGTCATGTCATCGAGGCTGCCAGTGACCTGTGCGTTCGCCCAGACACCCGTTCTGCCTACGACCACTGTGCCTACCACTGGCGGGGTCAGGCTCAGGGACGTACGCGCCTGGCCACGGGGAGGCGAGCCTGGATACTGGGAAGCATGGACGAGAACCCCGCGCTCCTCGACAGTCGGGCGGAGCTGAGTGAGTTCCTGCGCACCCGCAGGGCACGGCTGCAGCCCCAGGACGTGGGTCTGCCGGACTTCGGGCGGCACCGCAGGGTGCCCGGCCTGCGCCGCGAGGAGCTCGCCCAGCTCGCCGGGGTCTCCGTCGCGTACTACACCCGGCTCGAACAGGGCAACGGCCGCAACGTCTCCGGCGAGGTCCTCGACGCCATCGCGCGCGCCCTGCGCCTCACCGACGCCGAGCACGCCCACCTGACGCGCCTCGCGAAGCCGAAGGCCCTCAAGAAGAAGCGGGCGGTGCGTCAGCAGCACATGCGGCCCGCGCTGCAGCAGCTCCTGGACACCATCCAGACCGTGCCCGCGTACGTGGTGGGCCGTCGCACGGACATCCTCGGCTGGAACGCGCTCGCCGCCGCGCTCTTCGGCGACTGGGGGCGGCTCGCGCCGGCCGACCGGAACTGGGCGCGGATCTGCTTCCTCGACCCGCGCTCGCGCGACCTCTTCGTGGACTGGGACAAGAAGGCGTCGGACATCGTCAGCTACCTGCGCATGGACGCGGGCTGCTACCCCAACGACCCGGAGCTGTCCGCTCTGGTCGGCGAACTCTCCGTGAAGAGCGAGGAGTTCAGGGGCCTGTGGGCCACGCACGACGTCAAGGAGAAGGGACACGGTGTCAAGCGCATGCACCATCCGCTGGTGGGCGATCTGACGCTGTCGTTCGAGACGCTGCGGCTGCCCGACGACTGCGACCAGTCCCTGATGATGTACCACGCGGAGCCGGACTCGGCGTCGGCGCAAGGGCTTCGGCTGCTCGCCAGCTGGGGGCGGGACGCGTCGTCGGTGGGCTCGACGCCGAAGTAGCCCTCCCGGGGCGGGATTTCGCGCCCGGCGGAACGCCGCGTGCTGACCCGGTGGCGGTACGGCTCCTAGGCTGGCCAAGTGAGCAGCCACGAGGCCCAAGAGCCGCAGAAGTCGCAGACGTCGCCGGAGCGCGAGCAGCAGCCGAAGCCGGGCACGGCCCGCGTGATCCCTTTGCGCCCTCCGGGCAAGGAGGGCACGGCGGCCAAGGAGCCCCTCTGGCGGGACCTCGTCGGTGACGTCCTGCGCCGCGAGCGCCTGGCCCAGGAGCGCACGCTCAAGGACGTGGCGGACGCCGCCCGGATCTCCATGCCCTACCTCTCAGAGCTGGAGCGCGGCCGCAAGGAGGCCTCGTCCGAGGTCCTCGCGGCCGCCGCCCGTGCCCTCGGTCTAGGCCTGCCCGACCTGCTGTCCCTGGCCCAGACGCGGCTGGCCGGCCTTCCCCGCGCGAGGCCGGCCAGGGCGTCGTACCAGGCCGAGGTCCGCCTGGCGGCCTGACCCAGGGTCTCTCCGGGGGGTGCCCGGCCCTCAGGCGGCGACGGGCAACGCCCGTCGGCCGAGCACCTGGTCGGCGAGTCCGTACGCGACGGCCTCCTGCGCGGTGAACACCTTGTCGCGGTCCATGTCCGCGCGCAGGGTGGCCACATCGTGGTGCGTGTGCTGGGCGAGGACCTCCTCTACCTGCGACCGGATCCGCAGCATCTCCTTGGCCTGCAGGCTCAGGTCGGACACGGTCCCCTGCTGCCCGCGGCTCGCGGGCTGCCCGAGCAGCACGCGCGCGTGATCGAGCACGAACCGCCGTCCCGGGTCGCCGCCGGCGAGCAGCACGGCGGCCGTGGAGGCGGCCTGGCCGACGCAGAACGTCGAGATGGGGGCGGTGATGAAGCTCATGGTGTCGTAGATCGCCATGAGTGAAGTGAAGGAACCGCCCGGCGAGTTGATGTAGATGGCGACCTCGCGGTCGGGGGCGGACGACTCCAGATGGAGCAGTTGCGCGATGACGACGTTGGCGACGCCGTCGTCGATCTCCGTCCCGAGGAAGATGATGCGCTCGGAGAGCAGCCGGCTGTAGATGTCGTACGCCCGCTCACCCTGCGGAGTGCGCTCGACGACGGTCGGAATCGTGTACTGACTCATTCTGCTCAGTCCCCTCGTTCTCTCAGATTCCCAGACCGATGCGCCGCTTCGACCCCGCGGGCCGTACGTCCTCCAGGGACTGGACGACGTGGTCGACCATCCCGTACTCCTTGGCCTGCTCGGCCGTGAACCACCGGTCCCGGTCGCCGTCCCGCGAGATCGTCTCCTCGCTCTGGCCGGTGTGCTCGGCGGTGATCCGCTCGATGGCCCGCTTCGTGAACTCCAGGTTCTCCGCCTGGATGGCGATGTCGGCGGTGGTGCCGCCGATACCCGCGGACGGCTGATGCATCATGATCCGCGCGTTCGGCAGTGCGAAGCGCTTGCCGCGCGTCCCCACGCTCAGCAGGAACTGCCCCATGCTCGCGGCGAATCCCATGGCGAGGGTCGCGACGTCGTTCGGGATGAGCCGCATGGTGTCGTAGATGGCGAGCCCGGCGGTGACGGAGCCGCCCGGGCTGTTGATGTACAGACTGATGTCGGTCTTCGGATCCTCCGCCGAGAGCAACAGCATCTGCGCGCAGACGCGGTTGGCGGACACCTCGTCGACCTGTGTTCCGAGGAACACGATCCGCTGGTTGAGCAGTTGTGCGGCCAGGTGGTCGTCGAACCGCGACGGGGCGGTCTCCCCGTCCTCGGCCCGCGGTCGCGCCACCGCGTTCCAGCCGCTGTCGAGCCCTGTCATCGCGCCTCCCTGAAGTCCCGCGGCACTCGACGCCGCGCAGTGACTTCACTGTTGACCGGGGAGGCGCCCGCTGTCAGAGATCTCGTCTTGTGGCAGATTCGCTGAGGGCAGAGCGTCCAAGACAGGCTCTCAGGGGTCGGAGGGCCCCGGCAGAGGCGGCAGGCGCAGGCCGTGGTGGACGACGGCCCGGGCGAGGTCGGACAGGTCCGTCTGGCGGGTGTGGGCGTGCGCGCGCAGCAGAGCCAGCGCCTGACCGGCGGTGAGGGAGTGGCGGTAGCTGATCATCCCGGTGGCCTGGTGGACGGCTGCGTCGGTCGGCAGGAACCAGGCGTCAGTGGCGTCGTCCGCGTCGGGCACGGGCACGGTCAGGAGAAGGAGTTCGGCCGCGTCGACGTGGGTGCGGGCCGTGTTCAGGTCCGCGTCGGCCAGCTGGCCGGGCCGGTCGCGGTAGACGCACAGGACGAGCCCCGGCTGGGGCCGGGTCTGACGCCGGCCGGTGGTGGGGAGCGCGAAGACCGCGCGGATGCCGTGCCCGCGCGCCTGCTCCGCGTAGACGGGCCAGGCGCCGGTGACGTCCGTGTCGTCGAGGTCGGGGGCGAGCACCGCCTCCAGACGTGCGAGGGCCTCGACACACGGCCCCTCTCCCAGGTTGACCTGCAAGGCTTCGCCCCGGGCGGCCAGCGGGCCGACAGCGGCCAGGGAGACGCGCTGCGCCAGGGCCGCGTCCGCCGCCAGCGTCAGCCCCACCGAGCAGGTGTCACGCAGCTCGGTCCGGCAGGCCTGTACGAGGCTGCCGGCCGGGTCGGGATCGTCCAGGTGGAGGGCGGCCAGCTCGACAACTGCCGCCCGGGGCGTGGTCATGTCAGACAGACGGAGAGGACGGCGAACGAGCGCGCGCCCGGGAAAGTACGCATGGCGGTGGATCCGATCTTTGGCACTCACCGCCGATGCTGCCCGTGATCGGAAGCCAATGTCAGGGTTATCGTGCGAGACGAAACCATCTGTTCGGGCGGGAGACAGCCTGCCTCTCCACCCTACGCCCGCGCGCCACGCATTGTGGCGCGAACCCGCCACGGGTCGCTGTCGCGCCTAGACTGAGTAAGCCGTTTCCTCGATGGTCTCGGCCTGGCAGGAGGGTGGCGGGCCATGGGCGAGGGCGACCTTGCCGCCGTACTGGAAAGCCTGCGCCCGGCCCCCGAAAGCGGAGGGCTGGCCGACGCGGACGCGGAGGTGTGTGCCCGTGCGCTGGGGGTCGACGGCGTTGCCGTGTCCGTGACGTTCGGCAACGGACACAACGAACTGCTGTGGTCCACCCCCGGTACCAGCACCCGCCTCGAAGACCTGCAGTTCACCCTGGGCCAGGGGCCGGGCCCGGAAGCCGCGGCCTCCGGCACGGCCGTCTCGGTGCCCGACCTGGCACGCGAGCCCGCGGACCGCTGGCCCGTCCTGCTGCCCGAGGCGCTGGCCCTGGGGATCCGGGCGGTGTTCTGCCTTCCGCTGCGCGTCGGCAGCGCCTGTCTGGGCGCCCTGACCCTGCAGCGTGCGACGGCCGGCCCGGCACAGGAGGAACCGCTGCCCGACGCGTGGATCGTCACGCACGCACTGAGCGCCGCGCTCATCCAGGACGGGGAGTCGTGGGAGGCCTTCGGCGCCGCCGAGGACGGCTCCCACTTCTACCGGGCCGCGGTGCACCAGGCCGCCGGGATGATCAGTGTGCAGGTGGGCATATCCCTGGCCGAGGCCTTGATCCGCCTGCGGGCTTACGCCTTCCGCCAGGGCCGTCCGTTGAACGAGGTCGCCGATGACGTGGTGGCCCGACGGGTGCGCTTTCACCAGGATGATGGAGACGAGCCGGGCGTTCGTGGCCGGCGGAAGGACTGAAGAGCCATGACCCGAGAAGAACGCCTGCTGGCGGCCGTCATCGACGCGGTCGACACGCTCGTCGACGACTTCGATCTGATCGACTTCCTGCACACGCTGTGCGATCGCTGCACCGAGCTGCTCGACGTGTCGGCGGTGGGCGTCATGCTCGAAGACCCCGGCGGCACGCTCCAGCTGATCGCCGCCTCCGACGAGCACACCCGCCTGCTGGAACTCTTCGCCGTCCAGCACGACCAGGGGCCGTGCGTGGAGTGCCACAAGAGCGGCGCGGCCCGGCTCAACATCGACCTCGTCTCGCCCGTGCTGACCAGCCCCTTCCCGGTCTTCGCCGCTCGCGCCCGGGAAGCCGGCTTCCTCGTCACCCACGCGCTGCCGATGCGGCTGCGCGAGGAGGTCATCGGGGCGCTGAACCTCTTCGACTCCCGTGCGCAGGGCCTCTCGGCCGCCGACGCACGGGTCGCGCAGGCGCTCGCGGACGTGGCGACCATCGCCATCCTGCAGCACCGCACCGTCGCCCACGCCAACCAGCAACGCGCCCAGATGCACGCCGCCCTGACCAGCCGCGTCGTCATCGAGCAGGCCAAGGGCATCCTCGCCGAGCGCTGGAACACGAGCGTGGACGACGCCTTCGACGCCCTGCGCCGTTACGCCCGGTCCCATCAGCTCGGCCTGTCCCCGCTGTCCCGGCAGCTCGTCGACGGCCGGCTCGACACCGAAGCCCTACGACGTCCCTGACCCGCCATCCCGTCGAGGCGGCCGCGAGCGGAAGCAACCGGTCCGCCGACTCGGCCACCCTCTCCTGCCGAGGCACTCCATGTACGAAGACCATGCCGCCGTCTGGCGCCGGATCGCCGCCGCCGTAGGCGGGCTCACCCTCGCCGCCGCCGCCCGGGCCTGCGCGTCGGATCTGGCCATCGACTGCCTCGGCGTGAGCCTGGTCGTCGCCGGTGAACTGCGCTTCATGGGCCACGCTACCGACGAGCGCGCCCGGCACCTGGAGGACGCTCAGCTCACCACCGGAGAGGGCCCCTGCACCGACGCGTACGTGCAGCGCACGCTGGTCGAAGAGGCGGACCTGCACCAGGCGTTCAGCCGGTGGCCGGTCTTCACCCAGGTCGCCGCCGAGCAGAACGTGCGCTCCGTGGCAGCACTTCCGCTGGCCATCGGCCACCTGTGCGTCGGCGCCGTGGACTTCTACCGCACCGAGCCCGGGCTGCTCACCGACCGGGACAAGTCCCGGGGCCGCTCCTACGCCCGCATCCTCACCCTGCTCGCCCTCGACGAACACCCGCACCTGCTGACCGCCCAGCACCACCCCACCCGGCCGGGACCGCAGGGCTACCCGCCCAGCGTCCACATGGCCGCCGGTGTCCTCGCCGAGAAGTATCAGCTCCCCCCGGATGACGCCCTGGCCCGCATGCGGGCCCACGCCTTCCGGCACAATCAGCCCCTCCATCAGACCGTGGACCACGTCCTCACGCACCACAGCCTCGACTGACTCCCGAGGGCCGCTCTCGGATCAGACCGCATGCGCCGGGTCTCAGTGTTCGCGGTCGAGGGCCTCCTGGACGGTGTCGAAGAGTTCGAAGTGCTTGCCGAGGCCGGCGGCGTGCAGGATCCGCAGGTGCCAGGGCCGCACGCACACCAGCGCCAGACGCCCGTCGCGCTGCCCCGCCCTGCGCCGGGTCCGGCAGAGCAGGCCGAGGGTGGCGCAGTCGAGGAAGGTCACCGGCCGCAGATCCACGATCAGGTGGGCGCCCTGCGCTTCCGAGGCGGCGTCGGTGTGTGTGCGTACCTCGGCGAGAGTGCTCACGTCGACGGTGCCCCGGATCTCGACCACGGTGACGCCGCGGCGCAGGAAACTGCACGCGTGCCGACTGGGGGGCGGCAGCTTCCCCGGCACCGGGCGGTCGGGATGCTGCCCAGACGCGTCCTGCGCGTCCTGTGTGTCCATGGAGATTTTCCTAAGCGGGAGAACCCCCGGGGAACAGGGATTTCACGGGCGTTGGACCATCACCAGGGACTGGGGCAACGCGATCACCTTAGGAAGCGCGGAGGAGAAGGAACGTTCATGCTTGCAGTGATTCACCCTTCGAGGGGGACCTGCCGGGGAACGGGCTCTGACCAACGCCTCTTGTGCTAGGCAGTCCTACTGCTCCGCCGCCTCCGGCGCGGGCGCGATCCCGGTGGGGCAGGCGCGCCCCCAGTTCGTCTCCGACGGGGCGTCGAGGACCGCGCCCGTGCCGCCGATGCCGCAGTAGCCGTCGGGGTTCTTGTCCAGGTACTGCTGGTGGTACGGCTCGGCGGGCCACAGCGGGCGGGTGTCGGCGGGCAGGACCGTCGTCGTGATCGTGCCATAGCGCGCGGTCGTCAGGACCTGCTGGTATGCCTCCAGGGAGGCGGTCGCCGCCTCCCTCTGGGCGGGGGAGTGGGTGTAGATCGCCGAGCGGTACTGCGTGCCGACGTCGTTGCCCTGACGGAAGCCCTGCGTGGGGTTGTGGGACTCCCAGAACAGCTTCAGGAGCGAGGCGTACGAGACCTCGGCCGGGTCGAAGACGACGCGGACCGCCTCCGTGTGGCCCGTCAGGCCGGAGCACACCTCTTCGTAGGAGGGGTTTTCGGTGTAGCCGCCCTGGTAGCCGACGTACGTCGTCCAGACGCCCGCGGTCTGCCAGAACTTGCGCTCGGCGCCCCAGAAGCAGCCCAGCGCGAAGTCGGCGACCTCAAGGCCGGCGGGGTAGGGACCGAGCAGCGGGTTGCCGAGGACCGTGTGGCGGGAGGGGACCTCGAATTCCGGGGTCGCCCGGCCCTTCAGGGCCTGCTCGGGGGTGGGGAGCTCGGGCGTGCGGCCGAAGATCATGGGGTCTCTCCTCGTGCGTGACAGGGGTCTACGAGGTCAACGTGGGCGGGCGCCGCCGCATTCCGTCAGTGCGGGAGCGTCGCCGGGCTGCCGCCGTTCGCCTCGTAACCGGCGACGGCGAGCGCGCGGTACACCGCGTACCCCCCGGCCGGGTCCTCGGTCAGGGTCCAGGGCAGGGCGCCGACGTGGCCGTCCACGTGCACCAGCTGGTTCATGGCCTCGCCCCAGCGCTCGCCGCGGACCAGGAAGAGGACCAGGAGGTGGCGGACGTGCGCCAGCATCGGGTCGTCCGGGCGGGCGGCGTGCACCGCGAAGAGGGCGCCCTCGACGGCCTTGGTGACGACCTCGCTCTCGTAGAAACCACGGACGAGGGTGACCTCGGGGAGGTGTTCGTAGACCGCGAAGAGGGGGAGCGCGGCGAGCAGGGAGCCCCGGGGGGCGCGGGCGGCGGCCGCCTCCGCGAAGCCGTACGCGAGGTCCCGCGAGCCGTGCCACTTCTCGCACCAGTAGTGCAGCGCCGCCAGGTGCGCGCCCATGTGCGCGGGCGCGCGGTCCAGGATCTTCAGCCACAGCTGCTCGAACTCCTCGCGGGAGTACGCGAGTCCGCGCGCGATGGAGAGCTCGATGACGTACGGGACGGGGTCGCCGGGGGAGAGCAGCGCGGCCTGCCCGCACGCCTCCCTGGCCTCCTCCAGGATGATCCGGAACTCGTCCGTCCCCTGCACCGCCGTGCGCCACGCCTGCTGGACGAGGAACTCCGCGTGCACCGCCGCGCCGCCCGCGTCCTTGGGCGCCTCCGCACGCCAGACCCGCAGCCACTGCCCGCCGGGGCTGTCGCTGACGCCGCCGGGCCGCTGCTGGAGCTCCAGGGAGGCCGCGCCCGCGAAGGCCTGCACGCGCTGCCAGCGCCGCTCGCCGTGCGTCTCCGTGCCCGCGAGGAGCTGCGAGGCCGCCTTCCACTCCTGCGTGCGCTGCACGAGGTCGAGGACTTCCAGGAGGTCGGCGTCCGGACCCGGCATGCGGATGTCCAGCTCTTCCTGGCGCAGGAAGCCGTAGTTCTCCGGGTCCGCGGCGTCCGGCGAGCCCGGGGCCACCTGCCGGATTCCGCCGCGCCTGCGCAGCAGTACGGGCCCGAGGACCGCACCGATCATGATCACCGCGAACAGGAACCAGAGAATCTCCATGACACAAGCGAACCAGAAGCGTCGGACAATTGGCCAACCTGCCCGGACGTACCGGGACCGACCCTCCGTAAGAGGCCGTGCGCGCACTACGCTCAGGCCGCATGAGCGACTCGCACAGCACCCAGAACTTCGAGACCGTGGCGATCCACGCGGGCAACACCGCCGACCCCCTCACCGGCGCCGTCGTCCCGCCCATCTACCAGGTCTCCACCTACAAGCAGGACGGCGTCGGCGGCCTGCGCGGCGGTTACGAGTACAGCCGCAGCGCCAACCCGACGCGGACCGCCCTGGAAGAGAACCTGGCCGCACTGGAGGGCGGCCGCCGCGGACTCGCCTTCGCGTCCGGCCTTGCCGCCGAGGACTGCCTGCTCCGTACGCTGCTCGGCCCCGGCGACCACGTCGTCATCCCCAACGACGCGTACGGCGGCACCTTCCGCCTCTTCGCCAAGGTCGTCTCGCGCTGGGGCGTGGAGTGGTCGGTGGCCGACACCTCCGACCCGGACGCCGTGCGGGCCGCGCTGACCGACCGTACGAAGGCGATCTGGGTGGAGACCCCCTCCAACCCGCTGCTCGGCATCACCGACATCGCCGCGGTCGCGCAGATCGCCCGCGAGGCCGGCGTCCGGCTCGTCGTCGACAACACCTTCGCGAGCCCTTACCTCCAGCAGCCGCTCGCGCTCGGCGCGGACGTCGTCGTGCACTCCATGACCAAGTACATGGGCGGCCACTCGGACGTCGTCGGCGGCGCGCTCGTCGTCGACGACGCCGAACTGGGCGAGGAGCTGGCGTACCACCAGAACGCGATGGGCGCCGTCGCGGGCCCCTTCGACGCCTGGCTGGTGCTGCGCGGCATCAAGACCCTCGCGGTGCGCATGGACCGGCACAGCGAGAACGCCGCCAAGGTCACCGAGATGCTGACCCGGCACGCGCGCGTGACGCACGTCCTCTACCCGGGTCTTGCGGACCACCCCGGCCACGAGATCGCCGCCAAGCAGATGAGGGCGTTCGGCGGCATGGTGTCCTTCCGGGTCGAAGGCGGCGAGGAGGCGGCCGTCGAGGTCTGCAACCGCGCCGGACTCTTCACCCTGGGCGAGTCCCTGGGCGGCGTCGAGTCCCTGATCGAGCACCCGGGCCGCATGACGCACGCCTCGGTCGCGGGCTCGGCCCTGGAGGTCCCCGCGGACCTCGTACGCCTCTCCGTGGGCATCGAGTCGGCCGACGACCTCGTCGCCGACCTGCAGCAGGCGCTGGGCTAGGTCCTGTCGTCGAACTCGCGTCGTCCGCCCGGAGGGCGGCCTCGCGGCGTCCGGTGCGTGCGCTCGTAAGGCGGAGGCTCATCCCGGTACTGGGCGTACCGGGATGAGTCCGACAACGCGGCGAGCATGCGTGCCGGGCGTCCAGCACGACGGCCGGGACTCCCTGGCCAACGGCAGACGTCCGGCGCGTCACGCAAGACGCGACAGGGCCGCTTCGGACGGACTCCCGGCCGTCGCCTGGTACACGATGATCACCTGTTGCCCGGCGCCGCCGACGGTGAGCGCCTGTCTTCGCAGGGCGAGGCTGCCGACGACCGGGTGCGCGAAGCGCTTGAGTTCGTCACGGGCGGGCCGCGTCTCGTGCCGCAGCCACAGACGACGGAACTCCTCGTCCGTCTCCAGCTCGGCGACCAGGCGGACGGTTCTGGGGTCGCGTGGGTCGGCTTCGGCGCGCAGGGCCGCCGCGGTCTGCGCGGCCACCTCCGGCCAGTCGGGGAAGAGCCGACGGGACGCCGGGTCGAGGAACACCGCTCGGACCAGGTTGCTCCCGGGCTCGTACATCGGGGCGAGCGCACGGGCCTGCTTGTTCGCCGCCAGCACGTCGAAGCACCGGTCGCGGACGTACGCAGGGCGGTCCGCCCACGCGTCGAGCAGCCGGTGCACGTCCGAGGACGCCTCGGTCCGCGACGGCGGCACGGGACCGGGGTCGACGAGGGCGTGCAGGTGAGCGGAGGCGTCGGCGTCCAGCTCCAGCGCCCGCGCGAGGGAGCGCAGCACCTGGGGCGAAGGGTGCCGGTCGATGCCCTGTTCGAGCCGGACCAGGTACGGCTCGCTGATCCCGGCGAGCCGGGCCAGTTCCTCCCGGCGCAGTCCCGTGACCCGGCGACGTCCGCCGACGGGTCCCGCCATGTCCACCGGAGCGACCCGCCCGCGACGGGCCTTGAGAAAATCTCCCAGAAGGTTGTCGGCCGCCATGGCGCGAGGGTAACCCTGCGGGGGTGCTGGCTGCCGAGGTGCGGGCGGCGCAGGCTCGGTGCCATGAAGACTTGGTTCATCACCGGCGCGTCCCGCGGCTTCGGCCGTGTCTGGGCAGAAGCCGCTCTCGAACGCGGCGACCGCGTCGCCGCCACCGCACGCGATCCCGAGACCCTGCGACCCCTCCTCGACGTCCACGGGGACGCTGTCCTCCCGCTCCGCCTCGACGTGACCGACCGCACCGCCGTGACCACCGCGGTGGGGCGGGCCGCCGAGGTCTTCGGCCGCCTCGACGTGGTCGTCAACAACGCGGGTTACGGCCTGTTCGGCATGGTCGAGGAAACCACCGAGGAACAGGCCCGCGCGCAGCTCGACACCAACCTGTTCGGCCCGCTGTGGGTGACGCAGGCGGCCCTGCCGTACCTGCGGACCCAAGGCAGCGGACACATCCTGCAGGTTTCCAGCCTCGGTGGCCTCGCCGCCTTCCCCACGCTCGGGCTGTACAACGCCTCCAAGTGGGCCCTGGAGGGGATGAGCGAGGCCCTGGCCCAGGAGGTCGCTCCGTTCGGGATCAACGTGACCCTCGTTGAACCCGGTCCCTACGGCACCGACTGGGCGGGCGCCTCCGCGGTGCACACCGAGCCGCTCCCCTCCTACGAACCCGTCCGCGCAGCGCGCCGGGCCGGTGCGTCCGACCGCACGCCCCAGGACGCGCGAGGCACCGCCGCCGTCGTCCTCGACCTCGTCGACACCGACGAACCACCGCTGCGGCTCTTTCTGGGCACCTACCCCTATCCGGTTGTCGAGTCGGCCTATCGGAAGCGGCTCGACATGTGGGACGAGTGGCGACACCTCGCCTCCCGTGCGTGACCGGTACGGAGCGCGTTCGACGAGCAGCCCGCCTAGCCCCACCGGGTCAGGGGTGGAGTCGTGTCCGAGGGCGGCTCCACCCACGGCCGGGTGAGCGAGGCCCACACCACGAACGCCACCGCCGCGGCGAACAGCAGGGTCCAGAACAGCCGCCGCACCGCCGTACGGCGCCGCAGCAGCCGGCTGCCGCGCCGCACCGCGTCGTGGAGGAGTTCGGGCGGCACAGCGGGCGCCGTGCCCTCAAGGAGGCGCCGCACGGCCTGTTCCTTGCGCTCGTACTGGCTCATGAGGGGGCCGTCCCGCTCAGCGCCGCGGGCGGGGCGGGCCCGCCCCGCGGGTGCAGGGCCGTCGCCGTGGCGCGGGCGCAGATCAGCGCGACCCGCTCCGCCGGCAGCCCGAGGAGCGCCGCCGTCTGCTCCTCGGCCACGCCCTCGTACACCCGCAGGACGAGTATCAGCCGCTCCTGGGGGCTGAGCCCGGCCAGGACCCCGCCGTGGCCGCGGTGACGGCGCCAGGCCGCGCGCCCGAAGCGGACGGCGAGCTGCTGGCGGGTGCGGTCGTAGGGGTCCTCGCCGCGCAGCCGGTCCCACGTCGCGTACGTGTGGGCGAGGGCCGCGGTCAGCAGGGCACGCGCGCGTGGGTTGTCGTCCGGGAGCTCGGCGGTGAGCAGCGTCGAGGCATGCAGGAGCCGCCCTGCCGCGCCCGCGACGAACGCCTCGAACTCCCGGGCACGGCGGGCGCTCTGGAGCGCCTGCCGTTCTCGCACCACGCCTCCCGGCCAAAAGGAAGGGGGGTCCCGGTCTCATCCGATGCCAGATGCGGGGCCGGGGTCAAGACTCCGGAGTGGCCGGAACTTCTCCCGCGGGGGCCGTCTGGGACGTCTGTCGTGCCGAGAGGGCGGAATTGAAGCGTGTGAGGAGCGCGCAGAAGCTCTCGCGCTCCTCCGGAGCCCATTCCTGGGTCAGCTCGGCCATGAGTTCGCGGCGCGAGGAGCGCACCTCGTCGAGTCTGGCCTGGCCGCGCGGTGAGAGCTGCAGGACCACGGCGCGGCCGTCCTCGGGGTGCGAGGTGCGCTTGACGAGTCCGGTGTCGACCAGCGGGGCGACCTGCCGGGTGACCGTCGAGGAGTCGATGCCCATGCTCGCGGCAAGCGCCTTGACGCCCATCGGGCCTTCCTTGTCGAGCCGGTTGAGCAGCAGGTACGCGGCGCGGTCCATGGAGTTGCGGACCTGGCCTACGCCGCCGAGGCGCGTCTGCTCCGCGCGGCGTGCGAAGACGGCCACCTGGTGCTGGAGGCTGTCCAGGAGGCCGGGGTCGCTGGCGGTCGTCATGTCCGGAGTTGTGGGCATGGCCGGGGGCTCACTTCATGCGAGGGCGATGGGTTGGGGGACAGGGTACGCGGCCGGGGCGCGCCCCGTACCTGCGCTGCGCAAACCTACGAGGAGAACGGTCTCGTCCCTTGGTCGTCCCAGGAGGAACGGGGCGCCGGCTGCAAGACTTGCCGACATGAGCTACCGCACGCCTCACTCCTTGCCGACGGTCACCCTCGACGACGTGCGCGGCGCGCAGAAGATGCTCTCCGGAGTGGCCCGGACGACCGCGATGGAGGGCAGCCGGCACCTGTCCCAGCTGGTCGGGGCTCCAGTGCACCTCAAGTGCGAGAACCTCCAGCGGACCGGCTCCTTCAAGCTCCGCGGCGCGTACGTACGGATCGCGGGCCTGCTCCCCGAGGAGCGCGCCGCCGGTGTCGTCGCCGCCAGCGCGGGCAACCACGCGCAGGGCGTGGCCCTCGCCTCCTCGCTCCTCGGCGTGCGCTCCACGGTCTTCATGCCGGCCGGGGCGCCGCTGCCCAAGGTCGCGGCCACCCGGGAGTACGGCGCCGAGGTGCGGCTGCACGGTCAGGTGGTCGACGAGACGCTGGCCGCCGCGCAGGAGTACGCGTACGAGACGGGCGCCGTCTTCATCCACCCCTTCGACCACCCGGACATCATCGCGGGCCAGGGCACGGTCGGCCTGGAGATCCTGGAGCAGTGCCCGGAGGTGCGCACCCTCCTCGTCGGCGTCGGGGGCGGCGGCCTCGCGGCGGGCATCGCGGTCGCGGTCAAGGCGCTGCGCCCGGACGTGCGGGTGGTCGGCGTGCAGGCGGCGGGCGCCGCGGCCTATCCGCCCTCGCTGGCCGCCGGGCGCCCGGTGTCGATCGAGAACCCCGCGACGATGGCCGACGGCATCAAGGTCGGGCGCCCCGGCGACGTGCCGTTCCAGCTCTTCGAGGAGCTGGTCGACAGCGTCGTGACGGTCTCCGAGGACGAGCTGTCCAGCGCCCTGCTGCTCTGTCTGGAGCGGGCCAAGATGGTCGTGGAACCGGCCGGGGCCAGCCCGGTCGCGGCCCTGCTGAGCGATCCGAAGGCGTTCGAGGGGCCGGTGGTGGCGCTGCTGTCCGGCGGCAACGTGGACCCGCTCCTGATGCAGCGGATCCTGCGGCACGGCATGGCGGCGGCGGGCCGCTACCTCTCGCTGCGGTTGCGCCTGACCGACCGCCCGGGCGCGCTGGCCACGCTCCTCGGGGTCCTGTCGGAGGTGGACGCCAACGTCCTGGACGTGAGTCACGTACGGACCGACCCGCGGCTGGGGCTGACGGAGGCGGAGGTCGAGCTGCACCTGGAGACGAAGGGGCCCGCGCACTGCACGGAGGTGGGCGCGGCGCTGCGGGCGGCGGGTTACACGGTCATCGGCTGAGGCCGTAGGGGGCGCGGGGACCGGGGCCGTAGGGGCCCGGCGGCCGGGGCCGTAGGGGTCTCCCGGATTCTTGGCCCGTCTTTCGGAAAACAGCTGAGGCAACGCGATGTATCGCGTTATGGTGTGTCCCGTGTCACCCGTTCGCCGGGCGGGCCAAGTCCGGCAAATCTAAGCTCTTTTGCAGGAAGTCACCCACACCCTGGGAGAACCCACATGCCAGGCGCCATCTACGCCGAAGGCCTGGTGAAGACCTTCGGCGACGTAAGGGCTCTGGACGGCGTCGATCTCGATGTCCCGGAAGGAACCGTACTCGGCCTCCTCGGGCCGAACGGCGCGGGAAAGACCACGGCGGTCCGCTGCCTGACCACGCTGCTCACACCGGACAGCGGCAAGGCGGTCGTCGCGGGCGTCGACGTCCTCAAGCACCCCAACGAGGTGCGGCGTTCCATCGGCCTCTCCGGTCAATTCGCCGCCGTGGACGAGTATCTGACAGGCCGTGAGAACCTGCAGATGGTCGGCCAGCTCTATCAGATGAAGGCCAAGGAGGCCAAGGCCCGGGCGGCCGAGCTGCTCGATCGGTTCAACCTCGCCGACGCCGCCGACCGCCCCTCCAAGACGTACTCGGGCGGTATGCGCCGCCGCCTCGACCTCGCCGCCGCGCTGGTCGTCTCCCCGCCGGTGATGTTCATGGACGAGCCGACCACCGGCCTCGACCCGCGCAACCGCCAGCAGCTGTGGGAAGTCATCCAGGAACTCGTCGCGGGCGGCACCACCCTGCTCCTGACCACCCAGTACCTGGAAGAGGCCGACCACCTGGCGCACGACATCTGCGTCGTCGACCACGGCCGCGTCATCGCCCGCGGCACCTCCGACCAGCTCAAGGCCAGGACCGGCGGTGAGCGCGTCGAGGTCGTGGTGCACGACGCCGACCACATCGCCACCGCCGCCGAGGTGCTGCGGGGCTTCGGCAAGGGCGAGGTCGCCGTCGCCCGGCACACCCGCAAGCTGACCGTCCCGGTCACCGGCGGCGCCAAGCTGCTCGCGGAGGTCATCCGCGAACTGGACACCCGCGGTATCGAGATCGACGACATCGGTCTGCGCCGCCCGACCCTCGACGACGTCTTCATCTCCCTCACGGGCCATGTCGCCGAGCAGTCGGCCGAGGGCAACGGCGAGAGCGCCGTGACCGACCCCCAGCGCGAGGAGGAGGCCGACAAGTGAGCACCGCCACCGACGCCGTGCCCACGGCGGGCCCCAGGCCCTCCGGCGGCATCGGCCAGTCCGTCAGGGACTCCCTGGTCATCGCCCGCCGGAACCTGATCCGCATGAGCAGGATTCCCGAGATGGTCCTGTTCGGGCTCATCCAGCCGGTGATGTTCGTGATCCTGTTCACGTACGTCTTCGGCGGCTCCATCCAGGTCGGCGGCTCCCTGTCCTCGCAGGACTACCGCAACTTCCTGATGGCGGGCATCTTCGCGCAGACCGTCACCTTCGCCACCGCGGGCGCGGGGGCGGGGATCGCCGACGACATGCACAAGGGACTCATCGACCGCTTCCGGTCGCTGCCCATGGCCCGGGGCGCGGTCCTCACCGGGCGCACCGTGGCCGACCTGGTGCAGACGGCCCTGACACTGGTCGTGCTCGCCCTGGTCGCGCTCCTCATCGGCTGGCGCACCCACGAGAACTTCGGCAAGGTCCTCGCGGGCTTCGGCCTGCTGCTCCTGCTCGGCTATGCCTTCTCGTGGATCGGCGCCCTGATCGGCCTCTCGGTCCGTACGCCGGAGGCGGCGACCTCCGGTGGCCTGATCTGGCTGTTTCCGCTGACGTTCATCTCGAACGCCTTCGTGGACTCCAACAAACTGCCGACGTTCTTCCGGCACATCGCCGAGTGGAACCCGTTCAGCACCACGGTCCAGGCCTGCCGGGAACTCTTCGGCAATCTGCCGCCCGGCTTCAGGACCCCGGACGCCTGGCCCATGCAGCACCCGGTGTGGGCGTCGCTGCTGTGGTCCGTGATCATCCTCGTGGTCTTCCGGACGCTGGCGGTCCGCAAGTACCGCTCGGCGACGGCCTGACCGCACGGGAGCGGACAGGACATGACAGGGCCCCCGGTGCTCACGGCGCCGGGGGCCCTGTCATATGCGGAGCTCGAGGAGCGCGCTAGGCCTTGTACGGCTTGGCCTCGAGGATCTTCACGGAGGCGAACTTGCCGTTCGGCAGCTCGTACTCCGCGTTCTCGCCGATCTTCTTGCCGTTCACGCCCGTGCCCAGCGGGGACTGCGGCGAGTACGTCTCGATGTCGCCGCTCGCGTACTCACGGGAGGCGAGCAGGAACGTCGTGGTGTCGTCCTCGTCGCCGTCGAAGGCGATGGTCACGACCATGCCCGGCTCCACGACACCGTCGTCGGCGGGCGCCTCGCCGACCCGCGCGGTCTCCAGGAGCTGGGTCAGCTGGCGGACGCGGAGCTCCTGCTTGCCCTGCTCCTCCTTGGCCGCGTGGTACCCGCCGTTCTCGCGCAGGTCGCCCTCCTCACGCGCTGCCGCGATCTTCGCCGCGATCTCGGTGCGCGCGGGACCAGACAGGTACTCCAGCTCGGCCTTGAGCTGGTTGTACGCCTCCTGGGTCAGCCAGGTGACGTTTTCGCTGGTCTGGGTCACAGGTGCTCCTCGTAGGTACTGGGAATACAAAGCATCGCCCTACCCAGAAGGATGTTCCTTCACGGGTGGGCGAAACCACGAGCCTAACAATTCAGGCGCCCCAGGGGGAGGACATAAGCCGTCAGATTTGCGTCAACGCAGGTGAGCGCGGTAAAGCCGGTCGATTCAGTCGGAGTGGCAACCCAGCAGCTCGACGTTGGTGGCCTTCCCCGTTGTACGCAGCGTGACGGTCCGGTCGATCCGGCCCGAGCGCTCGTCGAAGCGGAAGTCCGCACGGCCCACCTCGGCACCGGACTCGGCCTGCGAGCGCAGGGTGCAGTAGCCGCGCGCGTCGGCGTCCTTGCGCACTTCCAGGTGGGCCTCGACGGCGTGGTCCGACACGACGTCGAACTTGATGACCTCGCCGCTGACCTTCGTGCCGTCGATGTAGTCGTAGCCGAACCAGCCGACCATGCCGAGCAGGAGCACGCCGAGCACCGAGCCGATGATCTTCAGCTTGCGGTCGGCCGCTTCGTCGGCCGTGCGCGAGCGGCCGTACCGACCCTCGGGGAGCCCGCCGGAAGGTCCCTCGGGGAGCTTCGCGCTCGCCGCCGCCATGATCGTCCTCCAGGAACAGGGGATGCCGGAATTTTCCGCCCCCCGGTTCCGTCACTATAGAAGCCGCGTGTTGCGCCGGATGACCGAGGGCGCCCAAAAACTTGAGGATCGAGTCTTGACTGAGCAGCTGCGACTGATGGCCGTGCACGCCCACCCCGACGACGAGTCGAGCAAGGGCGCGGCCACCATGGCCAAGTACGTGTCCGAGGGGGTGGACGTGCACGTCGTGACCTGCACGGGCGGCGAGCGCGGCGACATCCTCAACCCCAAGCTCCAGGGTGACACCTACATCCAGGAGAACATCCACGAGGTGCGCAGGAAGGAGATGGACGAGGCGCGCGCGATCCTCGGCGTCAAGCAGGACTGGCTCGGCTTCGTCGACTCCGGCCTGCCCGAGGGCGACCCGCTGCCGCCGCTGCCCGAGGGCTGTTTCGCCCTTGAGGACGTCGACAAGGCGGCCGGCGAACTGGTCCGGCAGATCCGTTCCTTCCGTCCGCAGGTCATCACGACCTACGACGAGAACGGCGGGTACCCGCACCCCGACCACATCATGACCCACAAGATCTCGATGGTCGCCTTCGACGGTGCGGCCGACGCCGAGAAGTACCCGGAGAGCGAGTTCGGCCCGGTCTTCCAGCCCCAGAAGCTCTACTACAACCAGGGCTTCAACCGGCCGCGCACCGAGGCGCTGCACCACGCGATGCTCGACCGCGGCCTGGAGTCGCCGTACGGGGACTGGCTCAAGCGCTGGGACGAGTTCGGGCGGGTCGAGCGCACGCTGACCACGCACGTGCCGTGCGGCGACTTCTTCGAGATCCGCGACAAGGCGCTGATCGCGCACGCCACGCAGATCGACCCCGAGGGTGGCTGGTTCCGCGTGCCCATGGAGATCCAGAAGGAGGTCTGGCCCACGGAGGAGTACGAGCTCGCGAAGTCGCTCGTCGATACTTCCCTCCCCGAGGACGACCTCTTTGCGGGCATCCGCGACAATGCCTAGCGTGAACGCACATCTGGCAATGACGCATCTCGTCCCTCTTGCCAAGGAGGTCGACGACGACAAGGTGACTCCCGGCGTCCTGGGCTTCATCGTCTTCGCGGTGATGGCACTGGCCGTCTGGGGCCTGATGAAGTCGATGAACAAGCACATGCGCAAGGTCGACTTCAAGGATCCGGAGAAGGACTCGGTCGGCGCCGCCGCCGGTGACGGCGAGAAGCCCGCTTCCGGAGAGCAGCGCTAGGACTGTCGGAGCAGCGCCAGGACCGCAGCGCCAGGACCGCAGCGCCAGGACCGTCCCGGAGCCGTCATCGCCGTGAGTGACGGCCGCCGCCGCTCATGAGTGCGGCGGCGGCCGTCGGGCGCGCGAGGCGGCGGGCTCCCCTCCGACGCCTCCCCGCGCGCGGGTGTCCTCCTGGGCCGGCAGGAAGCGGGAGTTTCCTGGCCGTGCGGTAGGAGAACGGCGGCTGGAGCCGTGTCGTCGGCGAGCGGCTCCAGCAGGCATGTCCTGGTGCGAAACCGTGCGCGACCCGGGGTCTGGGAGCCGTGCTCAGGGATGGGCGCCGACCCGTAAGGCAGTCGCGCTCCAGTCCTCTCTACGTGAGGGTAGAGCGACGACGGCACCGGTGGGAATGCCGCCTGGGCGTTCTGCGGGATACCTGTCCGAAAACGGACACCGGAGATCGTGCGGGGCGCGGAGCCTCCTGGCGTAGAGGAATTGCGCACCACGGTTTTGGCCGTGAGCCCGCGCGAAGAGGAGGGTGGAGACAGGGCGTGCCGCCCGCGTACAGCTCCCCTCCCCGGGCGGCGCCGTCCGACCCATGGGCGCCGGTGCCGCGGGAATGTGTCGGCGCCCATGGCGGACCGGACGAGGCCCCCGACCCCACAGCGGGCGAGGCTCCCGGCCCCCGAGCGGCCGGGACCCATGGCGGACGACGCCCCCGGCCCCCCAGCGGCCGGGAATCACTGCGGCTGGGGCACGTCGACCCCCATCACCTCCCGCGCATGGCGGCTCGGCACCATGCCCAGCTGCCAGGCCTGCCAGCCCGTCTCCAGGTCGGCGCCCCGCTCCAGGAGCAGACCGTACGCCTGGACGTAGTCGGCGAGCTTGCCGTCGCGGGTCGGGTGGTCGGCGCGGGCGAGCCGGCTCAGCTCCTCCTGCGCGACGGCCGTGCCGATCTCCCAGCCGCCCGGTGAGGCGTACGGCAGCAGGGTGCAGCGCAGGAAGCGGGCCCAGTCCTCACCGCGCCGGTCGCCGTACGAGGTGAACAGGCCGATCGCCTCGTCGCACAGCGCGAGCGCCTGCTGGGCGCGGGTGTTGCCCGCGTCCACGACCACCAGCTCCAGGCAGGTCCAGGCCTCGCCGTGCGCGACACCGATGCGCTGGAAGTCGGCGCGGGCGTCCACCAGGAGCTGCCGGGCGAAACCGGAGTTGCGCAGCGAGCCCGTCTGGGCTGCGCGCTGGTCGCGGGTCACGCGCGCCGAGTGGTGCCGGGCGCACGCCAGGCCGTACACGTCCCGCATCCGGGAGAACATCGTGCGGGCCCGCTCCAGCTCCCGCACCGCCTGGTCGAGGTCGCCGGTCTCCTCCAGGGCCTGGCCCAGGTAGTACAGCGACCAGGCTTCACCGCGCGCGTCGTCGTTGTCGCGGTGCCGGGACACCGCCTGACGCAGGCCGTCGACCGCGGGCGACGGATCGCCGTCCACCAGCCGGGCCCTGGCCAGCTGCGTGAGGGCCCAGGCCTCGCCGCGCGCGTCGTGGGTGCGGCCGTACAGGTCGAGCGCGTCCCGCAACTCGCCCTCCGCGCGCGGTACGTCGCCCATGCGCAGGCAGAGCTGGCCGAGCTGGAAGTGCGTCCAGGCCTCGCCGTGCACCGAGCCGCTGTTGCGGTGCAGAGCGAGCGCCGTACGGAGCATGTCGAGCGCGTGCGCCAGGTGGGCGCGGTCCCGCTCGACCGCCGCGAGCGCGTGCAGCGTCCACGCGCGGTCGCCCGCCAGCTCCTCGGCGGTCTGCAGCTCAAGCGCCTCGGTGAGGCGGGCCGCGGCCTCCGTCAGATTGCCCTGGTGGTGCAGGGTGATGCCGAGGGAGCCGAGCGCACGGGCGGCCGCCGCGTCCTGGTGGGCCTCGAAGTACAGGTCCACGACGGAGTTGAGCGTCGTGCGCGACTGGTCGAGCTCGCCGAGCTGACGGGCCGCGATGCCCGTGCGCCACTGCACGCTGCGGCCGAGCAGCCCCTGGTCGATGGCCTGGGTGAGCTCGTTGATCTCGCCGAGCCGGTAGAGGTCGCCGCGGAGCAGGCAGTAGTCGCACAGGGCGCCCAGGAGATTGAGCACGGCCCGCTGGTCGACGCCCTCCGCGTACCGCAGGGCCGCCGTGATGAACGTCGACTCGTCGTCCAGCCAGCGCAGCGCCGCGTCGAGGGAGGCGAAGCCGTGCTGGCCGAACTGGTCCGCGCGCGTGGACGTCTTGCCGTCGACCAGGCGGATCACCGTGTCGGCGAGCTCGCCGTAGCTGGCGATGAGGCGCTCCTGCGCGGCGGTGCGCTCGGCGGGCTCCTCCTCGTCGAGGAGGCGGGCCCGGGCGAAGGAGCGTACGAGGTCGTGCAGGCGGTAGCGGACGGTCGGGGACGGCGCTCCGCCGCCCGCGCGGGGGCGGGGCAGGTCGACCAGACCGGCCCGGGAGAGCGCGGTCAGCTGCCGGGCCGCCTCCTGCTCGTCGGTGCCGAGCAGCGCCGCCGCGGCGGCCGTGCCCAGCGAGGCGCGCCCGGCCAGCGCGAGGCGGCGCAGCAGCCGCCGGGCCGGTTCGGACTGGTCGCCGTAGCGCAGCCACAGGACGCGCTCGACCGGGCCGACCTTCTCGGCGGGCCCGTACACCGACAGGTCCGCGGCCAGCCGGCGCGGCGTCCGCGGGCCGAGCGAGGAGCCCGCGGCGCGCAGGGCCAGCGGCAGGCCGCCGCACAACTCCCGCACCTCGTCGCCCGCTTCGGCGTCGTAGGGCCCGGAGAGGTCCTCGGCGGACTCCCGCAGCAGTTGCTCCGCCGCCGCCTCGTCGAGCGCCTCGACCGGCAGCGCGTGCACCCAGGCCGGCAGGTCGGCGGGCAGCTCAAGGGGCTCCCTCGCGGTGATCAGGACGAGGCTGTCCGAGCGCTCCGGGATCAGCGTACGGACCTGCTCGATGTCGCTGGCGTCGTCGAGGACGACGGTCACCGGAAGGCCCGTCAGGTACTGGTGGTAGAGCTCGCTGAGCCGCTTGACCTGCTGCTCCTGCGAGGAACGCTCCCGGAACAGCAGCTGTTCGCGCGGGGCGCCCAACCGGTTCAGGAGGTGAAGCAGGGCGTCGCGGGTGGACAGCGGGGTGTCCTCGGGGGCGTCGCCGCGCAGGTCCACCACGCACGCCCCGCGGAACTGGTCGCGCAGATCGTGCGTGGCCCGCACCGCCAGCGAGGTCCGCCCCGAACCCGGCACACCGTGCAGCACGACCACCGTGGGCCGCGTGTCGGTGCTGGCGCGCGCCGCGTGCACCCACTGGGCGATCCGCCCCAGCTCGGCCCTGCGGCCCACGAACGGGGCGGCGGTCTCCGTGAGTTGGCCGAAGGACTGCTGCAGCACATTGCGCCGCCGCGCCGCCGCGCTCTTGTCCGTGCCGCGCAGCTGGGGCGCGGTCTTCTTCGTCGCGTGCGCACCCGTCGAGGCGGCCAGGACGCGCTGCTGGTCGAGAAAGGGCCGGATGCCGCGCACCTCCAGCGCCGTCAGCCACTGCAGCCGCAGCTGCTCGGGGCCGCCCGGCCTGCTCAGCTCACCCGCGCGGCGGCTGGCCGCGGGCACGTGGGACGCCGTCACCTTCACGACGGTCGCCGCCGCGCCCGCCACGGCGACGACCGTGCCGGTGCCGAGGGCGGTGCCGGCGCCCGTACCGAACGACAGGTCGGATACACCGGCCGCGACCGCCGCAACCACCGCCACCAGCAACGGAGTTCCGGCCCCCTCCTTCGCGTAACGCTGCCCGAAACTGAGCCGTCCCGCGTCGGCCTCGTCGAGCGCCGCGGTGTAGGTCTCGTACTCCTCGGCCGCCGTCAGCGCCATGGCGTCCAGCGCGCCGCGCGCCCGCGAGAGCAGAACGCCCCCGTCGACGCGCCCGCCGGAACGCCGGACCTCCTCCTCCACGGCCCGTACCAACAGCCGCTCGGCCTCGGCCCGATGGCTGTCCCGCATATGGGTTCCCCCTCCGAGAGCAACAGTTGCCTGCGGTCACAAGTGTCCTGCGTACGGGGCGCGGGCGCGAGGGTGAGCCGGAACTTCCGGCGCTGTCAGATGGCTCCCAGGTCGACGGTGACGGAGAACGGCACGGCCGCCTCGATCACGCCGGTGAACATCTCGCCGTCCCTGTAGGCCTTGGTGGCGGGATCGAGAACGTAGGTGTAGACGATGGGGACACCGGTGGCGGCCTGTTCGACCCGCCAATAGAAGGGGATTCCGGCCTTGGCGTACTGGTCCACCTTCACGATCCGGTCGGTGGTTTCCGAGCCGGGCGACACGACCTCGACGACCAGGAGTACATGTTCGGGGCGGGTGGGGGTGAGGTCGATGGTCTCTGCCCGGTAGACGACGACGTCCGGACGGCGGTTGGTGAGGGGGGCGTCCTGCAGGCGGACGTCGAAATCCGTGTCGGCATTCCAGTCCGGGCCTGCGACGGCGTCCAGGGCGTTGGCCAGGATTCGGGCCAGCCGATTGTGCCGCTTGGACGCGCTCGGGCTCACCACGACCATCCCGTCCACGATCTCAATGCCGGCGCACTGCTCCTCGGACCAGGAGTCGTACTGCTGCGCGCTGATCTGCGTATGCATCCACGCGGGCGCCACCATCTCGGCGGTCATGGTGTACCTCCTTCGAGGAGCCTCGACAGGTCCAGCGCTGCTGGGCTCAGCCTACTGTCCTGTGATGCCAGGGCACCTGAGCAAGGCAGGCTGCGCGCGCTTCGCCGGCAGGGTTGGGCGTTGTGAGAGGCTGGATCGCATGAACCGGCTGGCTGGTGTGACCTCGCCCTATCTGCTTCAGCACGCTGACAATCCGGTCGACTGGTGGCCCTGGACGCCGGAGGCTTTCGAGGAAGCGCGGCGGCGTGATGTACCCGTCCTGCTGTCGGTCGGCTACTCGGCGTGTCACTGGTGTCATGTCATGGCACACGAGTCCTTCGAGGACGCCGCGACGGCCGCGCTCATGAACGAGAAGTTCGTGAACATCAAGGTCGACCGCGAGGAGCGGCCCGACGTCGACGCCGTCTACATGGAGGCCGTGCAGGCCGCGACCGGCCAGGGCGGCTGGCCCATGACCGTCTTCCTCACCGCCGACGCCGAGCCCTTCTACTTCGGTACGTACTTCCCGCCCGAGCCGCGGCACGGCATGCCGTCCTTCGCGCAGGTCCTCGACGGCGTGCACCGGGCGTGGACGGACCGGCGCGGCGAGGTCGCCGAGGTGGCGGGCAAGATCGTGCGTGACCTCGGCGAGCGACAGCTCACGCCGGGCGCCGAGGAGAAGCCCGGCGAGGACGAGCTCGCCCAGGCGCTGCTCGGCCTGACCCGCGACTACGACGCGACCCACGGCGGCTTCGGCGGCGCGCCGAAGTTCCCGCCGTCCATGGCGATCGAGTTCCTGCTGCGGCACTACGCCCGCACGGGCGCCGAGGGCGCGCTGCAGATGGCCGCGGACACCTGCGAACGGATGGCGCGCGGCGGCATCTACGACCAGCTCGGCGGCGGCTTCGCGCGCTACTCCGTTGACCGCGAGTGGGTGGTGCCCCACTTCGAGAAGATGCTGTACGACAACGCGCTGCTGTGCCGCGCCTACGCCCACCTGTGGCGGGTCACGGGCTCCGAGTCGGCGCGTCGGGTGGCTCTGGAGACCGCGGAGTTCATGGTCCGCGAACTGCGCACCGATGAAGGCGGCTTCGCCTCCGCGCTCGACGCCGACAGCGCGGACCCGGTGACGGGCGAGCATGTCGAGGGCGCGTACTACGTGTGGACGCCGCGGGAGCTGCGCGAGGTGCTGGGGGAGGCCGACGCGGAGCTGGCGATGAGCTGCTTCGGCGTGACGGAGGAGGGCACCTTCGAGAAGGGGGCGTCCGTGCTCCAACTCCCGCAGGCGGAGGGGCCGTTGGCGGATGCCGCGCGGCTCTCCTCCGTACGGGAGCGGCTCCTCGCGGCCCGCGCCGAGCGGCCCGCGCCGGGCCGCGACGACAAGGTGGTGGCCGCGTGGAACGGCCTCGCGATCGCCGCGCTCGCCGAGGTCGGTGCCTACTTCGACCGGCCGGACCTGATCGCGGCCGCCGTTGGCGCGGGCGACCTCCTCGTACGGCTCCACATGGACGACCGCGCACGGCTGGCCCGTACCTCCAAGGACGGCCGTGCGGGCGCCAACGCGGGCGTCCTGGAGGACTACGCCGACGTGGCCGAGGGCTTCCTCGCGCTGGCGTCGGTGACCGGCGAGGGCGTGTGGCTGGAGTTCGCGGGATTCCTCCTCGACCACGTCCTCGCGCAGTTCGTCGACGCGGAGAGCGGGGCGCTGTACGACACGGCGGCCGACGCGGAACAGCTCATCCGCCGCCCGCAGGACCCCACGGACAACGCGGCGCCCTCCGGCTGGACGGCGGCCGCGAACGCGCTCCTCTCGTACGCGGCCCACACGGGCGCCGAGCCGCACCGCACCGCGGCGGAGCGGGCGCTCGGCATCGTCAAGGCCCTCGGCCCCCGAGTGCCGCGCTTCATCGGCCACGGTCTCGCGGCCGCGGAGGCGGCCCTTGACGGCCCGCGCGAGGTGGCGGTCCTGGGCGAGGTCCTCGGGGACCTGCACCGGACGGCGCTGCTCGGCACCGCGCCGGGAGCGGTCGTCGCGGCGGGCCCGGAGGGCGGCGACGAGCTTCCGCTGCTCGCCGGCCGGCCCCTGGTCGAGGGGCGCCCGACGGCGTACGTCTGCCGCAACTTCGTCTGCGACGCGCCCACCACGGACCCGGCGGTCCTCGCGGGGCTGCTCTCCTAGGCCCTGTCGTCAAACTCGCGTCGTTCGCCCGGAGGGCGGCCACCCACCGATCAGTCGTGTGGACAACACTCCGGGTCAATACACCTAGGGCGTCGCCGCGGCGCGGGGGCCGCCGAACTCCGCCACGGCCCGCTCCACGATGTCTTCGAGGCGGTCGTGGTGGGCGCCCCGCCAGAACACGCGGGCGCAGGACTCGCACTGGGCGAAGACGTCGTACGTGCCCCGGGTGCCGCCCTCCAGACGGTCGGCCACCTCCTCCTTCGTGGCCGGGCGGAGGGCGCCGTTGCAGGCGCTGCAGCGGGTCCAGGGGCGCAGCTCGGGGGTGAAGCGGCCGAGGACGTCGCGGAGTTGGTCGTCGGGGCGGTCGCTGTAGACGTACGCGCCCGCCCACAGTTCGCGGCGGCGCAGCAGGCCCCGGTCACGGCTGAGCAGGACGCGGCGCTCGGCCGCCGAGCGTGCGGCGAGCGCCGGGTCGCCGATGTCCGTGCTCTCGTACGCCGTGTCGACGCCGAGGAGGCGCAGGCGCCGGGCCAGCGTGCCGAGATGGACGTCGAGGAGGAAGCGGAGCGGGGCGCCGGGGACGGGCTGGGGGCGGGTGACGGCGTGCACGGTGACGGTCTCGCCCGCCGCGGGGACGTGCGCGGTGGCGACCTCACGGCCGTCGACCACGAGCGCGCCGGCCTCGGTCAGCGGGACGCCGAGCGACTCGACGACGTGCCCGAGCGTGGACGCGCCGTCGGTGACGGCCGTGGTGGGTCCGCTCCTTCGCTCGGGCGGGACGAAAATCCCCAGCTCGGGGGCGAAACTGATGAGGATCTCCGGACCGTTCATGCCCGTCAGGATGGCATGGCGGGACGGGGATCAGCGGAGATTTTCCGGTCCTGCGAATCCGCTGACCAGGCTGTCCAGTGTCCGGTCCACGAGGGTGGGCAGGTCGTCCCTGTGGTCGTGCTCGGCCCAGTACGCCGCGGTCTCGGCGAGCGCGGCGATCAGGCCCATGGAGAACGTCCGCACCTCCAGGTCGCCAGCCTCGCGTCCGGTGCGTTCCGCGATGACGCGGCACAGGACGGCGCCGGTGACCGACATGCTCTCCAGCATCCGGGAGCGCACGGCGGGCACCTCGGTCATCAGCTTCGTCCGCAGCCTGGAGACCTCGGGCTCCTCCGCGAAGCCGAGGGTGACGGCCCGGCGCAGCACGTGCCGGAGGGATTCCACGATCGGCTCGTCGGCGGGCCGCTCCCGCAACGCGCTCTCCAGGAACGGGTCGTACTCGTCGGTGAGGACGATGTCCTCCTTGGTGGGGAAGTAGCGGAAGACCGTGGAGGGGGAGACCTCGGCGGCCTCCGCGATCTGCTCGACCGTCGTCGACTCGTACCCCTGTTCCTCGATCAGCCGGTACGTCGCCGCACGGATCGCGATGCGGGTCTTGAGCTTCTTGCGCTCGCGCAGGCCCGGCTGGGGGGAGCCCGCGGGGGCGGAGATTCGTACGGCCGTCATGACGTCATTGTCGGGCATCGGCCGGAGCCCCTCCTCAAGTGGCCGCGACTCCGGGTCGCGGCCACTTGAGGAGAGGAGGGGCGGCTCAGCCGTGCTGGTAGGCCACCAGCGAGATGCCCACGTAGTGCACCGCGAACGCGGCCAGCGTCAGGGAGTGGAAGACCTCGTGGAAGCCGAAGAAGCGGGGGGAGGGGTTGGGGCGCTTGATGCCGTAGATCACGCCGCCCGCGCTGTAGAGGAGCCCGCCGACGACGACCAGGACGAGCACCGCGACGCCGCCCGTGTGCATGAAGTCCGGCAGGAAGAAGACCGCGGCCCAGCCCATCGCGATGTAGCAGGGGGTGTAGAGCCAGCGGGGGGCGCCGACCCAGAAGACCCGGAAGGCGATGCCGGCGACGGCCGCGCCCCAGATGCCCCAGAGCAGCCACTGTCCCTTCCCGTCGGGGAGGAGCAGCATCGTCAGCGGGGTGTAGGTGCCCGCGATGATCAGGAAGATGTTGGAGTGGTCGAGCCTGCGCAGGATGCCGTCGGCTCTGGGGCCCCAGTTGCCCCGGTGGTACAGCGCGCTCACGCCGAACAGGAGGCAGGCGCTCAGGGCGAAGATGCCGCAGGCGAGACGGCCGCGCGGGGAGTCCGCGAGTGCGGTGAGCACCAGACCGGCGATCACCACCGCGGGGAACATGCCGGCGTGCAGCCAGCCGCGCATCTTCGGCTTCGCGGGAAGCGGCATGGCTTCCGGGGGCGGAACGAGTGACGGCTCGCCCGCGCTCTGCGGGCTCGCTTCGGGGACAGACGCGGTCATGTGCCGCATCGTACCTACGGGCTGTTAAGTCGCACATCAGTCGCACGTCAGCCGGACGGATCCGCGGCCGGACGGATCCGCGCCCGGACGGATCCGCGCTGCAAACAGGCAGGTACGCCGTACAACAGGTACGCCGTACAAGAGGACGGATCCGCGCCCTCGCACCCGTACCCGTACAAGTGGCGATGCTCACGCCGCTCAAGTGTGAAGCCCTCTGGACAGATGCGCGAACGCGTCGGATGATCAAATGAGTGCGGTCGGCACCGGATGAGCGCCTAGGGAAGTTCACGTGAAGCGTCCGGGTCGCAGCCCCCACGGGGCATACATCCCAAAAACCCCTCGATTAGGAGCAATCGTGGCGCGCGACATCGCGGCTCCCCTGTCCTTGGGCACTGCCCCGACCAACCACCGGGAGCTCGTCTCCTGGGTCAACGAGATCGCCGGACTGACGCAGCCGGACCGTGTGGTCTGGTGCGACGGCTCAGAGGCCGAGTACGAGCGCCTGTGCGAGGAGCTCGTCGCCAAGGGCACGTTCAAGAAGCTCGACCCGACTCTGCGCCCGAACTCGTACTACGCCGCATCCGACCCGACCGACGTCGCGCGCGTCGAGGACCGCACCTTCATCTGCTCCGAGAAGGAGGAGGACGCGGGCCCGACCAACCACTGGAAGGCCCCCGCCGAGATGCGGGAGATCTTCCAGGGCTCCGACGGCAAGGGTGGTGTCTTCCGCGGCTCGATGCGCGGCCGGACGATGTACGTCGTGCCGTTCTGCATGGGCCCGGTCGGGTCACCGCTGTCCGCCATCGGTGTGGAGATCACCGACTCCGCGTACGTCGCCGTCTCCATGCGCACCATGACCCGCATGGGTCAGGCGGTCCTGGACGAGCTCGGCGAGGACGGTTTCTTCGTGAAGGCCGTCCACACGCTCGGCGCGCCGCTGGCCGACGGCGAGGCCGACGTGCCGTGGCCCTGCAACTCCACCAAGTACATCTCGCACTTCCCCGAGGACCGCGAGATCTGGTCGTACGGCTCGGGCTACGGCGGCAACGCCCTGCTCGGCAAGAAGTGCTACGCCCTGCGCATCGCCTCCGTCATGGCGCGCGACGAGGGCTGGCTGGCCGAGCACATGCTCATCCTCAAGCTCACGCCCCCGAAGGGCGAGAGCAAGTACGTCGCCGCCGCGTTCCCGAGCGCCTGCGGCAAGACGAACCTCGCCATGCTGGAGCCGACCGTCCGCGGCTGGACCGTCGAGACCATCGGTGACGACATCGCCTGGATGCGGTTCGGCGAGGACGGCCGCCTCTACGCGATCAACCCCGAGGCCGGTTTCTTCGGCGTCGCGCCCGGCACCGGCGAGCACACCAACGCCAACGCCATGAAGACCCTGTGGGGCAACTCGGTCTTCACCAACGTCGCGCTGACGGATGACGGCGACGTCTGGTGGGAGGGGATGACGGAGGAGACTCCCGCCCACCTCACCGACTGGAAGGGCAACGACTGGACCCCTGAGTCGGGCGTCCCCGCGGCCCACCCGAACGCCCGCTTCACCACGCCCGCCTCGCAGTGCCCGATCATCGCGCCCGAGTGGGAGGACCCCAAGGGCGTGCCCATCTCGGCGATCCTCTTCGGCGGCCGGCGCGCCAGCGCGGTGCCGCTGGTGACGGAGTCCTTCAACTGGCAGCACGGTGTCTTCCTCGGTGCGAACGTGGCGAGCGAGAAGACTGCCGCGGCCGAGGGCAAGGTCGGCGAGCTGCGCCGCGACCCGTTCGCGATGCTGCCGTTCTGCGGCTACAACATGGGTGACTACATGGCCCACTGGGTCAAGGTCGGCGCGGACAAGCCCGACCAGTCCAAGCTCCCGAAGATCTACTACGTGAACTGGTTCCGGAAGAACGCGGACGGCAAGTTCGTGTGGCCCGGCTTCGGTGAGAACTCCCGCGTCCTGAAGTGGATCGTGGACCGCCTCGACGGGAAGGCCGAGGGCGTCGAGACCCCCATCGGCATCCTGCCGACGGTCGACTCGCTGGACACCGAGGGCCTCGATCTGGCCAAGGACGACCTGGAGTTCCTGCTCACGGTCGACAAGGAGGTCTGGCGCGAGGAGGCCTCGCTGGTCCCCGAGCACCTCAACACCTTCGGCGACCACACGCCCACCGAGCTGTGGGACGAGTACCGCGCGCTGGTGCAGCGTCTCGGCTGACCTCTGCCGTTCCGCTTTCGGCCGGGCCCCCGCACAACGGCGTGCGGGGGCCCGGCCGTGTGACGCGGTCGCATCTTTAACACCTTGCCTTCACACTCCTCTCACATGCTTCAATGACCCCACACGGGGGCCCGTTGATCGTCACGGGCCGTCAAACAGGTCTGTGGGGGGCACAGTTGAAGAAGAACCGGCACTTAGGGCGTGTGACGGGAACCGCCCTCGCGGTGGCGCTCGGCTCGGCCGGGCTCGTGGCGGTGGGCACGCCCGCCGCGTACGCCGCCACCGCGTCGGACGAGGTCGTGAAGCTGCCGATCTCCTCCTACTCCGCGATGGCCGTGGACTCCGTGCACGAGCGGGTCTACGTCTCGGACAACAACCGCGGCACCTGGAGCAATACGGGCGTCATCGCCGTCTACGACTTCCAGGGGCACCTCGTCTCCCGGCAGACCACGGAGACCCGGGTGTCGGGCCTCGCGCTGAGCGCGGACGGCAACACCCTGTACACCGGCGAGCGCGCCAGGATCGTGACCTACGACGCCACCACGCTCAAGCCGACCGTGGTCACCAGCACCTACGAGGAGACCTGCGGCCGCGAGGTGGCCGTCACGGGCGACAAGGCCTGGTGGACCACCCAGAGCGCCACCTACGTGTCCGACTGTCCCGAGACGCGGAGCGACCTGGACGGCCTGGTCGGCGGCGCCCACAGCCGGACCAACTGGAACGCCAAGGGCCGGCTCCAGCTGGAGGCCGCGCCCGACGGGGCGAAGCGGCTCTTCATGGGACAGGAGAACAGCACCGCGGAGCCCGACCCCTTCCTGGCCTCCTTCGACACGGAGGGCGACAACCCCGTCCGTGACGCCGTGCGCCGCTTCGGCGACAGCGAGGGCAAGGGGGCGCTGCAGCTGAAGGACGTCGCGGTCAGCGCCGACGGGAAGCGGGTGGCGGTCGCGGACGCCGCGTACGGCACCAGGCTCCTGAACGCCGGTGACCTGTCGGACGCCGGCACGCCCTATCAGGCGCTGCCCGAGGGGGCCAGGTCCTCCGCGGTGGCGTTCAGCGGTGACGGGAAGTACGTGGCGCGCGGCGCCGCGTCCGCCGGGAGCACCGCCGACCTGCTGGTGCAGCCCGCGGATCCGGCGGACGGCGTGACGCCGTTCGAGTTCGCCTTCGAGGGGCCGCTCGACGGCAGCCGTGTCGTGCCGCGCGGTCTGGACTGGTCCAAGGACGGGAAGAGGCTGTTCGCCGTCACGACCAGCGCGGCGGGCGGCGAGTACTGGATGCACATCATCCAGCCGCCCGCGGCCCAGTACGACTCCCGCTTCACCGGCGCGCTCACCACCACGCCGTCGAAGCCCGTCGTCGGCGAACCCCTGGGCATCCGCGGAAAGCTGGAGCTCGACGGGCCCGCGCCCACGGAGCCCGTGAAGGTCGCCGCGGTCCGCAAGGACGCCGACGGCACCCAGGAGGTGGCGGCCGCCAAGGTCGCGGCCGACGGCAGCTTCACCGTGCTCGACGTGCCGGACCGGCTGGGCGGGGCGACGTACACGCTGCGCTTCCTCGGCGACGTGACGCACCGCCCGGCCGAGGACGTCACCGTCACGGTGGACGTGGCCAAGGCCGCTACGGCGATCGAGCTGACCGCGCCCGCCGAGGCGAGCCGGGCGGGCGGCGTCGAGATCACCGGCAGCCTCACCGGACAGGGCCGCGCGCTGCCGTCCGGGACCGAGCTGAAGGTGACCCGCACCGACCGGCTCGGCACGACGGGGGAGCTCACGGCGGCGCGGGTGGCGGCCGACGGCACCTTCAAGGTCAAGGACCTGCCCGGCAGGAAGGGCAGGACGGTGTACGCGGTGAGCTACGAGGGTGACGCCCTGCACGAGGGCTCGTCCGCCCGGGCCACGGTGAGGATCACCGGCTGAGGAGCACCGCCCGGCGGGACCCGCCCAAGAACATCGACGGCGGCGCGCACCCCCAGTGCCGCCGCCGTTGGTGGCGCCCGGTCCGCGGCCTTCCCGGCCGCGGACCGGGGCCGTTCAGGAGGCGCCGACCAGGCGCGTGGCGTCCGCGTGGGCGTCCATGCGCCCGGCGGCCAGGATCGCCGCCGCGGTGTCGGCGCGAGAGGCCGCCACGACCAGGGCGCGGCCCGCGAGGGAGTGGGCGCGCCGGTGCAGGGCGGCGAGGTGCGGGTGGGGGGACTCCCCACCCGTTGAGCTGTGGGGGAGCACGGCGGCCGCGACCGCGGAACGCGGCGGGAGCACGCCACCGCGCAGGCGCGCCACCTGGTACGACAGCTGCTCGGCGGCGTCGTCCAGGTCGGCGGAGGGGGACAGGGCGCGCAGCTCGTCGGTGAGGGCGAGCAGGGCCGCGAGGTGTCCGGCGAGCTGGATGTCCAGCTCCTCCTCGCGCGAGCGGTGCGGATAGCCGGCGTCGTCGGCCATCGAGTGGACCGACTTGGTGCGGATCGGCTCGTACATGGGATGACCTCCGAACGATTGCTTGAAAGCCATCCTAGCTTAGATCCTGTCTAAAGTTGAGTCCGGAACAAACGCCCGCCGTCACGGCTGGCTGTAGCCGTCCAGGAAGTTCCCGATCCGCGTGACCGCCTCCGCGAGATCCGTCGCCGTCGGCAGCGTCACGACGCGGAAGTGATCGGGCTCCGGCCAGTTGAACCCCGTGCCGTGCACGACCATGATCTTCTCGGCGCGCAGCAGGTCGAGGACCATCTGCCGGTCGTCCTTGACCTTGAAGACCTTCGGATCGAGCCGCGGGAAGAGATAGAGCGACCCCTTCGGCTTCACGCAGCTCACGCCGGGGATCTGCGTCAGCAGGTCGTACGCGGTGTCGCGCTGTTCGAGCAGGCGCCCGCCCGGCAGCACCAGGTCGTTGATCGTCTGCCGTCCGCCGAGCGCCGCGACGACGCCGTGCTGGCCCGGCATGTTCGCGCACAGGCGCATGTTGGCGAGGATCGTCAGCCCCTCGATGTAGGAGGAGGCGTGCGCCTTCGGGCCGGAGATCGACATCCAGCCGACGCGGTAGCCCGCCACGCGGTACGCCTTCGACATGCCGTTGAAGGTGAGGGTGAGGAGGTCGGGGGCGATGGCGGCGGTCGCGGTGTGCGTCACGCCGTCGTAGAGGATCTTGTCGTAGATCTCGTCCGAGCAGATGAGCAGGTTGTGGCGGCGCGCGATATCCGTGAGCCCGCGCAGCATCTCGTCGCTGTAGACGGCGCCGGTCGGGTTGTTCGGGTTGATGATCACGAGCGCCTTGGTGCGGTCGGTGACCTTGCGCTCGATGTCGGCGAGGTCCGGCATCCAGTCGGCCTGCTCGTCGCAGCGGTAGTGCACGGCGGTGCCGCCGGAGAGCGAGACCGCGGCCGTCCACAGCGGATAGTCCGGCGCCGGTACGAGGACCTCGTCGCCGTCGTCGAGCAGGCCCTGCATGGCCATCACGATGAGCTCGGAGACGCCGTTGCCGATGAAGACGTGCTCGACGTCGGTCTCGATGCCCAGGGTCTGGTTGTGCATGACGACCGCGCGGCGGGCGGCGAGGAGGCCCTTCGCGTCGCCGTAGCCATGGGCGTCGCCGACGTTGCGGAGGATGTCCTCCAGGATCTCGGGCGGACACTCGAAGCCGAAGGCGGCGGGGTTGCCGGTGTTGAGCTTGAGGATGCGGTGTCCGGCCGCCTCCAGCCGCATCGCCTCCTCGAGCACCGGGCCCCGGATCTCGTAACAGACGTTGGAGAGCTTCGTCGACTGGATGACCTGCATGTCCGCGAGCTTACGGCCGGGCCGGACGGGCCGCTCCGTGTTTTGGGACACAAGGGGGACGCCCGGGGGAGGCGTGGGGAGCGCGAGGGGATGTTCTCTCAGCGGTCAGTTGTGTCCGTTTGTGGTCTTGTCCCGGCGGCCGGAGCCCTCAACAATGCGCATGACAAAACCGTAAGAACTCCGGTCACACAGTCATCATCAGAGGGGACCCCCACATGAAGAAGCCTCTCGTCGGTGCGTGCTTCGCCGTCCTCCTTCTCGGAGCGACGGCGGCGCCCGCGGCGGCCGTCGGCGACGAACGGCCCGCGCAGCCGAAGGCCCGGGCCGTCGGTTTCGCGGGAACGGTGGCGCTCAGCAACTGTTCCGGCTCCGTGGTCCGCGTGCCCGACTCGAAGCCCGGCGACCCGGCGCTCGTCCTGTCCAACGGGCACTGCCTGGAGAGCGGCTTCCCCGCGCCCGGCGAAGTCGTCCTCAACAAGCCCTCGACGCGCAGCTTCACCCTGCTCAACGCCTCCGGCGGCAACGCCGGGAAGGTCAGGGCCAGCAAGGTCGCGTACGGCACGATGACCGACACGGACATCTCGCTGTACCAACTCACCAGCACCTACAGCGACATCGAGAGCCGGTACGGGATCAAGGCGCTGGAGCTGAACGCGGCGCGGCCCGAGCAGGGGCGGGCGATCACCGTCGCCTCGGGCTACTGGAAGAAGCTCTACAAGTGCAACGTCGACGGCTTCGCGTACCGCCTCAAGGAGGGGAGCTGGACCTGGAAGGACTCGGTCCGCTACACCCCCGCCTGCCAGACGATCGGTGGCACCTCGGGCTCCCCGGTGATCGACGACGCGACCGGCAAGGTCGTCGCCGTCAACAACACCGGCAACGAGAACGGTGAACGGTGCACGGACAACAACCCGTGCGAGGTCGACGAGAACGGCAAGGTCACGGTGCGCAAGGGCATCAACTACGCGCAGCAGACCTACTGGATCGTGCCGTGCGTCGGCGCCGGCAACAAGATCGACCTGAACCGCGCGGGCTGCCAGCTGCCCAAGCCGTCCGGCGTGAAGTAGCCACCAGATAGTTCCTGGTTCCCCACTCCCGGGCGGGGCCGACACCTCGTGGTGCCCGCCCCCGCCCGGGACGGGGCGGATATCTGTCACGGCCGAAGCAGACATGTGCATACCCCGTTGGTAGCGTTCCCCGGTGACCTCCTCGCACGGCCCCGAGCGCCTCGATGACGACGACTACCCCGCCTACACGATGGGCCGGGCCGCCGAGCTGATCGGTGCCACGCCGGCCTTCCTCCGGGCGGTCGGCGACGCCCGGCTGATCGCGCCGCTGCGCTCCGAGGGCGGCCACCGCCGGTACTCCCGCTACCAGCTGCGCATCGCCGCGCGCGCACGGGACCTCGTCGACCAGGGCACGCCGGTCGAAGCGGCCTGCCGCATCGTCATCCTGGAGGACCAGCTCGAAGAGGCGCTCCGTCTCAACGAGGCGCTGCGCCGCGAGCCCGGGGACGAGGGGCGCGACCAGGGGGGCGAAGGGGCTGCGCCGTCCTGAGGGCCTGTCCTTGAGGGCGCCGGGCGCGAAACGCTGTGCCCCGTGACTGCGCAAACCTGTGACGGCAAAAGCAGAATTCCTTGAGGTGTGCGCGGCAGAATATCCGGCGGCCGCGCCGACGGCTTCGACGCGATATGGAAAAACGCGCGCCGCGGCCGATGCCGTGCTACTGTCGATATCAGTTGCAGTTGTGGTTCCCAGAGACTCCAAGTGCTCCAGTTGGCTTTATGTGCCGACGGGGGCACTTTGTATTGCCGGTCATTTCCGGACGGGGTAATCATCGCGGCGACGCGGAGTGCGCACAGTGCGGGCTCCCGGGCACTGCCCCGAAGGAGATATGACATGGCTACTGGCACCGTGAAGTGGTTCAACGCTGAAAAGGGCTTCGGCTTCATCGAGCAGGAGGGCGGCGGCGCCGACGTCTTCGCTCACTACTCGAACATCGCCACCCAGGGCTTCCGTGAGCTGCAGGAGGGTCAGAAGGTGACCTTCGACGTCACGCAGGGCCAGAAGGGCCCGCAGGCCGAGAACATCGTTCCCGCCTGACGCTGACGCTCACGCGTACTACGTAGCTGGGGCCCGCACCTTGGGTGCGGGCCCCAGCTCGTTGTTTTTTCGGGGAAGACGCTCCCTGTTTCCCCGCTTTTCACCCGCCGACGCGGAATAATTCCGTCCCGGCGGGGAATGTATTTTATTTTCTCCGGCCGTTCCTGCGATTCTCGGCACCGGTCGTGCCGGTCGAATTCCTCGATACGCGCCGCATCGAGGAAGGTTCTCCTTGAACCGCTCAACTCGCACGAACAGCCGACGTCCCCAGAGCTCCGGGCGCCGCCCCGCCGCGCTCCAGGGAGAGTTCGCGCTGCCGGTCACCGTCACCCCCGCGCTCCCGCCCGTCGAGGACTTCGCCGCGCTCGGTCTGCCGGACGGGGTGCTGCAGACCCTGACCGGTCTCGGCGTCACCGCCCCCTTCCCGATCCAGGCGGCCACGCTGCCCAACTCCCTCGCGGGCCGGGACGTCCTGGGCCGCGGGCGCACCGGATCCGGCAAGACCCTCGCCTTCGGCCTCGCGGTGCTCACCCGCACCGCCGGGCAGCGCGCCGAGCCGCGCCGCCCCCTCGCGCTGATCCTCGTCCCGACGCGTGAGCTCGCCCAGCAGGTCACGGACGCGCTCACCCCCTACGCCAGGTCGCTCAGGCTGCGCATGGCCACCGTCGTCGGCGGCATGTCGATCGGACGGCAGGCCGGTGCCCTGCGCTCCGGGGCCGAGGTCGTCGTCGCGACGCCCGGACGGCTCAAGGACCTCATCGAGCGCCGCGACTGCCACCTGGACCAGGTCGCCGTCACCGTGCTCGACGAGGCCGACCAGATGGCCGACATGGGCTTCCTGCCCCAGGTCACCGAGCTCCTCGACCAGGTACGGCCCGACGGCCAGCGCATGCTGTTCTCGGCCACCCTGGACCGCAACGTCGACCTCCTGGTCCGCCGCTACCTCAGCGACCCGGTCGTCCACTCGGTCGACCCGTCGGCGGGCGCGGTCACCACGATGGAACACCACGTGCTGCACATCCACGGCGCCGACAAGTACGCCGCCACCACGGAGATCGCCGCCCGGGACGGGCGGGTGCTCCTCTTCCTCGACACCAAGCACGCGGTCGACCGGCTCACCACGCACCTGCTCAGCAGCGGCGTGCGCGCGGCGGCCCTGCACGGCGGCAAGTCCCAGCCCCAGCGCACGCGCACGCTCGCCCAGTTCAAGTCCGGCCAGGTCACCGCGCTGGTCGCCACGAACGTCGCCGCCCGCGGCATCCACGTCGACGACCTCGACCTCGTCGTCAACGTGGACCCGCCCGCCGACCACAAGGACTACCTGCACCGTGGCGGCCGCACCGCCCGCGCCGGTGGTTCGGGCAGCGTCGTCACCCTGGTCACCTCGGCGCAGCGGCGCGACATGACGCGGCTGATGACGGCCGCCGGTATCCGGCCGCACACCGCGCAAGTCCGTTCCGGCGAGGCCGAGTTGACGCGTATCACCGGCGCCAAGGCTCCCTCGGGCATCCCGGTCACCATCGCGGCGCCGCCCAAGCAGGACTCCCACCGCGGCGGATCCACGTCCCGCGGCCGCCGTCCCCGCGACGGCCGCGCGCGCCGCGCCTACGCCGCCCGCTCGCGGAGCGACAACGCAGCCTGACCACGGGCCCGGCCGGCTCCCCGCGCCGGTGCCCCCGTCCGACCACCGACCCTCTCCCCTGTGAGGCACCATGCGCTGTGTCATCGCCCGCTTTCCGTTCGACCTGTTCAAGAGTGAGGTGGAGCAGGTCATGAAGGGCGTCAAGCCCGAGCCGATCACGGGCGAGTCCGTGATCATCGGCCGACGTCACTACCCGGTCAAGCAGGTGGGGGAGGTCATCACGCGTCAGGACCGCCGCGACTTCTCGGCGGGCGAGGTGATCAGGGCGCTGACCGGCCTCGGCTTCACGATCCGGCAGGCTCCCGTGCCCGTGGCCCCCGAGCCCGCCCCGGCGCCCTGGCCGACCTCGGTCGTCTAGGACTCCCCTGTCCCGGGGGTCCGCGGCGCATCACACCCCGTGGGTGAAAGGGAAGAGCTCCCACCCCTTGCCCGGCTGCACAGTGACCTCAAGAATGCCCCTGACATACGTACGACTGGTGTACGTCGTAAGGGGGGTTCCACGGATGGGACAGACGAGCAAAGCGGTGGCGGGCGGGCTGCTCGCCCTCGCACTGGCCGGTGGCGGTGCGGTACCCGCGTTCGCGGGGAACGGCCAGCAGGACCGGCAGGCACAGGCCAAGACCAAGGCCGTCGACTTCGCGGGGACGGTGGCGCTCAGCAACTGTTCCGGCTCGGTCGTGCGCACACCCAAGTCCAAACCGGGCGACCCGGCACTCGTGCTCACCAACGGCCACTGCATAGAGTCCGGGTTCCCCGCGGCCGGTGAGGTCATCGTCGACCAGCCGTCCACCCGCACCTTCAAGCTGCTGGACGCGAAAGCGAACGCGGTCGCCACGCTCAAGGCGTCCAAGGTGTCGTACGCGACGATGACGGACACCGACATCACGCTCTACCAACTCACCAGCAGCTACCGCGACATCACCGAGAAGTACAAGATCAAGCCGCTGGAGCTGGAGGACGGCCACCCGGTGAAGGGGCGGCCCATCACGGTCGTCTCCGGCTTCTGGAAGAAGACCTACAGCTGCCGCATCGACGGGTTCGTCCACCGCATCAAGGAGGGTGAGTGGACCTGGAAGGATTCCGTCCGCTACACCCCCGAGTGCAAGACCATCGGCGGCACCTCGGGCTCGCCGGTGATCGACCGCAAGACCGGCAAGGTCACCGCGGTCAACAACACGGGCAACGAGGACGGCGAGCGCTGCACCCTCAACAACCCCTGTGAGATCGACCGCAAGGGCCGGGTGACCGTGCGCAAGGGCATCAACTACGCCCAGGAGACGTACGGGATCGTGCCGTGCGTCGGCAAGGCCGGCAAGATCGACCTCGGCCGGAAGGGCTGCAAGCTGCCCCGCCCGGCCGCCACCAGGTAGCCGACAGGCGCCGCCTCAGGGAGTCCGGCGTACGGCGCGTCCCGCGAGGACGTCCGTGCGCCGGCCGTCCCGCATCACGAACCTGCCGTCGACCAGGACGTGCGGGACGCCGACGGGCAGGGTGCGCGGCGCCTCGAACGTCGAGCCCGCCGCGACCGTCTCCGGGTCGAAGAGGACCAGGTCGGCGCGGTAGCCCTGCCGGACGACGCCCCGGTCGGGCAGGCGCAGCCGGGCCGCGGGCCGCGAGGTGAGGTGCGCGACGGTCTCCTCCAGGGACAGGACGCCGAGGTCGCGGGCGTAGCGCCCCAGGTACTGCGGGAACGTGCCGTACGCGCGCGGGTGCGGCTTGAAGCCCTGCAGGATGCCGTCGCTGCCGCCGGTGTGCACCCGGTGCCGCATGATCGCCTGCACGTTCTCCTCGTGACCGACGTGCTGGAGGATCGTCGAGCCGAGGTTGTCGTTGATGAGGAGACGGCGGGCGGTGATCCACGGCTCCTCGCCGCGCTGGGCGGCCGAGTGGGCGATGGTCTTGCCCACGCAGGAGGCGAGACCGGGGTCGGAGACGCCGGAGACCTCGATCGTGTCCCACTCGATCGGTACGCCGTGACAGCCGTCGGCGCCGATGACCTCCATGTGGTGACGGATCTTCTCGGAGGTCTCGTCGTCCCGGAGGCGGGCGAGGATGGCGTCGGGACCCCCTTCGCTCGCCCAGCTGGGCAGCATCGCCACGAGTGTCGTGCAGCCCGGGGTGTAGGGGTACGTGTCCAGGGTGATGTCCGCCCCGTGCGCGAGGGCGTCGTCGAGGAGGGCAAGGAGATCCGGCGCCTTGCCCTTGTTCACGCCGAAGTTCATGGTGGCGTGCGCGAGGTGGAGGGGGCAGTTCGCGGTCCGGGTGAGGTTCACCATCTCCTCGTACGCCTGCAGGGCGCCGGCGCCGTAACTGCGGTGATGGGGGCAGTAGTAGCCGTCGTGGGCCGCCACCACCTTGCAGAGCTCGGTGAGTTCGGAGTCGTCGGCGTACATGCCCGGCGTGTACGTGAGCCCCGACGACATGCCGACGGCGCCCTCCCGCATCCCCTCGGCGACGAGCTCCTTCATCCGGTCCAGCTCGGCGGCGGTGGCCGGGCGGTCGTCCCAGCCCAGCGCGTGCATGCGGACGGTGCCCTGCGGGATGAGGTACGCGGCGTTCACCGCGATGCCGCGGCCGCCGTGGGCGGTGTCGAGGGCGTCGAGGTAGCCGCCGACCGTGCGCCAGGTGAAGTCGATGTCGCTGCCGTCGCCGTTCCAGCCGGTGATGGCCTGGCGGACCTGGGCGAGCGTGCGGTCGTCGACGGGGGCGTAGGACAGTCCGTCCTGGCCGATGACCTCCAGGGTCACGCCCTGCGCGGCCTTCGCGGAGTGGTCCGGGTCCCTGAGGAGGGCGAGGTCGCTGTGCGCGTGCATGTCGATGAAGCCGGGCGCCAGTGCGAGGCCTTCGGCGTCGAGGGTGGCCTGCCCTGTGGGGCGGGGGCCCTTTGATTCCCCCTCTCGGTGGATCTCCGTGATCCTGCCCTCGTGTACGCCTACGTCGGCGCGGTAGGAGGCACCTCCGGTGCCGTCTATGACGCGGGCGTCTCGGATCACCAGGTCCATGGGAGGTGCCTTTCCTCTGCGTTCGGCTGCAGCTGGGTTTTGGTGCGCCCGGCCTCCGGCCGGGTCTTTTTTGTTCCCACCCGCACCACCCGTGCGGGTTTCGTCGTCGGGTGCGGGTGGCCTGGGTGGGGCGGGCCCGCCGTCGGCGGCGAGGGGGTGGGTGGGGGTGCTCCTACTCCCACCGGACGTCGCGGGGCAAACGGGTGGGTGGGTGGGATACATCCGCCGCGGAGCGGCGGGACAGGGCACCCGCCACAGACCCCCCGGTCAGAAGAACGTGCGGATGTAGTCCGACACCGTCCCATCCCCCTCCACCAGCGGAATCAGCTGCCACTTGTCGAACGCCGTGCACGGGTGCGAGAGCCCCGTCCCGAGCCAGTCGCCGACCGCGAGGTCCGCCTCCGGAGTCGTCCGGAGCCAGCCGTGCTGGTCGGAGAGACCGGTGACGGTGACCCCGGTCGCGGGGCGCTCCGTGCCGTCCCGGCGGATGACCTGCGCCTCGGGCAGGTCCAGGTCGTACGCCGCGTCCCGCTTGCCCGCGTTGGTGAACGCCTGCTCGGCGGAGGGCCGGGACACCACCTGGGCCCAGAGCCGGAACGCGGGCTCCAGCGCGCCCTCCTCCGGCACCCGGTTGAACGGCGTCAGATGCCTGTAGTGACCGTCGTCGTGCGAGACGTACGCACCGGAGCGCAGCAATTTCAGGACGGGCCGGGAGAGTTCGGGGAGCTCCGCGAAGACGGCGGCCACCGTGTCGAACCACGCGCTGCCGCCCGCGCTGAGCACGACCTCCGGCAGATCCGCGAAGTGCCCGGACTTGTCGAAGTCGACGAGGAGCGCGAGCAGGCGGCGCAGCCACGCCGTGACGGTGGCGCTCGACGCGTCAGGGACCTCGCCCTCGTACCCGGCGACGCCGACGAGCCGCAGCGTGTCGGCGCTCGCGACGGCGGTGGCGATCTCGAAGCACTCCGCCTCGGTGCGTACGCCGGTCCGCGCGCCGTCGCCCGCCGCCAGCTCCACCACCACGTCCACGGGGCGGCTCGCGCCCGCCTCGCTGAGCGCGGCGTGCATCAGCTCGACGCCGCGTACGGAGTCGACGTAACAGATGAAGCGGAAGGAGGGGTCCGCGTCGAGCTCGCCGGCCAGCCACCGCAGCGCCGCCGCGTCGACGAGTTCGTTGGCGAGGAAGATCCGCGGGACGCCGAACTCCCTTGCCACGCGCACCTGGTGGGGGACCGCGAGCGTGATGCCCCAGGCCCCGCGCTCCAGTTGGCGGGCGAAGAGCTGCGGGGCCATCGACGTCTTGCCGTGCGGCGCGAAGGCCAGGCCGTGCCGCTCGGCGTACGTCTCCATGAGGGCGAGGTTGTGCTCAAGGCGTTCGGCGGAGAGCGCGAGGACCGGGGTGGTGAAGCCGCCCGTGAAGAGGTTGCGCCGCTGCGCCGCGAGCTCGCCCACCGTCAGCCCCTCGGCGTCCGGAGGCAGGCCCTTGAAGCGGTGGTCGAGCCGCTCGTCCGCGAGGGCGGCCAGCGGGTCGGCGGGACGTTCGACGGCGTTGTCGGCGGCCATGGGCGCCTCCTCCAGGAATGCGTTGCATGATATGCAACGGTCATTGCGTATGTCGTTTACTGCTGTCTAACATCCGAGCCAACGCCGGGTCAACGGATCCGGAGAGTCGGTTGAGGGGCTGGAAGATCGTGACCGGACAGGCAGCCGCACGGGCGGCCGCGCAGGCAGTGGTGGACGTCGTGGCACTCGGCGAGTCCATGGTCACGTTCCTGCCCGCCCGGCCCGGCCGCCTCGCCGACGTGCCCTCCTTCGACCGCGGGATCGGCGGCGCGGAGTCCAACGTCGCCTGCGCCCTGGCCGCCGCCGGACACACCACCCGCTGGGTCAGCCGCGTCGGCGCCGACGGCTTCGGCGACCACCTCGTCGAGGCCATCGGCCGCTACGGAGTCGACACCTCCGCCGTCGGCCGCGACCCGCACCGCCCCACCGGCATTTACTTCCGCACCGCCGACGACCGCGACACCGACGCCCACGAGGTCGTCTACTACCGCGCCGGCTCCGCCGCCTCCGCCATGGCGCCCGGCTCCGTCGACGAGGACGCCCTCACCGCCGCCCGCATCCTGCACCTCTCGGGCATCACCCCCGCCCTCTCCGCCGACTGCCTCGCCCTCGTACGCCGCCTCTGCACCCGGCGCGCGGACCGCGGCCCGCTCGTCTCCTTCGACGTCAACCACCGGCCGGGCCTGTGGAAGGACGCGGGGGACGGCCCCGGCGTCCTCCTCGACCTCGCCCGCGGCGCCGACCTCGTCTTCGTCGGCGAGGACGAGGCCGCGGCCGCCTGGGGTGTGACCGGCGGGCCCGCCGCCGTCCGCGCCGCCCTCCCCGAGCCCGCCACCCTCGTCGTGAAGCAGGGCAGCCGCGGCGCCACCGTCTTCCGGCACGGCGAGGACCCCGTCTTCCGGGCCGCCCTGCACGTGGACGTCGTCGCGCCGGTCGGCGCCGGGGACGCCTTCGCCGCCGGATTCCTCTCCGCCACCCTGCGCGACCTGCCCGCCGACCGGTGCCTGCGCCACGGCCACCTGATGGCCGCCGCCGCGCTCACCGTCCCCGGCGACCTCGCCACACCCCCTGCCCGCACTCATGCCGACCGCCTTGCCGGCCTGGACGACGCCGCCTGGGGGACACTGCGTCTCGGCCCCGGCTGGACGGACCGCGTCCCGGCGGACAACGAGGTCGAGGAGGAGGTACGTACCCCATGAGCCAGACCGTCGACCGCGCGCTCTCGATCCTGCCGCTTCTCGCCGAGGGCCCCGCCGACCTGGGCCAGGTCGCCGACCGGCTCGACGTGCACAAGTCCACCGCGCTCAGGCTGCTGCGCACCCTGCACGAACACGGCCTGGTCTTCCGCCAGTCCGACCAGCGCTACCGCCTCGGCGCGCGCCTCTTCGCCCTCGCCCAGCAGGCCGTCGAGAGCCTCGACGTCCGCGAGATCGCCCACCCCCACCTCCTCGCCCTCAACGAGAAGTGCGGCCACACGGTCCACCTCGCCGTCTACGAGGAGCAGGAAGTCCTCTACATCGACAAGGTCGAGAGCCGCTATCCGGTGCGGATGTACTCCCGTATCGGCAAGCCGGTGGCGATCACGGTCGCCGCCGTCGCCAAGCTGCTGCTCTCCGACTTCCCCGAAGCCGAGCGCCGCGCCATCGCGGAGAAGCTCGACTACCCCACCTACACGTCCCGTTCGACGCCCAACGCCGCCGCGTTCCTCCGGGAGCTGGCCGCCGTGCGCGAACAGGGCTGGGCCACCGACCTCGGTGGCCACGAGGAGTCCATCAACTGCATCGGGGCCCCCATCCGCGGTGCGGACGGGCGCGTCGTCGCCGCCATGTCGGTCTCCGCACCGAATGTCGTCGTGACCGCCGAGGAACTCCTCACCCTCCTCCCGCTGGTCCGCCGCACGGCGGAAGCCATCAGCCGGGAGTACTCGGGCGCCGCGCCTGACGCAAAGACCGTCCCTCTCAAGGAAGCCTGATCAGCGAATGACCGAGAAGACCGCACTCACCCCGGCCACCCACACCACCCCGCCCGCGAAGTTCTCCCACGGCGTGAAGAAGGGCAACATCCTTCAGGTCGCCGGTCAGGTCGGCTTCCTCCCCGCCGAGGAGGGCAAGGCCCCCACCCCCGCGGGCCCGACCCTGCGCGAGCAGACCCTGCAGACGTTCGCCAACGTCAAGGCGATCCTCGAAGAGGGCGGCGCGACCTGGGACGACGTGATGATGATGCGCGTCTACCTCACGGACGTGGACCACTTCGCGGAGATGAACGAGATCTACAACGCCTACTTCGAGGAGCAGGGCCTGAAGGCCCCCGCCTCCGCCCGCACCACCGTCTACGTGGGCCTGCCCAAGGGCCTGCTCATCGAGATCGACGCGCTCGCCGTCCTCGGCTGACACACATCCACACCCAGCAAGCCGTACGTCGTCACGGCGCGGCGCTCCACTCCGGGGCGCCGCGCCGCGATCCCCCCTGCTCCGAAAGCCCCATGCACTTACGAGGTCAACGATGTCCCCGTCCCACGCCGTGCTCGCGGCCGCCCCCGCCGCCGAGACGCCACCTCACACCGGCGGCCTGCTCGCCCTGATCGACGGCACGCCAGGTCTGCTGACCGTCGCCGCGCTCGGCATCCTGCTCCTGCTCTTCCTGATCATCAAGGTCAGGCTGCAGCCCTTCGTGGCGCTCCTCGCGGTCTCCATAGTCGTCGGGCTCTCCGCGGGCCTCTCCGTCACCGAACTCTTCGGCACCGTCCAGAAGTCCGACGCCGTCTCGGTCGTCGAGTCGGGCATGGGCGGCATCCTCGGCCACGTGGCGATCATCATCGGCCTCGGCACGATGCTCGGCGCGATCCTGGAGGTCTCCGGCGGCGCCGAGGTCCTCGCCTCCCGCCTCCTCGGCCTCTTCGGCGAGAAGCGCGCCCCGCTCGCGATGGGCCTGACGGGTCTGATCTTCGGCGTTCCCGTCTTCTTCGACGTCGGCATCTTCGTCCTCGCGCCGATCGTGTACGCCGCCGCCAAGCGCAGCGGCAAGTCGATCCTCCTCTACTGCCTCCCCCTGCTCGCGGGTCTCTCCATGACCCACGCGTTCCTGCCCCCGCACCCCGGTCCGGTGGCCGCCGCGGGGCTCCTGAAGGTGGACCTCGGCTGGGTCATCCTGATGGGCATCGTCTGCGGCATCCCCGCGGTGCTCGCCGCGTGGGCGTTCTCCGCGTGGGTCGGCAAGCGCATCTTCGTGCCGGTGCCGCAGGACATGGTCGAGGCCGCCGACGAGGCGAAGGCCGCGGTCGTCGCCGAGCAGCGTGCGGCGGGCGTGGCTCCGCAGGAGAAGCCGGTCCCGCTGGGCATCGTCTTCACGATCATCGGCACGCCGCTGGTCCTGATCCTCCTCGCGACGTTCTCCTCGATCGCCTTCGACCCCTCGACGTTCCGCAGCGTCGTCGAGTTCTTCGGCAGCCCCTTCGTCGCCCTGACGATCGCCCTGCTCATGGCGTACTACCTGCTCGGCATCCGGCGCGGCTGGTCCCGCAAGTCCCTGGAGACCGTCTCGACCGCCTCCCTCAAGCCGGTCGGCAACATCCTCCTGGTCGTCGGCGCGGGCGGGATCTTCGGCGCGGTCCTCAAGGCGAGCGGCGTGGCCGGCGCCATCTCGGACACCTTCCAGGACGTGGGCCTGCCGATCATCGTGCTCGCGTACCTGCTCTCCCTGATCCTGCGCGTCGCACAGGGCTCGGCGACGGTCGCGATCGTCACGACGGCGGGCATCGTCGCCCCGCTGCTCGCCGAGGGCGACTACTCCCAGGCGTTCACCGCCCTGGTCATCATGGCCATCTCGGCGGGCTCCATCTTCGCCTCGCACGTCAACGACGGCGGCTTCTGGATGGTCGCGAAGTACTTCGGCATCAGCGAGCGGGACACGCTGAAGACGTGGACGGTGCTGGAGTCGGTGCTGTCCGTGGCCGGGTTCGCGGTCGCGGCTCTGCTGAGTCTGTTCGTCTAGGGCCCGTCAGAAGGGACCGGACCCCTAGCGGTTCGCCCCGCCGGTCTGCCGCGAGCAGGCCCGGTCGCCTGCGGGCAGCTTGCCGGTGGCCAGGTAGCGGTTGACCTGGTTGTCGACGCAGGCGTTCTCGTAGAGGCCGTAGACCGCGTGCCGGTTGGCGCCCTCGACGGTGATCAGCTTGGAGCTCGGCAGCAGGCCGTGCAGGGCGACGGCGCCCTTGTGCGGGGTGCGCGGGTCGCCGGTGGCGGACACGATCATCGCCTCGGCGTCGTGCTTCACCGCGGTGGGCTTCTCAAGGGGCCGGTCCCAGAAGGCGCACGGGCCGATGTTGTTGTTCATCGCGCCGAAGCGCGGGTACGCGGCGCGGCTGCGCTGGATGTCCCGCCAGTAGACCTCCGGGTCGCGCGGGGCCGCCTTGTCCCCGCAGATGACCGCGGTCTGCGAACTGCCCATGTTCGACTGGTCGCCGGTCGTCGCGAGCCGCAGGAGCCCGGTGAACTGCGGCGAGAGCTTGGTCGGATGCCCGGCCGCGGCCCTGTTCAGCACGGACACATGCTCGCCGAGGGACGCCCGGGAGGCGTCCGTGTCGCTGTCGAGCCCGGCGAGGAGGACGAACGGGACCTGGGTGTCGTCGAGTCGGAAGCTCTCCGGGGCGGTGCCGACGGACAGCGGGCCGCGCGCGGACTTCTTGATGACGCGGTCGACGGTGGCGAGGACCTGGGCGCGGGTGCGGCCGAGGTGGTAGGTGTCGTTCCGGGCGGCGGCCCAGGTGGCCCAGGCGGCGAGCGCCCGCTCGTTCTCGCCGACGGCCTCCTTCAGCAGCCGGGGGCCGAACTTGCGCGGGTCGATGGCGCCGTCCAGGACCATGCGGTCGGTGCGGCCGGGGAACATCTGGGTGTATACGGTGCCGAGGTAAGTGCCGTACGAATAGCCGAAGTAGGAGATCTTCTTCTCACCGAGCGCGCCGCGGATGACGTCCATGTCGCGGGCCGTGTTGCGGGTGCTCACGTGCGGCAGTACGTCGGCGTTGGTGGTGCGGCACTTGGCGGCCAGGTCCTTGTGGAGGTCGACCTGGCGCTCGAAGCTCGCCCGGCTCAGGCCCGCCGAGAAGAGGTTCGTGCCGACGTTCCAGCCGCAGTCCAGCGGGGTGCTGCGGCCGACGAAGCGCGGGTCGAAGCCGACGATGTCGTACCGCGGGCCCGTCTTCTTCATCCACGCGTGGAACTCCGGCGGTGACTGCACGGCGCCGTTGCCGGGGCCGCCGTTGTTGAGCAGGATCGAGCCGATGCGGTGGCGGGTGTCGGTGGCCTTGAGCCGGGATATCGCGACGGTGACCGTACGGCCCCCGGGCTTGGAGTAGTCGAGCGGCACGGTGACGTCCGCGCACTGGGCGCCGGCCGTGTCCAGGTCGCGGCCCATGGTGTCGTCCGCGTCCTTGGCGCAGCCGCCCCAGCCCAGGTGCTGGTCGTAGTAACGGTCCAGCCCGGACGCGGACTTCGCCGGGGCGGCGGTCGCCGTGCCGGTCGCGGCGGTCGCGGCGGTCGCGGTGGTCGCGGCGGTTGCGGCGGGGGCCGCGCCGAGGCAGGCGGCGAGGACGAGGCCGACGTTCCGTATATGTCTCATACCGTCAGACGCTAAGTGGATCAGCGGCCCCAGCTCACTACGGCTGTCCCCCCACTTTCGATGGGGGCTGCCCCCGCCCACGGCCGGCGGAGGCGCGGCGTACGCCACTGGGCCGGGCCGTGACAGAGGCGCGGCCCCGGACCATCGCGAGGGTCCGGAGCCACGCCGATGCCGCCGTCAACTCGTGCAGTACTGCTGCTCCTTGCCAATGGACCGGTACATGCAGTCCGCGTTCTCCAGGAGCTGCAGCACCGCGTCGCGGTTGCGCGACGTCTCCCGCTCGATGACCTCGTCGGGCGGGTAGAAGCCGCCGCCGCCGGAGCGCGGGTACATCTCGAAGGTGTAGCTGAAGATCTTCTGGTCGCCCCACAGCCAGTCGTCGATCGTGCCGTCCGTGATGTAGAGGTCACTGGACTGCTCGGGCGTGTAGCCGTTGCTCGCGGCCATCTTCCGGCCGACGGCGGCGTGGGCGTCGCGGTCGTCCTGGGTGAGGCCGGGCGCCGTGTCGTTGTACGTGTAGCCGTACGGCCACAGGACCAGCTCGCTGTACGTGTGGAAGTCGATCCCGGCCTTGATCTGCTGCTTGCCGCCGACGACGCGGCTGCGTACGAAGTTGGCGACGACCTTCACCTCGGGGGCCGACTCGGCGGCCGAACCCCGGTAGGTCTCGGATCCCGGGGTGCCCGAAGAGCCGCCGCAGCAGCCCCACTTGTAGCCCCAGTTGCGGTTCAGGTCGGTGCCGGTGCGGCCGCCCGGGTTGGGCTGCCGGTTGAGCCGCCAGCTGCGGTACGAGCCGGTCGCGATGTCGTACTCGCCGCCGTCCGGGTTCATGTCCGGGACGATCCAGATCTCGCGCGAGTCCACCATCTTCTTGATGCGGGCGTCGGAGGCGTAGCCCGCGCCGAGTTCGCGCAGGAGGTACAGCGCCATCTCGACCGTCAGGTGCTCGCGGGCGTGCTGGTGGTGGGTGAAGAGGACTTCCGGCTCGGCCTCGTCGGTGCCCACGTTGTCGCTGATCTTGATGGCGACGATGTCCCTGCCGGAGTACGACTTGCCGATGACCTTCTTCGTCATCAGGCCCGGGTAGGCCGCGACGCGCTGGTCGATCTCCGCGTTCATCTCGGCGTAGTTGTGGTACCTCGCGTCGGCGGGCGGGAAGTCCTTGACCCGCACCTCCTGCCCGTTCGTACGCTTCGGGGGCCCGGCCAGGGGCCTGAGCTCGTAGCCCGACTCCCGCAGCTTCGCCGCCTGCCGGGCGTCCGCCGACACGACCACCGCGCGGGCGTCCACCTCGTCGATGGCGACGCCGGTGCGGGCGAGTGCGGTGCGCGCGGCGCGGTCGTCGCGCAGGGGTATCTCGTACTGGCGCGTTTCTTCGTCGGCCGCCGTCGCCGCACTGCCTGCGGTCCGGTCGTCCGATCCCGGTGCGGCGTTGGCGGTGAGGGGCGCCGCCAGGGCGAGGGTGAGGAGGGTCGCGAGAGCGGCGGATCTCCTGCCGCGTATGCGGAGTCGCATGAAGTCTCCTGAGGGGGTGGGGGGGTGTTCAGTGCGACACGTGCGGGGCGTGCGGTGCGGGGTGCGCGGTCGCGCGGTGCGGGGCGTGCGGTGGTGCGGTGCGGGGCGCGGGGTGGTGCGGTGCGGGCGTGAGGTGGTGCGGTGCGGGGTGCACGGTCGCGCCGTGCTGCGTGTGCTGTCGTGCGGTGCGGGTCGCGCGGGCCCATCGTCGGGCTGTGGCATGCCCCCGTCAATGCTCTCTTCGGCCAACCCCCTTGTGCCGGAGGCGGCGATGCGCTTTCTTGATCGGCATGGCTGAAACGACAGGCAGTGGCACCACCGCCGACGCGGCGGCCCCCCGGCCGCGGAAGTCGAGTTGGAAGTACATCGGCCCCGGCATCGTCGTGGCCGCGACCGGCGTCGGCGCGGGCGACCTCGTCGCGACCCTCATCGCGGGCAGCAACTTCGGCTACACCCTGCTGTGGGCCGCGGTCATCGGCTGCGTCGTGAAGATCTCGCTCGCCGAGGCCGCGGGCCGCTGGCATCTGGCCACCGGCCGTACCCTCTTCGACGGCTGGGCCAGCCTCGGCCGCTGGACGACATGGTTCTTCGTCGTCTACGTGGTGATCTGGGGGTACGTCTACGGCGCGGCCGCGATGTCGTCGTCCGGCCTGCCCCTGCAGGCCCTGTTCCCCGACGTCATGGAGCTCAAGTGGTGGGGCATCCTCACCGGCGTCGTCGGTCTCGCCTTCGTCTGGTTCAACAAGTACGCCGTCTTCGAGAAGGTCATGACGGTCCTCGTCGGCGTGATGTTCCTCGTGACCGTCTACCTCGCCGTCCGGGTCACCCCGCATCTGGGCGACGCCTTCGCGGGCCTGCTGCCCGTGCTCCCCGACGAGAAGGACTCCGTCCTCAACACCCTCGGCCTGATCGGCGGCGTCGGCGGCACCATCACCCTGGCCGCGTACGGCTACTGGGTCAACGCCAAGGGCTGGACCGACGCCGGCTGGATGAAGGTGATGCGGCTCGACAACCGCGTCGCGTACATCACCACCGGGATCTTCGTCGTCGCCATGCTCTTCGTCGGCGCCGAGATGCTGCACTCCGCCAACGTCGCCATCGCCAGCGGCGACAAGGGCCTCGTCCAGCTCTCCGGCATTCTGGAGAAGGAGTACGGCGACGCCACCGCCAAGATGTTCCTCGTCGGCTTCTTCGCCACGTCCTTCACCTCGCTGATCGGCGTGTGGCACGGCGTGAGCCTGATGTTCGCGGACTTCGTCGAGCGCTACCGCAAGCAGCGCGTCGGCGCCGACGACCAGGCCACGACCGGCAAGGAGGTGGCGTCCGGCAGCCACGAGAAGTCGGTGCCGTTCCGCGCGTACCTGCTGTGGCTGACCTTCCCGCCGATGATCCTGCTCTTCGAGGGGCAGCCGTTCCGCCTCATCATCCTCTACGGCGTACTCGGCGCGGCCTTCATGCCCTTCCTCGCCCTCACCCTGGTCTGGCTGCTCAACTCCAGCCGTACGCCCGGGGAGTGGCGCAACGGCTGGCTCAGCAACGGCATGCTGGCCGTGGCGGGCCTGCTGTTCCTGGTGCTGTGCATCAAGCAGATCACCGACCAGGACTGGGGCAGCTTCTTCTGAGACGGGCTCTGAGCGGGGGACGCACGCGTTCCGGGGAACGGGTTCGGCCAACCTGGGTTTCGGGGGGCCGGGCCCGAACCCGGAGTTGGCGGGGCGTGGACCTGTCGGTTCCGGCTGGGGCGAGTTCCGGCCCGGTCCGCCGCATGCGCTGTCCCGCCCGTACGGCCTCAGTAGTGTCATGGGCCACTCAAGCCCGGCTGCCGTTCAGCCGGGCGGACGGGGGAGATCATGACGACGAAAGGCACCAGAAGAAGGATCGGGGCGGCGCGTACGTTCGTCTCGCTCGCGGCGCTGCTCGGCGGCGCCCTGCTGTGGGCCGGACCGACCGCTTCCGCCACCCCGGCCGATCCCGGCACCACCCCGGCCCCCGCGGCCGCGGCGTCGTACACCATCGGCCAGTTCAACATGGCGGGCGGCAACACCCAGCACGGCGACGACGGCGACGAGGCGCCGGACGCCCTCGTGCGCAGCGTCCAGGACCGCAAGCCCGCCTTCATGACACTGAACGAGGCCTGCAGGGACTGGTCGGACCGGCTGCAGACGCAGCTGGGCAGCGAGTACACGGTGCTGTTCGACCCGGTGACCAGGAGCGCGGGCGGGCCGAACACCAAGTGCTACCACCCGGTGGGCGTGCCGGACGAGCAGCGCACGGACTTCGGCAACGGCCTCCTCGTCCGCGGCGACATGGGCTTCGACCCCGCGACGCTCGTCGGCCACTCCCTCGGCACCTCGGCGGACCGGGAGCAGCGCGAGATGCTCTGCATGACCTCTCCCGCCAGGCAGCTGGCCCTGTGCAGCGTGCACCTCACGCACAACAGCAAGTCCGAGCGCCGCACGGAGTCCGCCAGAGCCAGGCAGATCCTGGACACCACGTACGCCGGATACACCAAGTTCGTGGGCGGTGACCTCAACGCCGAGCCGCTGCACCAGGCGCCGGACAACTTCTACCACTCCGATTACGGGCGGGGCGCGACCGGCCAGTTCAAGGAGGCCGACAGTCACTGCGGCAACAACCCGCACTGGGGCGACGTGATCGGCGGCGCGCCCTTCCCGGTGTTTCTCTGGTGCCGGGACGGCGAGGCCACGATGGCGGGCGACAACAAGAAGATCGACTACCTCTTCGTGCCGATGGCGACGCACGTCGACTGGGCCGACGCCACGGACGCGCTCCACTCCGACCACAAGCTCCTTTGGGCGGGGGTCACCTTCTGATCCGGTCCGACAGCGATCGGCCGCGATCGGCAGCGGCGCCCGGCGTGGAGCCGGGCGCCGCTGTCACATGAACAGTGCGAAGTTGGGTGTTGAGGCGACCATGACGTGGATATGGTGCTGAGGCAGGAGTGCTTGAGGACCGGGGGTGTACGCATTGCCGACCGCCATAGCCGTCACCGGCCCCGATCTCGTGCTGCCGTCGCCCGACCGGCACACCCCGTCGGCCGCCGTCCTCCAGTCGGCCGTGCAGTCCCCGCGGGCGTACTCCCTGGACCAGGCGCTCACCGAGATGCACACCCTCATCGAGCACCACGGGTACGTCATCGTCCTCTGCCCCGCCTCCGTGCCCGCGACGGTCGCCCAGCGGCTGCACGCGGTCCGCTCGGTCCTGGAGAGCGACCGCATCGCCGTCGTCCGCTCGGACCTGCCGCCGCTCGGCCTCGCCGTACTCGCCCTGCAGCTGCGGCAGTTGTCCGTCTGCGACTTCAGCCCCGGCGTCCTCGCCTGCGCCGCCCGGCTCCTCTCCCACTACGTCTACGCGGGCGCCCTGCTCGGCTCCGTCGCCAAGCTCGACCGCGTCCCCGTCACCCTCCAGTCGCACGCCAGGTCCTGGGTCCCCGGCACCCAGTTCGCGGTCCTCGCCACGCCGCGTCCCTCGCTCATGAAGGTGTCGAGCGGCGACGAGGCGTACCTGCCGGGCCCGGGATTCGGCACCCGGATGCTCTACGCCCCGGGCCGGCTCGCCCCCGACTGGGTGACCGGCACCCTCGCCCCCGCCTGGCGCTCCCAGGACGTCACCGAGGCGCGGCTGCCCGGCGAGTCCGCGCGCTGGTGGGCCACCGGCAGACTCGTCGAGTTCGCCGCCGCCATCCCGGACATCTCCGTCCTCTACCAGCTGGTGTCGTCCGTCCGGCGCGACGACTGCCACTGGTGCGGCCTCGAACTCATCGGTGACCGCTGCGCGTTCTGCGCCGCGCCCCTGCCGCCGCCCTCCGAACGGCCCGCACCGCCGGTCCGCGCCCTCGTGACCCGCGGCGCGACCGCCCTGCCACCCGGCGCCACCTAGAACCGGCCCGCCGCCCGCCCGCACCTCGTACCCGACCGACGACCGCACGTGCGCCACCCCGCTCACTGTCCGTAGCCACCCGCACTCGATCGAGGTAGTCCGGCCCATGAACTCACGCCAGCGCCGCGGCATCATCCTGCTGGTCCTGTCGGTCCTGTGCGCGATCGGCGCGTTCGCGGGCGTCCTCTCGGTGATCCGCGACGTGAACTCGAAGGTCGGCCCCGAGGTCCCCGCGTACAAGCTCAAGGGCGACATCGCGCCCTACAAGGAGCTGACCTCCGACCAGTTCGAGAAGGTCGAGATGCCCGAACGGTGGCTGTCCGACAACGCCGTCACCGACCTCGGCGAGATCCGCGGCAAGATCGCCGTCACCCAGCTGCGCAAGGGCTCGCTGCTGCAGTCCGACATGATCGTCAGGCGGCCCCGGCTCGGCGCGGGCCAGCAGGAGATCGCCATCATGATCGACGCGGCGACCGGTGTCGCCGGCAAGATCACACCGGGCTCGACGGTCAACATCTACGCCACCTTCAAGGGCGAGACCGACAAGGCGGCGGACCAGTCCAAAGTCATCGTGGAGGGCGCCAAGGTGCTCGACGTCGGCAAGCTGACCCCGCTCGAACCGAACCAGGACGACCGCACCCGCCGCAGGGCCGCCGAGGCGGTGCCCATCACGTTCGCCCTCGGCACCACGGACGCCCAGCGCGTCGCCTACGCCGAGTCGTTCGCCACGCACGTCCGGCTCGCCCTGGTCGGGGCCGGCGGCGACGCGACCGTACCGCCCCGCGACCGGACGTACACCCTCGACGAGGACAAGTAGGAGGTCACGTATGACCACTCGGATCCTCCCCGCCGTCGGCGACACCGACGCGGCCCGCGCCCTGTCCACCCTCACCGGCCAGCTGCCCGACACCGAACCCGCGCTGCCCGTCGGCGACTCCACGGCGCTCCTCGACAGCCTCGCGCAGCTCGCCGCCGAATCCGTCGACGAACTGCCCGAGGTCGTCCTCGTCCACGAGCGGATCGGGCCCGTCCCCGCCCTCGACCTCATCCGCGACCTCGTCCTGCGCTTCCCCGCCGTCGGCGTCGTCCTGATCACCGCCGACACCAGCCCCGGCGCCCTCACTGCGGCCATGGACTCCGGGGCACGCGGCATCGTCGGCCTCCCGCTCGCCTACGACGCCCTCGCCGAGCGCGTCCAGGCCGCCGCCGCCTGGTCCACCGGGATGCGGCGCCACCTGGGCAGCGGGAGCAGCGGCCTGGAGCTGTACGCGGGCAACGGCGCGGGGCCCGGCGGTGCGGGCACCGTCGTCGCGGTCAGCGGCGCCAAGGGCGGCGTCGGGACGACCGTGACGGCCGTCCAGCTCGCCCTCGCCGCGAACGCGTCGGGCCGCACCGCGGCCCTGCTCGACCTCGACCTGCAGTCCGGGGACGTCGCCTCCTACCTCGACGTGCAGTTCCGGCGCTCCGTCGCCGACCTCGCCGCCATCAGCGACATCACCCCCCGCGTCCTCCAGGACGCCGTCTACACCCACGAGACCGGCATCGGCCTGCTCCTCGCCCCCGCCGAGGGCGAGCGCGGCGAAGAGGTCACCGACCGCGTCGCCCGCCAGATCATCAGTGCCCTGCGCGCCCGCTACGACGTCGTGGTCGTCGACTGCGGCGCCTACGTCACCTCGGCGAGCGCCACCGCCGTCGAACTCGCCGACCAGGCGCTGCTCCTCGTCACCCCCGACGTCGTCGCCGTCCGCGCCGCCAAACGCATGGTGCGCCTCTGGGACCGCCTGCAGATCCGCAAGGCGGAGGAGACCGTCACCGTCGTCAACCGGCACGGCAGGACCGCGGAGATCCAGCCCTCCCTGGTGGAACGCGTCACCGGCACGCGGACGGCCCGCTCCACCGTGCCCGCCTGCTTCAAGGAGCTGCAGGGCGCGGTCGACGCGGGCCGTATGCAGGACCTCGACAGCCGCTCCTCGGTGAAACAGGCGCTGTGGGCCCTCGCGGGCGAACTCGGCCTGATCGACGGGGAGGCCGCGGGCAGCGGCAAGCGCTCCGGGCTCGCCCTGCGCAGAAGGGCCGCGGGCGGCGACCGGGGCGCGGTCACCCTCGAATTCGCCGGCATGTTCCCGCTGCTCCTGGTCGTCATGACGATCCTCTGGCAGTGCGCGCTGTACGGCTACTCGTACTCCCTCGCCGGGAACGCGGCGGACGAGGCGGCTCGGGCGGCCACGGCGGCGTACGCGGCGGGGGAGGGCGCGGACGGGGCGTGCGCGGCGGCGGCCCAGGAGCACCTGCCCGACGCCTGGCAGGGCGCGGCCGTGAGCTGCACGGACGAGGGCGCGGTCTGGAAGGCGCGCGTCTCGGTGGACGTCCCGGTGTTCTTCCCGGGCTTCGACGCCGGGTGGCACGTGGACGGGGAGGCGGGCGCGGCGAAGGAGGGGGATGACGGGTGAGACGGCTCGGGTTCTCTACGCGGTTCCGGGACCGCAGGGGGTGGGCCTCCGGGACCAACGGGGCCTGCGGGCGCCGTCGCCGGTGGGGCGACCACGGCGTGTCCATGCTGGAGTTCGCCGGATTCCTGCCGGTCCTGCTGCTCGTCGGCCTCGCCGCGATCCAGCTCGGCCTGGTGGGATACGCCGCCAACCAGGCGGGCTCCGGGGCCCGCGCCGCCGCCCGCGCGGCCTCGCAGGGCGACTCCGGGGAGGCGGCGGGCGCGGCGGCCATGGACGGCGACCTGAGCTCTTCCATCGACGTCGGCATCGGCGCCGAGACCACGACCGCCACCGTCGAGGTCCAGGTCCCGACCCTGCTCCCCTTCATCGGCTCCGACTGGAGCGTCACCAAGCACGCCACCATGCCGAACGACGACACGGACACGGACGACTGACGTCCACCTGAACTGACGTACCCGTGAAGGAGGTTGAGAGGAGACCATGAGCCTGCGCGACCGCGTGGCCCCCACCCACCAGACCGAGCCGAGCCGCGACGACGGCCTCGTCGCCGTCTACCGCTCCAAGCTCCTGGAGGAGATCGACCTCGCCGAGATGTCGTCGCTCGCTGCGGCCGACCGCCGGGTCCGTCTGGAGCGCGTCCTCGGCCACATCATCAGCCGCGAGGGCCCCGTCCTCTCCACCTCCGAGCGCGCCCAGCTCATCCGCCGCGTCGTCGACGAAGCCCTCGGACTCGGCGTACTGGAACCGCTCCTCGCCGACCCGTCCATCACGGAGATCATGGTCAACGGCCCCGACTCGATCTTCGTCGAGCGCGCGGGCCGGGTGGAACACCTGCCCCTCCGCTTCGCCTCGAACGAGCAGCTGATGCAGACCATCGAACGCATCGTCTCCACGGTCAACCGCCGCGTGGACGAGTCGAACCCCATGGTCGACGCCCGCCTCCCCACCGGCGAACGCGTCAACGTCATCATCCCGCCGCTCACCCTGACCGGCGCCACCCTCACGATCCGCCGCTTCCCGCGCGCCTACACGCTCCCCGAACTCATCGGCCTCGGCTCCCTCGACGAACACATGCTGATGCTGCTCGCCGCGTTCGTGCGCGCCCGCTTCAACCTCATCGTCAGCGGCGGCACGGGCACCGGCAAGACGACCCTCCTGAACGCCCTCTCCGGCCTGATCCCCGCCCACGAACGCATCATCACCATCGAGGACTCGGCCGAGCTCCAGCTCCAGCAGGAACACGTCATCCGCCTCGAATCCCGGCCCCCCAACGTCGAGGGCAAGGGCCAGATCACCATCCGCGACCTCGTCCGCAACAGCCTGCGCATGCGCCCCGACCGCATCATCGTCGGCGAGGTCCGCGGCGGCGAGACCCTCGACATGCTCCAGGCGATGTCGACGGGCCACGACGGTTCGCTCGCCACCGTCCACGCGAACACCGCCGAGGACGCCCTCATGCGCCTGCAGACCCTCGGCTCCATGTCGGAGGTCCAGATCCCCTTCGAGGCCCTGAAGGACCAGATCAACTCGGCCGTCGACGTCGTCATCCAGCTCGCCCGGCACGGCGACGGCTCCCGCAAGGTCGCCGAGATCGTGCTGCTCGTCAGCCACGGACGCCAGCAGTTCCGCATCGTGCCCGTCACCCGCTTCGTGCCGCGCCCGCTCGGCGCCGACCGCGTCGTGCACGGCCGCTACGAGCACCTGCCGCTGCCGCGCGAGGTCGCGGACAAGCTGTACGTCGCGAACGAACCGGTACCGCCGGCCTTCGGCGTGGCGGCGGCCTTCGACGTCGTGAACACGAGGGAAGCGATCGGATGAACAACCCCGCCGTCCTCGCACTGGGCGCCACGATCCTCACGGGCACCCTCGCTGTCGCCGGAGTCCACACGTACGCGTCGGGCCGGGCCCAGCGCCAGGCCCTGGTCGGCCGTCTCGCCCTCGGCCCGGGCACGGGCGACGGCGGCGCCACCGGCCGCGCCCGCCGCTTCGCCGCCGTCGACCGCCGCCTGCGCCGCACCCGCCTGGGCCGCTCCCTGCACCTGCGCCTCTCGGCGACGGGCCTGGACCTGACGCCCGGCGAGTTCTTCACCTACGTCGTCGCGGTCGTCGCCGCGCTCTGGCTGATGGCGGCGGCCACCCTGGCGCCCTTCTTCGGCCCGATCGCGGGCGCGGTGGCGGTATGGAGCGCGATCGCCTTCCTCAACTGGCAGCGCCAGAAGCGCATCGAGGCCTTCATCAACCAACTCCCCGACGTGGCCCGCATCCTGGCCAACGCGACGGCGGCGGGCCTGGCCCTGCGCACGTCGCTCGCCATGGCGGCGGAGGAGCTCGAAGCCCCCGCGGGCGAGGAACTCTCGCACGTCGCCGACCAGTTGACTCTCGGTCGCTCCATCGACGACACCCTGGGCGAACTGGCCGAACGCCTGCCGTCCCGTGAGCTGATAGTGCTGGTCACGACCCTGGTCCTGTCCAACAAGGCGGGCGGCACGGTGGTCAACTCCCTTCGCAACCTCACCCAGACCCTGGAGGACAGGAAGGAGACGAGGCGCGAGGTCCGCACGATGCTGTCCGAGGTCCACGCGACCGCGTTCACGGTCCCGCTGCTCGGCCTGGGCTCCCTGCTCCTCATCAACTCCTCGAACGAGGGCGCGCTGAAGCGCGTGACGGGCTCACCGCTGGGCCAGACCCTGATCCTGATCTCGCTGGGCCTGTACGGAATCGGCTTCTTCGTGATCCGACGCCTCGGAAAGATCGAGGTCTAGAAGTGCCGCGCCAGGAGGGAGAGTTACGTTGCTGGGCTTGCTGCTAGCGCTCGCGATGGGCCTCGCCGTGGCGGGCGTCTGCCAGGGCGTCCGCATGTACCGCGCGGACGCGAAGCTGCCCTCCGACCTCGCGGTCGCCCTGGAGGTCGGCGCGACCCGCGTCTCCGTGGCGGGCTCCGCCGTCGACCGTCTCGGCATGCGCTTCGCCCCCCTCGTCCTGCGCCTGATGGGCCCGAAGCGGGTCGACGCCAAGCGCCGCAGGATCGACATGGCGGGCAACCCGGGCGGCCTGACCATCGACCGGTACGCGGCCCGCCGCGCGGTCTACGGCGTCTTCGGCCTCGTCCTCGGCCTGGTCTTCCTCACCAACGGCTCCCCGCTCTTCGGCCTCCTCACCCTGGCCTTCGGCGCGGTCGCGGCGGACGGGCTGATCTGGCAGGCGATCCGCGAACGCCGCGAGGTCATCGACCGCACCCTCCCCGACTTCCTCGACGTCCTCGCCGTCGTCGTCTCGGCGGGCCTCGGCTTCCGCCAGGCGCTGGACCGCGTGGCGGAACGGTACGAGGGGCCGTGGGCGGACGAACTCCGCATCACGCTGCGCCAGATGGACATGGGCGTCAGCCGCCGCCAGGCCTTCGACGAGCTCCGCCGCCGCAACGCCTCCGAACAGGTCGCCCAGTTCGTCTCGGCCCTCCAGCAGGGCGAGGAACTGGGCTCCCCGATCGCCGACACCCTGATCCAGCTCGCCACGGACATGCGCCGCACGGACGCGCAGAACTCCCGCCGCCGGGCGGCGAAGACGATCCCGAAGGCGACGATGGTGACGCTGGTCTTCATGCTCCCGGCCACGATGATCCTGATCGCCGCGGGCATGTTCCTCGGCTCGGGCACCGACTTCGGCTCGATCCTGGGCCGTTAGCGCCAGTAGCACCAGTAGCACCAGGTTCGCGAAAGCTCTTCGCGGATGCAACTCGATGTGGGACAGTCGGAATTGAGCTCACGGTTCGCGGGAGGGGACTTCGTGCATGGTGATCTCAACGAGAGGGAAGAGAACCCGCCAACTTGCGGGCCGACTCACCGGGTTGTCACATCCGTTGCGCAGAGTTGCTGCCGATGTACGCGTGGTGGCGTACGTTGCCTCTGACCGCAACGGGCTCGGTATCGGGTGTGAGAGAAGGAGCCGTCGTGCTGAAGGAACGCGCGCTCAAGATCTGGGTGGACTGGACGGTTGCCGTGGCGTCCCGGGTCCGGGGGAAGGGCCGGGATGCGGGGGCGGGGTTTGTGGAGTATGCGGGGCTGATGATTCTTATTGCGGGGATCTTCACGTTGATCGACCAGCTGGGGCTGGACGGCACGATCTCCGGAGCGATCGGGGACGCGGTCGACGACGTGGTCGGCGGCTGAGGGCCGCTGGCCTCTGTAGCGACCAAGGGCAGACTCTCCCGATCTACATTTGGTTGACGGGGATTCTGCTCTTCGTCGCGTTCGCCTTCTTCGCCTTCGCCCAGGCCGCGTCAGCCCGTAACGGTGCCCAATCAGCGGCCGACGCCGCCGCTTTGGCCGCAGCCCAGGACGCCAGGGATGAACTCATCGATGGATTAGAGCTGTCCATTGGCAAGAGCGACGACTGGCTGGACTGGCTAGTGGGTGACAAATTCACCGGGGCCGGCGCCCGGGGCGCGGCGGAGGGGCTGGCCGCCGACAACGATGCGACCGTCATCGGCTTCGGGCCCGATGAAGTGAACGGTTACCCGGGCTTCTGGGCGCAGATCGAAACCACGTACACCGTAGGCGACTCGATCATCCCGGGCACGGAATCGAAGCACGCCAAGGCCGAGGCGACGGCTGTCATCAAACCGCGCTGCGAGGCCGACCCGTCCGCCGATCCGGAAAAGCCCGTGGAATTGACGTGCGAAGGTGACGAACCCTTCGAGATCGATCCGGACGACTTCGAATTGAGTGACCTCCCCGACGCGTCCGTTCTCTTCTCTGTTCACCTGGCCGACTGACAAGCGATCGACGAGAGAGGGAGGCTGTAGCGATGGACATTCGGCGCACCACGACGACCCGCAGGGCGATGGCCGCTGTGGCGATCGCGGCTGGGCTCGTTCTCACCCTCGCCGGTTGCGGTGGCGGGGAAGATGACGACGAGCCCGACAGGACCGGGTCTTCGTCGTCATCGCCGGGGAAGGGCGGGGGCGATGAGGAGTCCAAGGGGGACGAGGCCCCACCGGCGGACAAGGTCCTTGCGGAGACCAGGGACGGTGACGTCGGTGTCAAAATCACGTCGGCTCTCCGCGACGGAGGCGGCTTCGTCACTGTTTCAGGCACTGTCACCAATAACGGGGACCGGTCCTGGATGGGCGCCGATTGGGCCAGCGACGAACGTGAGCTGCGGTCCAACGGCGGGTCCCTGTCCGGTGCCAGCCTCGTGGACACAGAGGGCAAGAAGAAGTACCTGGTCCTCAGGGATACGTCAGGACGTTGCCTCTGCACCAAGTTCGATGGGCGCGTGAAGCAGGGCGAAACGGCAAACTGGTTCGCTCAGTTCCCTGCTCCTCCCGAGGGAACCGGCACCGTCACCTTCCAGGTGGGTTCGATGCCCCCCGCCCCCCTCGACATCTCCGAGGGCGAGTGACCCATGACCCGCCACCCCCACCGCACCACCACCGGCGCCGCCACCCTCACCGTCCTGGCCCTGCTCCTCCTACCGGCGCCCGCCTGGGCCGACGACGAAGACCCCAGCGCACCCCCCGGCAGCACCACCACCTCCCCACCCCCCGAAGTGGACGCCAACAGCCCCGGGCTCAAGCTCGCCGACGGGGCGACCCTCGCCCCGGCCAAGGTGCTGGACATCAAGTCCGTCGTCGAGGACCTCGGCGGCGAGGAGCGCCGTGAGGACACCAACACGGACGTGAAGTTCGCACTGCAGGCGGAGGTCCTGTTCCCCAAGGACAGTTCGAAGCTGAACCCGGAGGCGAACGCCCGGATCAAGGCCATCGCGGAGGAAGCCAGGAACCAGAAGGCCACGGACGTGCGGGTGTTCGGGTTCACGGACAGCCTCGGGTCCTACGGCCACGGCAAGAGACTCTCCCGCGAGCGCGCGGAGGCCGTGCACGACAGGATGGCGGGCTACCTCGGCCCCGAGGTCACGTACTCCGTACGCGGCTACAGCGAGGACTACCCGATCGCGGACAACGACTCCGAGGAGGGCCGCAGGAAGAACCGCCGGGTGGAGGTCTCCTTCCCGCGGGGGAGCGCGGGCGACGACGCTGCCGAGGGCACTACGGGCTGAGCCACGGTAGCCACGGGTTCCCGAAGGGGGCCTCGCCAGGGCAAGGCGGGGACCAGCCGTCCGGCAGGATTGCCCCATGAGCCCTACCAGCCCCCTGGACCCGGTGAACGCCACAGAGCCCACGGACCCCACAGGCCCCACAGGCCCCACAGGCCCCACCGATCCGGCAGGCCCCACCGATCCGGCAGGCCCCACGACCGGCCAGGAACGCCCCGCCCCCCGCCCCTTCGACGCCCTCGTCGCCGAAGCCGAGGCCGCGCCCACCGAAGGGTGGGACTTCTCCTGGTTCGAGGGGCGGGCCACCGAGGCGCGGCCCTCGTGGCGGTACGCCGAGGCCATGGCGGAGCGGCTCGCCGGGGCGTCCGCGAGCCTCGACATCCAGACCGGCGGCGGCGAGGTGCTGGCCTCCGCCGCCACCCTGCCGCGGCTCGCCGTGGCCACGGAAGGCTGGCCCGCGAACGTCGCCAAGGCCACCGCCCTGCTGCACCCGCGCGGCGCCGTCGTCGTCGCCTCGCCCGAAGACGCGCCGCTGCCGTTCGCGGACGGCGCGTTCGACCTCGTCACCAGCCGCCACCCGGTGAAGGCCCACTTCGACGAGATCGCCCGCGTGCTGCGCCCCGGCGGCACGTACTTCGCGCAGCACGTCGGGCCCGCCAGCGTCTTCGAGGTCGTCGAGTACTTCCTCGGGCCGCAGCCGGCGGAGGTCAGGAACGCCCGCCACCCCGACCTGGAGCGCGCGGAGGCCGAGGCGGCGGGCCTTGAGGTCGTGGATCTGCGGGCCGAGCGGCTGCGGATCGAGTTCTACGACATCGGGGCGGTCGTCCACTTCCTGCGCAAGGTGGTGTGGATGGTCCCCGGCTTCAGCGTGGAGGAGTACCGGCCGCGCCTGCGCGAGCTGCACGACCGGATCGAGGCGGACGGCCCCTTCGTGGCCCACAGCACCCGGCACCTCTTCGACCTCCGCAAGCCGACGCGGGACGCGGGGTGAGCGGTCGTACAGAGCGACGATGTTGGCGACAATCGGGCGAATAGTGTCGCCTAATTCGGCAATCCGGGCACTTCGCTCTCATCTCTCACATCGTGACGTACGACCCGTAATCGAAGCCTTGATTCCGCATCGTTACCAATACTGGCTCGATCCGCCCGCTGGCGTCACGTAAGTTCAGACCAAGGCTAATTCGCGTGAGCAAATCAACGCGGGCGGTGCCGTGCGGTGGAGGGGGCCGCGCGGCGCCGCGAGCCCTCACTCCGTACCGCGCCCGGCGGCGCTCACGACGATCCGCGCACCCCGGCGCACGCCCCACCGGGCCATCGCCCCGGCCTCCGACTCGATCACGTGCCTGGCCCGCGGTCGCGGCAGCCCGACCCGCCCCGGACGCATCGTCCGTACGGACAGCACGCGCAACTTCTTGTCGAGATACGCCACATCAATGGCGAACCGCATCCGCACGGTGTGCACGCTGCTCGCCGGTGACAGCAGGAGCGCCCCCGTCACCCCCGTGCGCCCGAGCAGCCCCCGCCGCCGCGCCCGCGCCGACTCCGCGATCTCCAGCGGGATCTCCGACGGGATCTTCGGAGTGGGGTCCGGGGACTCCCGTCGTGAGGGTCCCGGCGGGGGAGGGGAGACCTTCATCGTCGCCATGCCGCGAAATTAGCGCCACGGCCACCCGTGACGTCAAGCGCGCGAACCGCGCGGGGGTCCCTCTTGGGAGGTACCGCCGCACCCGGCCGAAACACGCCTGCGAACCCGCGATTCCGCCGGTGGAACGGGATCGCGCAGTCGTCGGCCGGTCTCGGAGAGTAGTTGTGGCGCGCCAATGCACCCAGCAGCACTTACGAAGGGTTATGGTGGAAACCCCCCCTCGGGCCGGTCCGTCTCCCCCCCACGGACCGGCCCGATTTTTTGTGCCATGGCGTGGCTCAAGATCGACGTCCAGTTATCGTCAGGGACATGTCGAACCAATTCCCCCCTCCGCCCCCTCCGCAGCCCAACCCCCAGCAAGGTCTCCCCACCTACAACGGCCCCGCCCAGGACCCGGGCTACGGGCAGGGCTACGGGCAGGGACAGGGCTACGGATACGGCCCCGGTCACCCGGGATATCCCGGATACGGCCAGGGCCCGATGGGACCGCACCGGATGCCCGGCGTCGTCCGCGCCGCTCAGATCGTCACCTGGGTGCTCGCCGGACTCACCGTCATCGGCAGCATCCTCCTGATAGCCATCTCGAACCCGGAGACGGCCGGCGCGGCCCTCGGCGTCAACCTCTGCCTCCTCGTCGCCGCCGGCATGGCCTTCCGCTTCGGCACCGCGGGCAACGGCATCCGCGTCACGTGCATCGTTCTGATGAGCGTGCAGATCCTGTTCGGGCTCGGCGGCGCGGCCGCCGGCAACCCCGGCGGGCTGCTGCCGCTGCTCGGTTCGATCGCCGTCGTCATCCTGCTCTCGCAGGGCGTGGCGGGCGCGTGGTTCAAGCGGCCGCGCGTCTGACCCGACGCGGAACACGGCGCACAGCGGCCAACGGGCACACGGGCGCACAGCGGCCTACGGCGCGCAGCAAGGAGCCCCGGACCGGAACGCATCCGGTCCGGGGCTCCCGCACATCCGCCCGAGCGTCGCGCCGGTCAGCCGCGCCCGGCCCAGATGTTGGTGCCGGGCGTCGACACCGCGAACGTGTCGATCGCGGACAGCTCGGCGTCCGTCAGCTTCGGTCCCGCGAGCGCCGCCACGTTCTCCTCCAGCTGCTCGACGCTGGAGGCGCCGATCAGGGCGGAGGTCATCCGCTCGTCGCGGAGCACCCAGTTCAGGGCGAGCTGGGCGAGGGACTGGCCGCGCTCCGCCGCGATGCCGTTCAGACCGTTCAGCCGGCGCACCACCTCGTCGCTCAGCAGGCCCGGGTCCAGGGATTTGCCCTGGGTCGCGCGCGAACCCTCCGGGATGCCCTGCAAGTACTTGTTCGTCAGCAGGCCCTGGGCGAGCGGCACGAAGGAGATGCAGCCCATGCCCGCCGCCTCCAGGGTGTCGAGCAGCCCGTCGTCCTCGGTCCAGCGGTTGATCATCGAGTACGAGGGCTGGTGGATGAGGGCCGGGACACCCATCTCCCGCAGCAGCCGCGCCGCTTCCGCCGTCTGCTCGCTGTTGTACGAGGACACCCCCACGTACAGCGCCTTGCCCTGCTGGACGGCGGAGGCGAGGGCGCCCATCGTCTCCTCCAGCGGAGTCTCCGGGTCGAAGCGGTGGGAGTAGAAGATGTCCACGTAGTCGACGCCCATCCGGTCGAGCGACGCGTCCAACGACGACAGCAGATATTTGCGGCTGCCCCACTCGCCGTACGGGCCGGGGTGCATGAGGTAGCCGGCCTTGGTCGAGAGGACCAGCTCGTCACGGTACGGGGCGAAGTCCTGCGCGAAGATCTTGCCGAAGTTGAGCTCGGCCGAGCCCGCCGGCGGGCCGTAGTTGTTCGCCAGGTCGAAGTGCGTGACGCCCAGGTCGAAGGCGCGTCGCAGGATCTCGCGCTGCGTCCCGAGGGCCTTGTCGTCGCCGAAGTTGTGCCAGAGCCCGAGGGACACCGCGGGCAGTTTCAGACCGCTGCGACCCGTCCGCCGGTACTCCATCGAGTCGTAACGGTCCGGTGCCGCGCGATACAGAGACGTGTCGTTCATGGGGACGAAGCTACTTCAGGGTCCTGCCACCCGACTGTGGAGGGACGCTAGAGCGGCGGTAGGGTGTCGCCCTCGGGGTTGCTCTGGGCGCACCCCTGGAGATCGCCATCTGCTGGAGGCTGACACACGTGAACCTGCGCGACCTGGTGTACGGACTTTACGCACGCCGGGTGGAAGGCCGCCTCGACCACGACCAGGTGCCCAAGCACATCGGTGTCATCCTCGACGGCAACCGCCGTTGGGCCAAGGCGGCGGGCGGGACCACCGCTGAGGGCCACCAGGCGGGCGCACACAAGATCGAGGAGTTCCTCGGCTGGTGCGCGGAGACGGACGTCGAGGTCGTGACGTTGTGGATGCTCTCCACCGACAACTTCGACCGGCCCCCGGGCGAGCTGACGCCGCTCCTTGGCATCATCGGGGGCACGGTCCGCTCGCTCGTCGCGGACGGCCGCTGGCGGGTCCACCACGTCGGGGCCCTCGACCTGCTGCCGGCCCACACCCAGACGGTCATGAAGGAAGCCGAAGAGGCGACCCGCCACAACACCGGGATACTGGTCAACGTGGCCGTCGGCTACGGCGGCCGCCAGGAGATCGCCGACGCGGTCCGCTCGCTGCTCCTTGAGCACGCGGACAACGGCGCGAGCCTGGAGGACGTCGCGGAGTGCGTCGACATCGACCAGATCTCCAAGCACCTCTACACCAGCGGCCAGCCGGATCCCGACCTGGTGATCCGAACGAGTGGCGAGCAGCGCCTCTCCGGATTCATGCTCTGGCAGTCGGCCCACTCCGAGTACTACTTCTGCGAAGTCTTCTGGCCGGCCTTCCGCAAGGTCGATTTCCTGCGTGCGCTGCGTGATTACGCGGCACGCCACCGCCGCTACGGCGGCTGATCCGCTTTCGCCCCTGAGGTCGGGGTAACCCGGAGTTAACCAACGCGTCGTCATATGCCCTGGCATGGCTGCGCTTGTTCGAGGGAATAAGCCTTCCAGGTCGACGTCCGATTCACGGATGTCGTATCTCAGCGGACGGCATGAGCCGTCCGCCCGGGAGGCCCGTTGCACCAGGACGACCGTGTGAGCAGCACGGGCGACGTGGAGGGCCGGTGCTCGGCCCGCGCAGTGCGGCCCGTGACCGGTCCGGCTCACACCCGCCGGATCGCCCCCGGTATCCCTCCCGTCGCTCCCCGACCTCATCCGAGGGGGTACGTCCTTCCGTGGTGACCAGCACAAAGCGCCGCATGCCCGACAGGCGCACCTATGTTCTCGACACCAGCGTCCTGCTGGCCGATCCGAACGCCCTGACCCGCTTCGAGGAGCACGAAGTCGTGCTGCCGATCGTCGTGGTGACGGAGCTGGAGGCCAAGCGGCACCATCCGGAGCTCGGATACTTCGCCCGGCAGGCGCTGCGCCTGCTCGACGACTTCCGCATCCGGCACGGCCGCCTGGACGCCCCGATCCCGATCGGGGACCTGGGCGGTTCGCTGCGCGTCGAGCTCAACCACTCCGATCCCGGCGTGCTTCCGGCCGGCTACCGGTTGGGGGACAACGACTCACGGATTCTTGCCGTGGCGCGCAACCTGCAGGCCGAGGGGTACGACGTCACCGTCGTCTCCAAGGACCTGCCGCTCAGGATCAAGGCGTCCTCGGTGGGGCTCCTGGCCGAGGAGTACCGGGCCGAGCTCGCCATCACGGACTCCGGCTGGACCGGCATGTCCGAACTGACGCTCGCGGCCGAGCAGGTGGACCTCCTCTTCGAAGAGGACTCCCTGTACGTCCCGGAGGCGGCGGACCTGCCAGTGCACACGGGCCTCACCATCCAGTCGGAGCGGGGCAAGGCGCTCGGCCGCGTCACGGCCGACGGCAACGTCCGGCTCGTACGCGGCGACCGTGAGGCCTTCGGACTCAAGGGCAGGAGCGCCGAGCAGCGGGTCGCGCTCGATCTGCTCCTCGACCCGGACGTCGGCATCGTCTCGATGGGCGGCCGTGCGGGCACCGGCAAGTCGGCGCTCGCGCTCTGCGCGGGCCTGGAGGCGGTCCTTGAGCGCAGGCAGCACCAGAAGGTGATGGTCTTCAGGCCGCTGTACGCGGTGGGCGGGCAGGAGCTCGGCTATCTGCCCGGCACCGAGGCCGAGAAGATGGGCCCCTGGGCGCAGGCGGTCTTCGACACCCTCGGCTCGGTGGCGGGGAAAGAGGTCATCGAGGAGGTCACGGCGCGCGGGATGCTCGAAGTGCTCCCGCTCACCCACATCCGCGGGCGCTCCCTGCACGACGCGTTCGTGATCGTGGACGAGGCGCAATCCCTGGAGCGGAATGTCCTGTTGACCGTGCTGTCCCGTATCGGGGCCAACTCCCGTGTCGTACTGACCCACGACGTGGCCCAGCGCGACAACCTCCGCGTGGGGAGGTACGACGGCGTGGTCGCCGTCGTCGAGAAGCTGAAGGGGCATCCCCTCTTCGCGCACGTCACGCTCACGCGCTCGGAGCGTTCGCAGATCGCGGCCCTGGTGACCGAAATGCTGGAGGACGGTCACATCTGAGGCAGTTCACGGCAGTTGCACCACAGTGGGCGCCGCCCGGCAAAGCGAAGGAGCTTAGCCGGGCGGCGTCGTGCTGCACCCCTGTTTCCGTAAAACTCCTGGGGCAAACGGGGTGTGAGCTTTCCCACGCAACGGAGAATTGCCTTGCGGTGTCCGGCTGGGGCAGAGTCTGGGTCCTGTCAGGCCCCGCATGCGACACACCTGTACCCCCAGCGGTACCGAACACCAGAACTTCATAGTGACCGTCGCATGCCGCCCGAAGCACCACGCGACGCTCCCGCTACGGGAGTTGAGCACCGGGTCCGTGCCTCCCGTGACCGATCGCAAGCGGAGGCCAGCGCCAGGGGCACGATTGCGTCCGCGAGGTCACCTATGCGGGCGATGCTGGAAGGAAACCGTGTGAGCCGGATTTCGGTCCGGGGATTCGCCGTGGCTTCTGCCACCGCGGTCACCACCGTCGGCGCTGTCGTGGGTGTTGCCTCGGGCAACACCCAGCCCTCGAACTCGAACGACTTTGAGGCAGCGGCAAGCGACGCGACGCTCCTCGCAGACATACCCGCGGGTCAGCAGGCCCAGGTCCAGACCGCGTCCCTGACGCAGCAGGCCGACGCGCAGGCCATGGCCGCCGACACCGCCGCGAAGAAGACCGCCGCGGAGGAGGCCCGCAAGCAGGCCGCCGCCTCGGCGATCGAGAAGCAGAAGGCCGCGGAGAAGGCGGAGAAGGCGGAGGCCGCCAAGAAGGCCGCCGCCAAGAAGGAGCGTGAGGAGAAGGCCGAGACCAAGGCCAGCCGCTCCTCCGCCCGCGACGCCTCCAGCTTCGCGCCGCAGGGCTCTTACACGGTTGCCCAGGTCCAGGCGATGGCACGGCAGATGGTCCCCGGCGACCAGTTCCAGTGCTTCAGCAACATCGTCAACCACGAGTCCACCTGGAACTACAAGGCCACCAACGCCGGTTCGGGCGCGTACGGCCTCGTCCAGGCGCTGCCCGGTTCCAAGATGTCCTCGGCGGGTTCCGACTGGCAGACCAACCCGGCCACGCAGATCAAGTGGGGCCTGGGTTACATGAACGACCGCTACGGAAGCCCGTGCGGAGCCTGGAGCTTCTGGCAGGCGAACAGCTGGTACTAGGCCGCACTCCGGCCGTACCGGTACTCAACCTTGAGAGGCCCCTCACCGTCCTTCGGTGGGGGGTTTCTCCCGTGTACGGTCGGTGCGACAGCTCCAGGGGGGAGTGGTGGGAAAAGACGGGGGTAGAGGACGGATCATGTCGCGAGTGCCAGGGTGGCTCGGCCGGCTCGGCGCCGGACTGAGCGGGATGGGCGAGCGGTTGAACGAGCAGCGCCGCGACAAGGACGCCGACTCGGACACCGACGAGCCGAGGGATTCCGTCGTAGGGGACGACAGCGAACACGTGCCGCTGCCGCCCGCGTACGCGCCGGCCATAGCGGCGAGACCCGACCCCGTGGACGCCGTGCCGTGGGGCATGCGGGTCGCCGCCGAGGCGGGCTGGCGGCTGCTGGTCCTCGCGGGCACCCTCTGGGTCCTGATGAAGGTCATCAGCGCGGTGCAGCTGGTGGTGCTCGCCTTCGTGGCCGCCCTGCTGATCACCGCGCTGCTGCAGCCCACGGTGGCCCGGCTCAAGAAGCTGGGTCTGCCGCGCGGGCTCGCGACGGCGGTGACCGCGATCCTCGGCTTCGTCATCATGGGCCTGGTCGGCTGGTTCGTGGTGTGGCAGGTCATGGAGAACGCCGACGAACTGTCCCGGCAGGTCCAGGACGGCATCGAGGATCTGCGCAAGTGGCTCCTCAACAGCCCGTTCCACGTGACCGAGGACCAGATCAACGAGATCGCCAAGAGCCTGCGGGACGCGGTCGGCTCCAACACGGAGGAGCTCACCTCCGCGGGCCTGGAAGGCGTCACGGTCATCGTCGAGATGCTGACCGGCATCCTGCTCGCGATGTTCTCGACGCTCTTCCTGCTCTACGACGGCAAGCGCATCTGGCAGTGGTTCCTGAAGCTGATGCCCGCCCAGGCGCGGCCCGGCATCGCGGGCGCGGGCCCGCGGGCCTGGCGCACGCTCACCGCGTACGTGCGCGGCACGGTGATAGTGGCCCTGATCGACGCCATCTTCATCGGCCTCGGCATCTACTTCCTCGGGGTGCCGATGGCGGTGCCGCTCGCCGTCATCATCTTCCTGGCCGCGTTCGTGCCACTGGTCGGCGCCGTGGTCTCCGGCGCCCTCGCGGTGGTCGTCGCCCTGGTCACCCAGGGCGTGTTCACCGCGGTGATGGCGCTCGCGGTGGTCCTCGCGGTGCAGCAGATCGAGGGGCACATCCTGCAGCCGTTCATCCTCGGCCGCGCGGTGCGGGTGCATCCGCTCGCGGTGATCCTCTCCGTCGCCGCGGGCGGCATGGTCGCCGGGGTCGGCGGGGCGGTCGTGGCGGTGCCGCTGGTGGCCGTCACGAACACGGTCGTCGGCTATCTGCGGGCGTACGCCCGCGAGGCCGCGCTGAAGCAGGCCCCGCAGCCGCGCGGAGCCACCGCGCTGGACTCGGCACCGGCGTCGGCGTCCGCGTCGGAACCGGCGTCCCCGCCTGCGGCCGCCCCGGCGTCCCCGTCCGGGTCCGCGGACCCGCGGGAGTAGCCCGTACGCGCGAAAGCGGGGCCCGGAACCTCTCGGTTCCGGGCCCCGCTTCCGTATGAGTCGGCGGAACTACGCGAGGTGCGCCTCGGAGTCCAGCGTGACGCCCACCGCCTGGATGACCGCGGCGACCTTGAAGGCCTCCTGGATCGTCTCGCGGTCGACGCCGGCCTTGCGCAGGACCTGCTCGTGCGAGTCCAGGCACTGGCCGCAGCCGTTGATCGCGGAGACCGCGAGGGACCACAGCTCGAAGTCGACCTTCTCGACGCCCGGGTTGCCGATGACGTTCATCCGCAGACCGGCGCGCATCGTCCCGTACTCCGGGTCGGAGAGCAGGTGGCGCGTGCGGTAGAAGACGTTGTTCATCGCCATGATCGCGGCGGCGGACTTCGCGGCGGTGTACGCCTCCGCGGAGAGGTTCGCCTTCGCCTCCGGCTCCAGCTCGCGCAGCACGATCGGCGAGCGCGAGGCGATCGCGCAGGCCAGGACCGTGCCCCAGAGCTGCTGCTTGGGGAGGTCGCTGTTGCCGATGACCGAGCCGAGGTTCAGCTTCAGGTCCTTGGCGTAGTCCGGTACGGCGGACTTCAGTTCGTCGAGTGCCATGTCAGAGAGCTCCTGTTCACTCGCCCGAGAGCAGCGCGACCGGGTCCAGGGTCTCGTCGCCCTGGGTCCAGTTGCAGGGGCACAGCTCGTCGGTCTGCAGGGCGTCGAGGACCCGGAGGACCTCCTTGGGGTTACGGCCCACGGAACCGGCGGTCACCATCGTGAACTGGATCTCGTTGTTCTGGTCGACGATGAAGACGGCGCGCTGCGCGAAGCCGTCCTCGCCCTCGATGCCGAGGTCACGCATGAGCTCGTGCTTCGAGTCGGCCAGCATCGGGAAGGGCAGGTCCGTCAGGTCCGGGTGGTCCTTGCGCCAGGCGTGGTGCACGAACTCGGAGTCACCGGAGAAGCCGAGGATCTGGGCGTCACGGTCGGCGAACTCGTCGTTCAGCTTGCCGAAGGCCGCGATCTCGGTCGGGCACACGAAGGTGAAGTCCTTGGGCCACGCGAAGACGATCTTCCACTTGCCCTCGTAGGTCTTGTGGTTGATCTGCTCGAACTCCGCGCCCTTCTCCAGCGAGACACAGGCGGTCAGGTCGAACTCGGGGAACTTGTCACCGACAGTGAGCACACGTACTCCTTGCGACAAGGAAAATCCCTTTTGAGGAGATTCCTATGGGTTGGACTGAACTCGATGGTGGCACAGGGTGCATTGATTACGGAAATAGCTAGAGTGGGTCATGTTGATCGGAGGTGGTTATCAGTGCGAGCCATACAAAGGGGCAAGCCGTCACAGGGCAGACAGCCCAGCCTGGCGCAGCTGCGCGCCTTCGCCGCCGTGGCCGAGCATCTGCACTTCCGCGATGCCGCCGCCGCGATCGGGATGAGCCAGCCCGCGCTCTCCGGGGCCGTGGCCGCGCTGGAGGAGGCACTGGGTGTCAAGCTCCTGGAGCGGACCACCCGCAAGGTCCTGCTCTCGCCCGCCGGTGAGCGGCTCTCCGTACGGGTCAAGGCGGTCCTCGACGAGGTCGAGGCGCTCATGGAGGAGGCCGACGCGGTCAAGGCGCCGTTCACCGGTGCGCTGCGGCTCGGCGTGATCCCGACCGTGGCACCGTACCTGCTGCCCACGGTGATCGCGCTCGTCCACGAGCGGTACCCGGACCTGGACCTCCAGGTGCACGAGGAGCAGACCTCCTCGCTCCTCGAAGGGCTCACGGCCGGACGGCTCGACCTGCTGCTGCTCGCGGTGCCGCTCGGCGTGCCGGGGGTGAGCGAACTGCCGCTCTTCGACGAGGATTTCGTCCTCGTCACACCCCTGGACCACTGGCTCGGCGGTCGCGAGGGCATCCCGCGCGAGGCCCTGAAGGAGCTCAACCTGCTGCTCCTCGACGAGGGGCACTGCCTGCGCGACCAGGCCCTCGACATCTGCCGTGAGGCGGGCCGCGCGGAGGCTCCCGTCACCACGACCGCCGCCGGGCTCTCCACCCTCGTCCAGCTGGTGGCGGGCGGGCTCGGTGTGACGCTGCTGCCGCGCACGGCCGTGCGGGTGGAGACCAGCCGCAGCAATCAGCTCTTGACGGGGTACTTCGCCGACCCCGCGCCCACGCGGCGGATCGCTCTCGCGATGCGGACGGGGGCCGCGCGGGGCGCCGAGTACGAGGAGTTGGCGCGGGCCCTGAAGGAGGCGATTCGGCCCTTGCCGGTGCGGGTCGTGTGAGCCCGCACCGGCCTTGTGCCCGCCACGGCGCGTGTTTTCCCGCGGGCCGGTGGGGGCTGGCCGCGCAGTTCCCCGCGCCCCTTCGGCGCTACTCCGTGCGCAGGCCGTCCGGGCGCATCATCCGCCGCAGTGGCGGCAGGCTGAGCAGCGTCACGACGGCGACCATCGCGGCGCCCGCGCCCGTCAGGGGCAGGAACGACCACCAGTCGGTGACCTCCTTGCCGATCATGCGCGTCATGACCACGCCCAGGCCGAGACCGCCGCCGATCGCGAGGGCGAGGCCCAGGGCGACCGGGATCGCCGTCTGCCACAGGAGCGACCACGCCATCGACCAGCGGCGCGTGCCGAACGCGGTGAGCGCCGCGAGCAGGCGCTTGCGCTCCCGGAGTTGCTCGATCATCGACACCAGCATGGACGCCGCGATCAGCGCCATCGTGGCGCTCGCGCCGATCTGCAGGCCGCGCGCGATGGACGCGTACTGCTTGTCGCGGTCGACCGACTTCAGGGTGTCCACGCCGATGAACGGATCGATGCGCAGCGCCGTGTTGCGCACGTACTCCTCGGCGTCCGCCACCTTCGGGTCGGTCTTGACCCAGGAGGTCGTCGACGCGTCGTCCAGCTTCTTGACGTCGATGGCGCTCGGCGTCGCGAAGATGCCGTCGATCTTCCTGCCGGACGGGTTGGACCGTGCCTGGACGGTGGGCGTGTCCTTGGGCAGTGTCCACAGGACCGGCTTGGCCTTCTTGTCGTAGTCGGGGTCGGGCCCGACGTTGACCGGCTTGCCGGGGCGTGCCGTCTGGTCCACCCAGCCGTTCTGCTCCTTGCTGCCGGTGTGCGAGATGAAGGTGTCGCCGTCCTTGCAGGAGCCGATGTCCGCCAGCTCGCGCAGGGTCGCGCAGGTGCCGATGGTCACCTCCGTGGTCGGCGTGAGGTCATTGACCTTCTTGCCGCCGGGCCGGGTGACGAACGCCTGCACGGTCCCGATGACCTTGGTGACGCCCTTGGTCGCGGCGAAGTCGTCGATCATCCGCTGGCTGAGGGGGCCGCTGACGGCCCCGCTGCGGACCGTGAGCTGGGCGCGCGTGGTGTCCTGGCCCGTGACCGCGTTGAAATCGTCGTGCATGGACGCGAACATCATCTGCAGCGCCACCGCGCCGGCCACCGCGACGGTGATCCCGCTGACCGCGCGGGACGCCGAACCGGTCGTCAGCTGCAGCCTGCGCACGGCGAGCTGCCAGGGCACGGGACCGCCGCGCAGCCGTCCCACGACGGCCTCGACGAGCCAGGGCAGCAGCGCGCTGAGCCCGATCAGGGAGAGCGCCGAACCCACCGCGATCGCGGTCACGTTGACGGAGTCGTTGCCCATGTCGCGGTCGATGCGGCCGGAGTAGAGCAGGATGCCGATGCCGAGGACCGGCAGGACGAGCCGCCACCACAGGCGGCGCTTGCGCTGCTTGGCGCCGCGGAACACGCCGAGGGGTTCGATGGCGACCGCGCGCAGCGAGATCAGCGTCACCAGGACCGCGGACACCGGTACGGCCACCGCGACCAGCGCGACCAGGCCGGGCGAGGGCACCATGTCGGAGGGGTAGGCGCTGACGTTCGTCAGGTCGACCACGCCCACCAGCTCCCGCAGGAGCAGGAAGAACACGGCGCCCGCGGCGAGCCCGAGGAGCGCGCCGAACAGCGCCTCGCCCGCCGCGATCCTGCGCACCGCACGGGCGTCCGCGCCGACCAGGCGCAGGGCGGCGAGCCGCCGGTCGCGCCGGTCGCCGCCGAACCGCACGGCCGTGCCGATGAAGATCGCCACCGGGGTGAGGAGCACGACGCAGATCAGCACGACGAGCGCCATCAGGAACGGGTCGAGGGGCAGCGAGTCGTCCTGTCCGAAGCTCTCGACGCGGTAGTTGTTGCCCGTCGCGGTGATCTTGTCGCTGCCCGCGTAGTAGTAGAGCTCCACCGGTGAGAGGAGGCCGGCCTCGCCGATGGTGCCGGTCACGCGGTAGTCGCGGAAACGTTCCTTCAGCAGCTTGTTCGCCGGGTCGTCGAGCAGGTCGCGCAGCGCGGGCGAGACGACCATCTCGCCCGCCGCGGGGATCTTGTCGAGTCCCGGCGGCAGCGCCGGGTTCTTGCCGTCGGCGCGCAGGAAGAGGCCGGTCGGGCTCTTCCCGCGGAACGTGGTGCCGGTGTTGCGCATGACCACCGTCGAATCGGTCGCCTTGAGCGGCTTGCCGTCGAAGGAGGAGTGCGGTGTGCGCGCGAACGACCGGTCGTCGCGGTTCTGCAGCATGTTCGGCACCGACGCGGCGCCGAGCAGGAGCGCGACGCCGAGGCCGACGCCGACGGCGGTCAGGATCGTGCGGATCCAGCCCTCGCGGCCGCCGCTCGTGGCGAACCGTATGCCCATGCCCAGGTCGCGTATCCAGGCCGCGACTCCGGTCGGGGCCACGGCGGCCGGCGCCGCGACCGAGGGCCCCGGGCGGACTCGGGTGTCACTCATGAGGCCCGCTCCATGTCGCGGGACTTGCCGTCGCGTACGACGATCTCGCGGTCGGAGTAGGCGGCGACGCGGGTCTCGTGAGTGACCAGGACGACGGCCGCGTTGGTGGAGCGGGCCGCGTCGGTCAGGAGCTCCATGACGCGTTCGCCGTTGAGGGAGTCGAGGGCGCCGGTCGGCTCGTCGGCGAAGACGACACGCGGGCCGGTGGCGAGCGCGCGGGCGACGGCGACGCGCTGGCCCTGGCCGCCGGAGACCTCACCGGGCCGCTTGGCGGCGACGTCGTCGACCTCCAGACGCTCCATCCAGGAGCGGGCGGTCGCCTCGGCCGCCTTGCGCTTGACGCCGTTGAGGCGCAGCGGGAGCGCGACGTTCTCGACGCAGGTGAGCTCGGGCACGAGCTGGCCGAACTGGAAGACGAAGCCGAACTCGCTGCGGCGCAGGGCGCTCAGGCCGGCGTCCGACATGCCGGTCAGCGAGCGGCCGCCGTACGTGATGGAGCCCGCGTCGGGGCGGACGATCCCGGCGAGGCAGTGCAGCAGGGTCGACTTTCCGGAGCCGGAGGGGCCCATGACGGCGACGACCTCGCCGGGGTGGATGGAGAACGACGCGCCGTCGAGCGCGGTGGTCGGGCCGTACTCCTTGCGGAGTCCGTCGGCCACGAGAAGGGAACCTGCGGGGGTCATGCGGAGCGCACCTCCTGGGCGAGCTTGCCGAGACGTGCGGCGGCCAGCTCCAGCCAGCGCAGATCGGCTTCGAGGTGGAAGAGCGCGTGGTCGCAGATGAGCTGGTCGGCGAGGTCGCCCTTGCGCTTGCGGTCGGTGAGGATGCGCATCAGGCGCAGGTGCTCCGCGCGCTGTACGTCGAGGAGTTCGGCGGCGTCGCGGCCGGTGAGGATCGCGAGGACGACCTTGGTGTAGAGGGTCGACTGGAGGTAGGGCTCCGGTTTCTCCGGGGTGGCGAGCCACCGCTGGACGTCCGTGATGCCCGCCTCGGTGATCGCGTACCGCTTGCGCTCGGGACCGCCGCCCGCCTCTATGCCGTCGACCTCGACGAGGCCGTTCTTCAAGAGCCGCGACATGGTCGAGTAGACCTGCCCGTAGTGCAGGGGCTTGTCGTGCCCGAACTTCTCGTCGAAGGCGCGCTTGAGGTCGTAACCGTGCCGGGGGCCGGATTCCAGAAGACCCAGAAGGGTGTGGCCAATGGACATGCGGAGCACTCTACACGGTGTGTATACGTGCGATGTATACCCAGGGTGTAGAGATCATTTGCGCGAGGGGCGCGCAACCATCGGGGCCTCGCGAACGTCGGTTCCTTAGGGGCAGGTGCTCATTGTCACGTCCGGAAAAGACCGGATGGGCAGGAGTTTGTCCTGCGGTGCGGTGTTAGCTTCATGAGCTGACTCGACGTACGCATGAGGACTAGACGGAAGCGGAGCACTCTCAGTCATGGGCCGAGCCGAAGAACGACAAGCGCGGCAGCGCGGGGCCCGCCGGGCAGCGCGCGGGCGCCCGTCCGGCGGGGGCAAGCCCAAGCGCACCGGCATACGGCGCTTCTTCACCTGGAAGAAGATCCTCGGTACGTTCCTCGGATTCTGCCTGCTCGGCATGGTCGGCTTCGTGGTCCTCTACCTCGTGGTGGACATACCCGAGGGCAATCCCGCGGCGAAGATGCAGAGCAACGTCTACAGGTACAGCAACGGCGATGTCATCGCCCGCACCGGCGACGTGAACCGCGAGATCGTCGACCTGGACAAGGTCCCCGAGGACGTCCAGAAGACCTTCGTCGCCGCGGAGAACAAGTCCTTCTACAAGGACGAGGGCATCGACTTCAAGGGCACCGCCCGCGGTGTGCTGAACACGGTGACCGGCAAGGGCAAGCAGGGTGGCTCCACCATCACCCAGCAGTACGTGAAGAACTACTACCTCAGCCAGGACCAGACCGTCAGCCGCAAGCTGAAGGAACTGGTCATCTCGCTGAAGGTGGACCGCGAGAAGAGCAAGGACGACATCCTCGCGGGCTACATCAACACCAGCTACTACGGCCGCGGCGCGTACGGCATCCAGGCCGCCGCCCAGGCCTACTACGGCGTCGACGCCAAGGACCTGGAGGTGCAGCAGGGCGCCTACCTCGCGGCGCTCCTTCAGGCCCCGAGCCAGTACGACTGGGCGGCCGCGACGCCGACCGGCAAGAAGCTCGTCAAGCAGCGCTGGAACTACGTCCTCGACAACATGGTCGAGGAGGACTGGCTCGACTCCGGCAAGCGCTCGGCCATGAAGTTCCCCACGCCCGAGAACCCCAAGGCCCCGCCCGGCCGCGAGGGCCAGATCGGCTACCTCGTGGAGGAGGCCAAGCGCGAGGTCCTGCGCAACAGCAACCTCAGCGAGGCCGAGTTCGAGGCGGGCGGCTACACCGTCACGCTGAACATCGACCCCAAGAAGCAGAAGCAGCTCGAGCAGGCCGTCGACAAGAAGCTGAACGACAAGCTCGACCGAAAGAAGAACAAGGCGGACGCGCGGGTCCAGGCGGGCGCCGCGTCCGTCGACCCCAAGACGGGCAAGGTCCTCGCCATGTACGGCGGCGAGGACTACGTGAAGCACTACACGAACAACGCCACCCGCCGCGACTATCAGGTCGCCTCCACCTTCAAGCCGCTGATCCTCGCCGCGGCCCTGGAGCACGGCGCCACCACGCAGGACGGCAAGCCGATCACGGCCGGCACGATCTACGACGGCACCAGCAGGCGCCCGGTCAGGGGCAGCGAGGTCGGCTTCGCGCCGCCCAACGAGGACCACGTCGACTACGGACCCGTCACCGTCCAGAAGGCGATGAACAAGTCCATCAACTCCGTCTTCGCGCAGATGGGCGTCGACGTGGGCATGCCCGAGGTCATGGAGATGGCGGGCAAGCTCGGCATGGACGTCAAGGGCCTGCCTGCCGTGCCCGCGCAGACCCTGGGCTCCATGGGCGCGAGCCCGCTGGAGATGGCGGGCGTGTACGCCACGCTCGACAACCACGGCAAGAAGGTCACCCCGGCGCTCGTCGGCTCCGTCGAGCACAAGGACCGCACCATCGACCTGCCCGACCCGGTCGGCGAAGAGGTCGTCAAGCGCGGCACGGCCGACTCGCTCACCTCGGTGCTGACCGGCGTGGTCGACGACGGTACGGGCCACGCGGTGCGCAACGCCGGGCAGGACGTGGCGGGCAAGACCGGTACCTCCGACAACAACAAGTCGGCCTGGTTCACCGGCTACACGCCGAAGCTGGTCACCTCCGTCGGCCTGTTCGGTGAGGGCGCCCCGGGCACCCCGGAGAAGAACAAGCAGGTCTCCATGAAGGGCGTCGCCGGTGAGCCGCGCATCGACGGCGGCAGCTTCCCCGCCGAGATCTGGGCTGCCTACACGTTCGATGCCATGGGCGCGCCGAGCGAGTTCGACCTCAACACGGACATGGGCGCGGCCGTCGCGCCGCCGCCGGACCCGACCTCGAAGGCGCCCGAGCAGCCGACGAGCACTCCGACGGAGCCGTCACAGAAGCCGACGCAGAAGCCCACGCAGAAGCCGACACAGACCCCGACGCAGAAGCCCACGCAGACCCCGACGCAGAAGCCGACGCACACGCCGACGCAGACCCCGACGGACACGCCGACCTCGACGATCGACCCCGAGGATCCGGACGACGGGCTGTTCGGCAGGGACTGACCCCGTACGGAGTCCCCTGCGAGTCCCCTACGAAGTAAGGCGCCCCGGACCGAAACGGTCCGGGGCGCCTTCGTCGTACGGGCCCGGCAGGGCGCTCAGCTCCGGTTCAGCTCGAACCAGACCACCTTGCCGGTGCTCAGCCGGGTGGCGCCCCAGCGCCGCGCCATCTTGTTGACGAGATACAGGCCGCGGCCGCCCTCGTCGGTGGCGCGGGCGTTGCGCAGGCGGGGCAGTTGCGGGACGTCGTCGCCGACCTCGCAGCGCAGCACGTCGGTACGGAGCAGCCGCAGCGTGATCGGCCGCGACGCGTACCGCACGGCGTTCGTCACGACCTCGCTGACCAGGAGCTCCACCGAGTCCGTGAGCTCCTCCAGGCCCCAGCGCACCAGCGCGCTGCGGGCCAGGCGGCGGGCGCGGGACGGTGTCGCGTTCTCCGGTTCGAGGAACCAGTACGCGACGTCGCTCGGCGCGATCCCGTCGAAGCGGGCGGCGAGCAGCGCGATGTCGTCGTCCCGGTCGCCCGGGCCGAGCATGTCGAGCACCTCGTCGCAGAGGGCCTCCAGGGGCGGCGGGTGGTCGGGGCCCGTCAACTGGGCGGTGGCGGCGAGCCGTTCGCGCAGCTGCTCTATGCCGGTCCACACGTCCCGCAGCCGGGATTCGACGAGCCCGTCCGTGTAGAGGAGCAGCGTCGCGCCCGCGGGGGCGTCCAGCTCGACGGCCTCGAAGTCGACGCCGCCCACGCCGATCGGCGCGCCCGGCGGGACCCGGAGGACCTCGGCGCGGCCGCCCAGGTGCAGCAGGACGGGCGGCGGATGCCCGGCGTTGGCGATGGTGATGCGGTGCGAGACCGGGTCGTACACCGCGTACAGGCAGGTGGCCATGCGGTCGGAGCCGAGCCGCTGGGCCTGCTCGTCCAGGTGGTGCAGGACCTCCTGGGGCGGCAGGTCGAGCCCGGCCAGGGTCTGTGCGGTCGTCCGCAGCTGGCCCATGATCGCCGCCGAGGTCATGGAGTGGCCCATGACGTCGCCCACGACCAGGGCGACCCGGCTGCCGGGCAGCGGGATCGCGTCGTACCAGTCGCCGCCGACCCGCGCCGTCTCGGCCGCGGGGAGGTAGCGCGAGGCGAGCCGCACGCCCGTCGGGCGCGGCAGCGTCTCGGGGAGCATGGTGCGCTGCAGCTCGTCGGCGATGTACGCCTCGCGGCCGTACAGGACGGCCTTGTCGATGCCGAGTGCGCTGTGCGTGGCCAGCTGGGCGGCGACGAGCAGGTCGTCCCCCTCGAACGCGGGCCGGTCAGGGCGGCGCAGGAACACCGCGGCGCCGATCACCCGGCGCCGGCCGCGCAGCGGCGCGAGGATCGCCCGCTGCCCGCCCGGCAGGGTGCGCCCCTCGCCGAGCAGCTCGGGCAGCGCCGCCCGCGCCGCCGCCGAGTCCGCGAAGACCGGGCGCACCCCGCGCAGGACCTCGGCGAGCGCGCCGCCCGGCCGCACCTCGCACAGCTCGGCGCTGCCCAGCACGTCGGTGATGTCGGGCTGCACCATCTGCAGCGCGGGCACGGCGTTGCCGCCTTCGGTGTCCGGCTCCTCGGCGCCCTCCTCGATGGAGCGCAGCCGGTCGGTGCGGCGCAGGCGGAGCACCAGCGGTCCGGTGGGCCGCTCGTCGCCGACCGGCAGCGGGTCGCGCAGATAGACCAGGATCGCGTCGGAGAACGTCGGCACCGTCGCCCGGCACAGCCCCATCACGATCTCGTCGAGGTCGATGCCGCGGGCGATGCGCCGGGTCGCGGCGCCCACGAAGCGCAGCCGGTCGCCGTCACGCCGCATCGCCACCGGACCCGAACCCGGCGGCCTGGGCGCTCCGGAGCGCCGCTCCTCGCCGTCCGGCGGCAGGGCGGTGCCGCCCGGGGCGGGCCCGGGCTGGGACGGCACGCCGCTCTCGGGCGCGGGGCGCGGCCGGTGCGGGTCGGGCTCGGCGGCCGAGGACGGGGAGTGCTCGCCGGACGGCACGGGGGCGTCCGAACGCGACTCGCCGGCGGGTGCTGCCTGTGCCGCTGATCCGGCGCCGGCGCCGCCGCCCTCCGGGTGTTCGGGGGAACGCAGCAGCGCCCCGCGGGTATCCGCGGGGGCGGTCGGCCGGGCAGCTGGTGCCTTGCGACCCTCGTGGGGGGTGAGGTGCTCCGTCACGCGTTTCGAATCCGTCCGTCCGGGGCTGCGCGCCGTGCGCGCCGTCCAGCGTTGCACGTTGCTCAGCCGCGTCGGCAGTGCAGAAAGACCTGGTACTCGGGTGGTGCGTCGGTGCTTGCGGGGGCGTACGCATACGTGTCCTCGCCGGTGATCTCGAAGCCCGCCTCCCGCACGACCTGCCGCAGTTCGTCCCGCAGGTAACCCGATACCCGGATTGTGTGCCCCAGGAACGGAATCGCCGCGTCGTCCAGGTCGGCCTCGACCATGGACAGTTCCATCAGGCCTCCGGGCCGCAGCAGGCCGTGCAGCAGCCGCAGTGCCTCGGGGATCTCCGCGCGCGGCAGCATCAGGAGGGAGAAGAAGCAGGCGATGCCGTCGAACGTGCCGACCCCGCCCGGCCCTTCGGCCCGCAGCTCCGCGATGTCGAGTTGCCGGAACCGGGCTGCCGGGACGTTCTTTCTCGCCAGCTCCAGCATGCCCGACGAGATGTCCGTGCCGAGGACCGAGTGGCCGGATTCGGTCAGCTGGCGGGCGGTCGGCAGGCCGGTACCGCAGCCCACGTCGAGAACGGCGGAACCGGCCGGGAGCGCCGCGGCGAGGCGGCCTCCGGCGTCCAGTTGGCCTTCCTTGTGCGGGAAGGCGTCGTCGTAGTGCTGCCCGATGGCGTCAAAGGCCTCGGCCTGACCTCTGCGGTCCTCGCTCACGTTCTGCCGCCCCTCGATGACTTCCTGTCAGGCACCGCGCGGACGCACGGAGTTGCTGCTGTGCGCCCTTGCGGAGGACGATCCTACGTTTGAACCACGGGGGCGCATCAAGGGTCTCATGAGGACACATGCGCGGGCGTACGGTCCCAGTCATCCGGAAGGGAGGGTACGACCCAGGACGGATCGGGCCGCCAGTGCTGCCAGCCGTCCGAAAACGGCGCCCCCCAGGTCTCGATCACGTCAAGTGCGGCCCGCCCGGCGGCGCGGACGTCAGCGGCCTTTCCCGCGTCCATCAGACCCACCCTGCGGGCCTGCTCGAACTCGTCCTCGTCGTGCCAGCGCCAGCTGCGGTCCGGGCGCACGGAGATGTCCAGAAAGTGATCCTCGGAGTCGACGCCGCCGGCCCAACGGACGCGCGGCTCCTCCAGGTTGACGTACCAGTTCTTGAACTTCCAGCCCGCGTCCCAGAAGAGCCAGACCGACCAGGGATCGCCCGGCCGCGCGAGCTTGAGGACGCCGGTGCCGAACCAGTGGCCCGTGCGGACCGTGCGCGGTTTGGTGTAGCGGGTGGCGAGCGGCTCGTGGTGCAGGGGCGTCCCGTCGGCGATCACCGGCCGCACGCACTCGGTGCCGGGCGCCATCCACACGGCGAGCAGGTCCTCGGTGTCCCGCACGACGGTGACGGGGCGGCAGATGTGGACGCGGTGCCCGGAGTTCTCCCGGTACCGCCACAGGATGTGATCCCCCGGCGCCCACCGCGCCGCTCCGCCACCGGCCGTCGTCTGCCCGTCGAGGTCTGTCATGGACAGATACTAGACGCCGCCCCGTCGGTCCGGGCTCCGTCAGGGATGTGTCATGCGCAGGACGTCCAGGGCCTCGTCCAGCTGCTCCAGGGAGAGGTCGCCCCGCTCGACGTACCCGGACTCCAGGACCACCTCACGGATCGTCTTCCGCTCGGCGAGGGACTTCTTCGCGACCTTCGCCGCCTCCTCGTACCCGATGTACTTGTTCAGCGGCGTCACGACGGACGGCGAGGACTCGGCGTACTCGCGGGCCCGTTCGCGGTGGGCGGTGATGCCGTCGACGGTGCGGTCGGCGAGCAGCCGGGAGACGTTGGCGAGCAGCCTGACCGACTCCAGGACGTTCTTGGCGATGACCGGGAGCATCACGTTCAGCTCGAAGTTCCCCGCGGCGCCGGCCGCGGCGACCGTCGCGTCGTTGCCGGTGACCTGCGCGGCGACCATCAGGGCGGCCTCGGGGATGACCGGGTTGACCTTGCCGGGCATGATCGACGAGCCGGGCTGCAGGTCCGGCAGGCTGATCTCGGCGAGGCCGGTGCGCGGGCCCGACGCCATCCACCGCAGATCGTTCGCGATCTTCGTCAGGCCGACGCCGATGGTCCGCAGCTGCCCGCTGGTCTCGACGATGCCGTCCCGTGCGCCCTGCGCCTCGAAGTGGTCGCGCGCCTCGGTCAGCGGCAGCCCGGTGGCCCGCGCCACCTCGGCGATGACGGCGGCGGCGAAGCCGGGCGGGGTGTTGATGCCGGTGCCCACGGCCGTGCCGCCGAGCGGCAGTTCGGCGAGGCGGGGGAGCGAGGCGCGCAGCCGCTCGACGCCGTACCGCACCTGGGCCGCGTACCCGCCGAACTCCTGGCCCAGCGTCACGGGCGTGGCGTCCATGAGGTGCGTACGGCCGGACTTCACGACGTCCGCGAACTCCTCCGCCTTGCGCTCCAGGGCGGCGGCGAGGTGTTCCAGGGCGGGGATCAGGTCGCCGGTGACCGCGTTCGTCGCCGCGATGTGGATCGAGGACGGGAAGACGTCGTTGGACGACTGCGAGGCGTTGACGTGGTCGTTGGGGTGGACGTCGCGGCCCAGGCGCTCGGTGGCGAGGGTGGCGAGGACCTCGTTGGTGTTCATGTTGGACGAGGTGCCGGAGCCGGTCTGGAAGACGTCGACCGGGAAGTGGTCGTCCCAGCGGCCGTCGGCGACCTCGGCGGCCGCGGCGGCGATGGCCTCCGCGACGTCCTTGTCGAGCACGCCGAGCTCCGCGTTGACCTGGGCGGCGGCCGCCTTGATCTGTGCGAGGGCGGCGATGTGGGCGCGTTCGATGACCTGCCCCGAGATGGGGAAGTTCTCCACCGCGCGCTGGGTCTGGGCCCGCCATTTGGCGTGCGCGGGGACCCGTACCTCGCCCATGGAGTCGTGCTCGATCCGGTACTCGCCGGTGCGGTCGTCGCTGGCGTCACTGGTCATGCCCTGAACCTACCTCTCCGTTCAAACCCCGTAAAAAAGTTGAGCACTTGTCTTGTTCCAGGTATTCCCAAGCCTGCTACTGACCAGTAAAAACCCTGGGTAACACCACACCGGGGAGGCGCAATGAAGCGCATCAGAAGCAGCGGTGGCCGACTGCGATGTTCGTTCGCGGCAGCCGTCGCGATGACGGCCGTGCTCGGCACGGCAGCCGCCGTACCCGCCGAGGCGGCGGACGAGAGCGGAGGGAAGGCGCCCGCCGCGACGCCCCTCCCGCCCGACCTCGAGAAGATCCGGGCGGCCGAGGCCACGAAGCTCTACGGCAGTCCGGCCGAGCGCCCGATGGCCGACCGCAAGACCGGCCTGATCTCGCTCGGCGACAGTGAGATCTCCGGCGAGGGCGTCGGGACGTACGAACCCGGCACCGACGGCCCCGACAACTGGTGCCACCGCTCGCCTGACGCCGCGATCCACCGCACCGGCATCCCGGCCGACGTGACGTACAACGTCGCCTGCTCGGGAGCGCAGACCGTCAACATGAGGATCGGCGGCCAGAAGCAGTACGCCGACGAGCTGGTCCAGAGCGACAACCTCGCCGTCAAGGCGCGCAATACGAAGATCAAGACGATCCTGCTGGTCATCGGCGCCAACGACGACCTCGACTTCTCCGGGGTGATGACGGACTGCGTCACCCGCTTCCTGCTCAGCCAGGGCGCGTGCGCGGGCAAGTACAACGACGGCTGGCAGGCGCGCGTGGACGGGCTCGTGCCCAAGGTCGAGCAGTCCATCCGCGACCTGAAGACCGTCATGAAGGACGCGGGCTACCAGGAGGGCGACTACAAGCTCGTCGCCATGGGGTATCCGAGCCCGATAGGCCCGGACTTCCGCGACAACCCCACGTTCCCCGGCAAGCTCGCCTGCGGCGGACTCGGCTACGACTCCGACACCGAGTGGGGCCGCAACTACGCGGTGCCCGCCTTCGGGACCGGCATGCGCAAGGCCGCGCGGAACGCGGGCGCGACCTACCTCGACAACTCGCGGCTCTTCCACGGCCACGAGGTCTGCATGGAGGACACCTGGGCGCGGGGCCTCTACGTCGACCTGTCGAACCCGTTCCCGCCGGACTCCAACTCGGTGCGCCAGTCCTTCCACCCGAACGCCCGCGGCCACGCCGCCTTCGCGTCCTGCCTCACCCAGATCTACAACTCCGGCAAGCGTGAGGGCAGTTGCGCCGACCCCGCGAGCACGGGCAGCCCGAAGCTGTACGAAGGCGCCTGGGACGACGCGTACAAGCCCCTGAAGAACGAGGCCACCGGGACCTGCGTGGACGTCGACGCGTCCAAGAGCCGCAACGGCATCAAGGTCCAGGGCTGGGACTGCACCGGCAACCGCAACCAGACCTGGTGGTACGACGACACGCAGCGGTCGCTGCACACCGGCCTGACCCAGGACCGGTGCGTGGACGTGCCCGACGGCGCGTACAAGGAAGGCACCGCCGTCACTCTGTGGAACTGCCACGGCGGCGCCAACCAGAAGTTCGTCCGTGCGGCGGGCACGCTGCGTCCCGCTGCTGAGAGCGGGCTCTGTCTGACCCTTGCGGGGGCGAAGGAGCCGGTGCGGCTCCAGAAGTGCACCGGGGCGGCGAACCAGCGGTTCGCCTAGGCCCTGTCGTCAAACTCGCGTCGTTCGCCCGGAGGGTCGCGAGGCAGACGGGAGTTTGACGACAGGGCCTAGGAACCGCCCCTGCGGGGGACTGCGCGGCCTGACGCCGCGGGCGCGTCGTGGCTTGTCGCGCAGTTCCCCGCGCCCCTGAAGGGGCGCACGCCGTACTACGCCAGGCCCGGTCCGCGCACCGGAATGTGCGTGAACGTCGGCTCGGGGGCCGGGTTCTGGAAGAAGTCGTTGCCCTTGTCGTCGACGACGATGAAGGCCGGGAAGTCCTCGACCTCGATCTTCCAGACCGCCTCCATGCCGAGCTCCTCGTACTCGACGACCTCGACCTTCTTGATGCAGTCCTGCGCGAGGCGCGCGGCCGGACCGCCGATCGAGCCGAGGTAGAAGCCGCCGTGCGCGTCACACGCGTCGGTGACCTGCTTGCTCCGGTTGCCCTTGGCGAGCATCACCTTGGAGCCGCCGGCGGCCTGGAACTGCTCCACGTAGGAGTCCATCCGCCCGGCCGTCGTCGGCCCGAAGGAGCCGGACGCGTAGCCCTCGGGGGTCTTCGCCGGACCGGCGTAGTACACCGGGTGGTCCTTCAGGTACTGCGGCATCTCCTCGCCCGCGTCGAGCCGCTCCTTGATCTTGGCGTGCGCGATGTCGCGGGCCACGACGAGCGGGCCGGTCAGCGAGAGGCGGGTCTTCACCGGGTGCTTGGTGAGCTCGGCGAGGATGTCGTCCATCGGCTGGTTGAGGTCGATCTTGACGACGTTCTCCTCCTCGCCCAGGTGCTCGTCCGTCGTCTCCGGCAGGAAGCGCGCCGGGTCCGTCTCCAGCTGCTCCAGGAAGACGCCCTCGGCGGTGATCTTCGCGGTGGCCTGGCGGTCCGCCGAGCAGGAGACGGCGATGGCGACGGGCAGCGAGGCACCGTGGCGCGGCAGGCGCACCACGCGCACGTCGTGGCAGAAGTACTTGCCGCCGAACTGCGCGCCGATGCCGATCTTCTGCGTCAGCTCGAAGACCTTCTCCTCGAGCTCCTTGTCCCTGAACCCGTGGCCGGTCGCGGAGCCCTCGGCGGGCAGCTCGTCCAGATAGTGCGCGGAGGCGTACTTCGCGGTCTTCAGGGCGAACTCGGCGGACGTGCCGCCGACGACGATGGCGAGGTGGTAGGGCGGGCACGCGGCCGTGCCCAGCGAACGGATCTTCTCCTCCAGGAACTTCATCATGGAGGCCTCGTTCAGGACGGCCTTCGTCTCCTGGTAGAGGAACGACTTGTTGGCGGAGCCGCCGCCCTTGGCCATGAAGAGGAACTTGTAGGCGCCGCCGTCGGTCGCGTACAGCTCGATCTGGGCGGGGAGGTTGGAGCCGGTGTTCTTCTCCTCCCACATGGTCAGGGGAGCCATCTGCGAGTAGCGCAGGTTCAGCTTCGTGTACGCGTCGAAGATGCCCTTGGAGAGTGCCTTCTCGTCCTCACCTTCGGTGAGGACGTTCTGTCCGCGCTTGCCCATGACGATCGCGGTGCCGGTGTCCTGGCACATGGGGAGCACGCCCGCCGCCGCGATGTTCGCGTTCTTCAGCAGGTCGAGCGCCACGAACTTGTCGTTGCCCGACGCCTCCGGGTCGTCGACGATGCGCCGCAGCTGGGCCAGGTGGGCGGGGCGCAGGTAGTGCTGGATGTCGTGGATCGCCTCGGCGGCCAGCTTGCGCAGCGCCTCCGGGTCGACCTTGAGGAACGTCCGCCCGTCGGCCTCGAAGGTGGAGACACCCTCGGCGGTCACCAGCCGGTACGGGGTGGTGTCCTCTCCCAGCGGCAGCAGTTCGGAGTACTCGAACGCCGGGGCGGGCGGGCGGGAGTTAACAGACATTACGGCCATTCCTCACTCGGCAGACAGCGGCGCGGCCTCCATTGGCGACGCGCCATCCAGCGTAGAGCGCGCCCGGCGGGCCGATCCTGTGAGGTAAGGCTCAGTAGACGTGGCCGCGGGCCGGGGCCCGGCCCGTCGGCGCGCCGGATAGTCGCGATACAGGGGTAGTCGCGATCTATCGCGTCTGGGTACGCTGCTCTGCGTGGACCTCGAAAAGCATCCCCCAGCGCTCCGTGCCTCCGACGCCGACCGGGACCGCACGGCGGACATCCTGCGCGAGGCCCTGGCCGAGGGCCGGCTGACCGCCGAGGAGCACGCGGAGCGGATCGACGGGGTGTACCGCGCCAAGACCATGGCGGACCTGGAGCCGCTGGTCCGCGACCTGCCCGCCGCCCACGCCCCGGCGCCCGCCCGGGGCCGCGCCCCCGAGCCCGCCCCCTCCCGGCCGTCCCCCGGCGTCGTCCCGCCGGTCGCCGACGAGAACCTCGTCGCGGTGCTCAGCAGCTCGGCGCGCAGGGGCCGCTGGCGGGTGGGCCGCCGCACGCACGCGTACGCCGTGTTCGGCAGCGTCGAGATCGACCTCAGCGAGGCGATCTTCGAGCAGCGCCAGGTGGTCATCAAGGCCCTCGCGATCTTCGGCTCGGTCGACATCCGCGTCCCGGAGAACGTCTCGCTGCGCGGCAGCGGCGGCGGCGTCCTCGGCAGCTTCGAGGTGAACACCGTCGACTCGCCGGACCAGGACGCCCCCGTGGTCTTCGTGGACGGCATCGCGGTCCTCGGCAGCATCGAGGCGCGGCCCCAGCGCGGCAAGCTCGTCCGCGATCTGCACCGGCGGCTGGGCAGGCGCACCGGCCACTGACGGCGTCCGTCGGCCACGGCGGGGAAGCGGCACGTCCGTACATCGGAACTCAGTGCATAGGCGCGCACACAGCGGGTAGAGCTTGCTGCATCGTCTCTCGCTCGCGAAGCCGTCGTCAGGAGTAGACCCGTGCTGCAACCGTCGCATCAGTCTCTGCAGGTCGCCGCCGTTCCGGCTCAGCGGTCACCCATGCGAGATCGGGATGATGACGCCCCGTGGCACACCGAAGCCGTGTGCCGCCGTGACGAAGCCGGCCTGTTCTTCGCCCCGTCCAAGGAGCCGACCGCGGCGCGGCTGTCGCGGGAGGAGGCCGCCAAGCGCGTCTGCGCCCGCTGCCCCGTGATGGTCGAGTGCCGCGAACACGCCCTCCTGCAGCCCGAGCCGTACGGCGTGTGGGGCGGCCTCACCGCCGCCGAGCGCCGCGTGGTCCTGGCCCGCCGCCGCCGGCGCGACCTGGAGCTGAAGAAGGCGTCCCACGCGGCGGGCATCGCGGCCGCCGGATAGCGGAACCACATGCCGAAGGGGGCGCCCCCCCCGCACGGGGCGCCCCCTTCGGCATGTGTACCGGTCGGTACGCCTACTTGGCGCGGTCGAAGTCGACCGCACTGTACGCGCGCAGCTTCGAAAGCCGGTGCTCGGAGTCGATCTTGCGGATCGTGCCCGACTTGGAGCGCATGACCAGCGACGAGGTCGAGGCGGTCGCCGCCCGGTAGCGCACGCCCTGGAGCAGCTCGCCGTCGGTGATGCCGGTCGCGACGAAGAAGACGTTGTCGCCCTTGACCAGGTCGTCCGTGGAGAGCGTGCGGTCCAGGTCGTGGCCCGCGTCGATGGCGCGCTGGCGCTCCGCGTCGTCCTTGGGCCACAGCTTGCCCTGGATCACACCGCCCAGGCACTTGATCGCGCAGGCCGAGATGATGCCCTCGGGGGTGCCGCCGATGCCCATCAGCAGGTCGACGCCGGTGCCCTCGCGGACGGCCATGACCGAGCCCGCGACGTCGCCGTCCGAGATGAACTTGATGCGGGCGCCGGTCTCGCGGATCTCCTTGACGATGCCCTCGTGGCGGGGGCGGTCGAGGATCATGACCGTGACGTCCTCGGGCGAGGAGTTCTTGGCCTTGGCGACGCGGCGGATGTTGACCGAGGCGGGCGCGTTGATGTCCACGTAGTCCGCGGCCTCGGGGCCCGTGACCAGCTTGTCCATGTAGAAGACCGCGGACGGGTCGAACATGGCGCCGCGGTCGGCGGCGGCGAGCACGGCGATGGCGTTCGGCATGCCCTTCGCGCAGAGGGTCGTGCCGTCGATCGGGTCGACGGCGATGTCGACCTCGGCGCCGGTGCTGTCACCGATGCGCTCTCCGTTGAAGAGCATCGGGGCCTCGTCCTTCTCGCCCTCACCGATGACGACGACGCCGTTCATCGAGACGGTGTGGACGAGGGTCCGCATGGCCCTGACTGCCGCACCGTCCGCGCCGTTCTTGTCGCCGCGGCCGACCCAGCGGCCCGCGGCCATGGCGGCGGCCTCGGTGACCCGGACGAGCTCCAGGGCGAGGTTGCGATCGGGAGCCTCGGGGGAGACCTCGAGCTCGGACGGGAGATGATGCTCGGTCATCGGAGAGCACCTTTCTGCTGAATACAAAAAAGTGGCGCGCCCGTAGGGCGTCCTTGGAAGGGCGGTGACGGGAGACGGGAGGGCGGCCGGATGAGGGTGTGCCATGACTCTATCCGTAGGCCGACAAAATGAGCAGAGGGCCCCACGCATGAGCGGAACGGGCGGGTCCGGCGGCGACGGCGCGGACACCGGGGGAAGAAGCGCGGGCGGCGCCTGAGACCATGGGGGCGTGGCAGGAAGACAAGGCACTCAGACCGTCAAGAACATGCTCTGGTCGTTGGTGGTGATCGCCCTCGCGGCGGGCGTGATCTACATCTTCGTCCCGCATGACGAGTCCAAGACCGCCGTCAAGCGGGTCGACTACCGGGTGGAGCTCCTGACGGCACGGCGGGCCGCGGCGTATCCCGTGGCGGCGCCCGAGGGCCTGCCCAAGGCGTGGAAGCCGACGTCGGTGCGGTTCAACGGCGCCGAGGACGACACCTGGCACCTGGGCTTCCTCGACCCGGACGAGGAGTACGTCGCGATCGAGCAGTCCACCGGCAAGCCGGCCGCGTTCATCAGGGACGTCACCCAGAAGGCCTCGAAGACCAAGGCCACCGACGAGATCGGCGGCCGCACCTGGCGGCGCTACGAGGGCTCGAAGTACAACGCCCTGGTGAGCGAGGAGAAGGGTGCGACGACGGTGGTCACCGGCACGGCGTCCTTCGGCCAGCTGAGGAAGATGACCGAGTCGCTGAAGATGTCCTGAGGGCCTGTCTTTGAACCCCCGTCGTCCGCGCGAAGCGCGGGCGCAGCGGCGCCCGGTGCGGCGGACGCCGCTCGGCGCGGACACGTGAAAGGGCCCCGGCGCGTCGCCGGGGCCCTTTTCTGCGTCTGTCGCGGGCTCAGACCGTCGTGACGACGTCGTCGAAGGCCAGGCGCGGGGAACGCGGGAACCAGGCGTCCTCGCCCGGCTTGCCGATGTTGACGATCATCAGCGGGGTGTGGTCGTCGTCCAGGAACTCCTTCTGGACGCCGGCGAAGTCGAAGCCGGTCATCGGGCCCGCGGCCAGACCGGCGGCGCGGACGCCGACGATGAAGTAGCCGGCCTGCAGCGTGGCGTTGACCAGGGCGGCCTGCTCGCGGACCGGGCGCTCCGAGAAGAAGGCGTCCTTGGCCTGCGGGAAGTGCGGGAACAGCGCCGGGAGCTCCTCGTGGAACTCGTTGTCGGCGGAGAGGATCGCGACGAGCGGCGCGGCCGCCGTCTTCGGGCGGTTGCCCTCGGCCATGTGCTGGACCAGGCGCTCGCGGGCCTCGGGGGAGCGGACCAGGGTGACGCGCAGCGGCGACTGGTTGAACGCGGTCGGGCCGTACTTGACCAGGTCGTAGATCGCCTGGACCTGCTCCTCGGTGACCGGCTCGTCGGTGAAGGTGTTCGCGGTGCGGGCCTCGCGGAAGAGCAGGTCCTGGGCGGCGGGGTCAAGTACGAGAGACATGGATCAACCTTCTTGAACGTACGGGGGGTGTCTGCCGAACCCGTCACCGGGCTCGCAAACACGACAGTACGCCGCCACTGTTCAACTTTCAACCAAAACTGGACCTGCGTGATCCGCTTCACAAACCGCAGGTCAGGGCTGTTTTCGGCGGTGAGGCCTCAAGCTTCCCGGTCGGCATCGGCCGCATCGTCCGGGTCCGGCCCCGCCAGGGCCGCGTCGAGCCGGGCCCGCGCGCCGTCCAGCCAGCGGCGGCAGACCTTCGCCAGCTCCTCGCCGCGCTCCCACAGCGCGAGCGACTCCTCCAGGGTCGTCCCGCCGGTCTCCAGGCGGCGTACGACCTCGATCAGCTCGTCCCGCGCCTGCTCGTAGCCGAGCGCGTCCGTGGGGACCGTGGCCTCGTCCGTCTTGCTGGTCATGCGCCCACCCTAATTCTCGGCGTTGTTTCGTACGGTCTGCGCCGTCTGTCGGCTGTGCGGCTGTCGGTTACGCGTCTGTCGGCTGTGCCGCTGCCGGTTACGCGTCTGTCGGCTGTGCGTCTGTCTGTTGCGCGTCTGTCGGCTGTGCCGCTGCCGGTTACGCGTCTGTCGGCTGCGCGTCTGTCTGTTGCGCGGTGTCCACCGCTCGTACGGTGAAGGCGCCCTCGGCGACACGCGCCCGCAACTCCTCGTCGACGGCCACCTCGCCCGGCGCCCGGACCACTGTGCCGTCCGGCTTCTGCAGTACCGCGTACCCCCTCTGGAGGGTCGCGGCGGGGGAGAGGGCCACCACGCGCGCGTGCGTGTGCGTCAGCTCGGAGCCGGCCCGGTCGAGGAGGTGCCCGAGCATGCGGCGGCTGCGGCCGACGAGCGCCGCGACCTGCTCCTCGCGCTCCTCGACCATGCGGTGCGGATGCTCCATGGACGGGCGGGCCAGGGCGTGCGCCAGGCCGCGCACCTCGCGGTCGAGGAAGGCGTCGACGCTGCGCCGGGCGCGGTCCCGGAGCCACTGCACGCGCTCGTACTCCTCACCGACGTCCGGCACGACCTTCTTGGCCGCGTCGGTCGGGGTGGAGGCGCGCAGGTCGGCCACGTGGTCGAGCAGGGGGTTGTCCGGCTCGTGCCCGATCGCGGAGACGACGGGCGTACGGCAGGAGGCGACGGCCCGCACGAGCTGCTCGTCCGAGAACGGCAGCAGATCCTCCACGCTGCCGCCGCCGCGCGCCACGATGATCACGTCGACCTCGTCGTGCGCGTCGAGGTCCTTCACGGCCTGGACGACCTGCGGCACGGCGTGCACGCCCTGCACCGGCACGTTGCGCACCTCGAAGCGGACGGCGGGCCAGCGGTGCCGGGCGTTCTCCAGGACGTCACGCTCGGCGGCGGAGGCGCGGCCGGTGACAAGCCCGATGAGCTGCGGCAGGAACGGCAGCGTCTTCTTGCGCTCGGGCGAGAAGAGCCCCTCCGCGGCGAGGCTCTTCTTCAACTGCTCGATCCGGGCGAGCAGTTCACCCACGCCGACCGGCTTTATCTCGGCGGCCCGCAGCGACAGCTGCCCCCGCCGTTCGTACCACTCGGGCTTGGCCCGTACGACGACACGGGCGCCCTCGGAGACGACGTCCGCCACGGCGTCGAACACCTGGCGGTAACAGGTGACGCTCACCGAGATGTCGTGCGACGGATCGCGCAACGTCATGAAGACGACACCGGCGCCGGGCCTGCGGGACAGCTGCGTGATCTGCCCCTCGACCCAGATGGCGCCGAGCCGGTCGATCCACCCACCGATGAGCCGCGACACCTCCCCGACGGGAAGCGGCGCGTCCGGCGACGTATTGAGAGCCATCCCCCGAGCGTAGCGGCCCCCTACGACATCCCCCCGCCCCTGAAGGGGCGCCGGGAACGGCGCGAGCAGCCCCCACAACCCGGACGTACCGTCACCCCGGCCGCGAGGCCCCCGTTCCCGCCCCCTGGGCAACGAGTACCACCAAGCCCACCCCCAACCAGACCGCCCCCACCACCTGCGCCGACCCCGACGCCTCCCAGATGACCGCCACCACGATCGCCGCTCCAAGCACCGGCACCAGCAGATGCCGCCACCAGCTGAAGCCCGCCCCGGCCTCACGGTGGCGCACCGCGAACCACCCCACGACGCTCGCGTGCAGCAGCAGAAACGCGGTCAGAGCCCCGATGTCGACCACCGACACGAGATGGTCCATGCCGTCGTCCCGCCGCGCCGCCCACACCGCCGCCACCAACGTCACCACCGCCGCACCCAGCAACGCCACCCGAGGCGTCCCGGAGTACGTCCTGGCCAGGACCTTCGGCAGCCGCCGGTCACGGGCCATCGCGAAGAGCAGCCGCCCCGCGGCCGCCTGCCCGGCGAGCGCCGCGAACGCCGCGCCGATCGCCTTGCTCGCGGCCACCAGATCGTGCAGCCACGATCCGGCGGCCGAATCCACCGCGTCGTAGAACGCCGTGCCCTGCTTGCCCGGCTCCGCCGCGAGCTCGGCGGACGACAGCGGCTCCAGGAGGGCCACCAGATACGTCTGGAGGATGAACAGGAAGCCCGCGAGCGCCAGACACACAAGCACCGCCCGCGCGACCTTCGCCGACCCGCCCGTCACCTCCTCCGCGAAGGACGCGATGGCGTCGAAACCCAGGTACGAAAGGACGGCGATCGACACCGCGCCGACCACCGCCGACAGCGCGAACGCGCCTTGCGAGCCGTCACCCGTCAGCGGCGAGAGCCAGTCGCGCTGCGCCCCGTCCCGTACCAGGACGACCACGGCCGCCACGATGAAGACCAGCAGCACCACGACCTCCATGGCGAGCACCGCGAAGCCCACCCGGGCCGCCGCGCGCACGCCCCACAGGTTGAGCGCGGTCGTGATGAGCACCGCGAGCGCCGTCCACACCCACCGGGACACCGAAGGCACCAGGGAGTTCATGGCGATGCCGGAGAAGAGGTAGGCGACCGCCGGGATGAGGAGGTAGTCGAGCATCGCCATCCATCCGGCGATGAACCCGGGGCCCTTGCCGAGCCCCGCGCGCGCGTAGGCGAAGACGGACCCCGCCTGGGGGACCACCCGCACCATCTGCGCGTAGCTGAAAGCGGTGAACGCCATCGCGACCGTGGCGACCAGGTAGACGAGGGCGACGGCGCCGTGCGACTTCGCGTCGAGCGTCCCGAAGACGCCGACCGGCGCCATGGGGGCGATGAAGAGCAGCCCGTAGACGACGAGGTCACGGAAGCCGAGACTTCGCCGCAGCTCCGCACCCTCGGCGGGCTCGGCGGGCCCCCCGTTCCCGGCATGGGCTCCCGTACTGGCGGACTGACCGGACATCGTGCCTCCGTAGATCAACGCAGGCCCCCAGTCTCTCCAACGGGGCGATCTTTGACGCGCTGGACGCGGCCTTACGATGGTGGGCATGACTGCAACGCCTGGCACCCGCCGAGTCCTGCTCGCCGCTCCCCGTGGCTACTGCGCCGGCGTGGACCGTGCCGTGATCGCCGTCGAGAAGGCCCTGGAGCAGTACGGGGCCCCGATCTATGTCCGCCACGAGATCGTCCACAACAAATACGTGGTGCAGACCCTGGAGAAGAAGGGCGCCATCTTCGTCGAGCAGACGGCGGAGGTCCCCGAGGGCTCCATCGTCATGTTCTCCGCGCACGGCGTGGCCCCGACCGTCCACGCGGAGGCCGCCGAGCGGAGGCTCGCCACCATCGACGCCACGTGCCCGCTGGTCACCAAGGTCCACAAGGAAGCGGTCCGGTACGCCAAGGACGACTTCGACATCCTCCTGATCGGTCACGAGGGCCACGAGGAGGTCATCGGCACGTCCGGCGAGGCGCCCGACCACATCACGCTGGTCGACGGCCCCGAGGACGTCGCGAACGTCGAGGTCCGCGACCCGGACAAGGTCGTCTGGCTCTCCCAGACCACGCTCTCCGTGGACGAGACGATGGAGACGGTCGACGCCCTGAAGGGCAAGTTCCCGAACCTGCTCTCGCCGCCCAGCGACGACATCTGCTACGCCACGCAGAACCGCCAGATCGCGGTGAAGAAGCTCGCCGAGGACGCCGAGCTGGTCATCGTCGTCGGCTCCAAGAACTCCTCGAACTCCATCCGCATGGTCGAGGTCGCCCTGGACGCGGGCGCCGCCGCCTCGTACCTCGTGGACAACGCCGACGAGATCGACGAGGCCTGGCTGGAGGGCGTGACCACGGTAGGCCTGACCTCGGGCGCCTCCGTGCCGGACGTCCTGGTGGACGGCGTCATCGAGTGGCTGGCCGAGCGGGGGTACGGCGACGTGGAGACGGTGAAGACCGCCGAGGAGTCCATCACCTTCTCGCTGCCCAAGGAGCTCCGCAGGGACCTGCGCGCCGAGGCGGCGGAGCTCTCGCAGCGCTGAGCGCGCGTGGGTCGTACGGTGGGAACCATGCAGATCTTCGGTGTGGACATCGGCGGATCAGGGATCAAGGGCGCGCCCGTTGACCTGGACCGTGGAGACCTGACGCAAGAGCGGCACAAGGTGCTGACCCCGCACCCGGCGACGCCGGAGTCCGTGGTCGAGGGCGTGCGCGAGGTGGTCGAGCACTTCGGCTGGAAGGGGCCCATCGGGGCGACCTTCCCCGGCGTGATCACCGGCGGCACGGCCCGCACCGCGGCCAACGTCGACAAGAGCTGGATCGGTACGGACATCCAGAAGCTGGTCTCCGACCGGCTGGGCGGCGCCCCCGTGACCGTACTGAACGACGCGGACGCGGCGGGCGTCGCCGAGATGCACTTCGGCGCGGGCCGTGACCGCAAGGGCACGGTCATACTGCTCACCCTCGGCACGGGCATCGGCAGCGCGCTCTTCACCGGCGGCAGACTGGTCCCCAACACCGAGCTCGGCCACCTCGAACTGCACGGCCACGACGCGGAGAAGAAGGCCTCCTCCAAGGCGCGTGAGGACGAGGACCTGAGCTGGGAGCACTGGGCGCGCCGCGTCCAGAAGTACCTCGCGCACGTGGAGATGCTGTTCTCGCCGGAGCTGTTCATCATCGGCGGCGGGGTGAGCCGCAAGGCGCACAAGTTCCTGCCGCTCATCGAGGGCATCTCGGCGGAGATCGTCCCGGCCCAGCTGCAGAACAACGCGGGCATCGTGGGAGCGGCGATGGCGGCGGGCGAGGCGTAGCCCTCGGCGGGTCCCGGGGCTCCGCGCGGGTCTCCGGGGCTCCGGGGTCCCGGGATCCCGGGGCTTCTCAGGCGGCGGGGACCCGCTTGCCGCCGCCGCCACCGCTGCCGGCCGGGCGCTGCGTGCGGGCCTGCCGCCGCTGCGCCATCAGCCGGACCCGGCGTACGGTCACGATGAGTCCGGCGACGAGCGTCCCCCCGTAGAGCCAGCCCGCGTGGAAGGCCAGCGTCGTCACGAGCCCCATGACCTGGCCGCCGAACCCGTCCGACCCCTCGGAGATGGGCAGCACCCCGGCCGCGAAGGCGATCGGCACGCCCACGGGGGCGGTGACCAGGTCGGCCGGGCGCACCCACAGGGCGGTGAGCGCGGCCACGGGCACGAACAGCACGCCGTACGCGACGACGGAACCGCCCGCGATCAGGCGCAGCAGACACGCGAGCAGGAACATCACCGCGGTGCAGAAGAGGCCGCTGCCGAGCCCGGTGAGGCGGGGGTTCGGAATGCGGCGCAGCGTCCGGTAGAGCGGGTGCCGGCGCAGTGCCCGGACGAACGGCGGGGCGGGACGGCGCGGACGTGGCGGGCTCCGGTACACCGTGCCCGCGGAGGCGGGCCGGGTCTGCGGGGGCAGCGGGGCGGTCCGGCGGGGCCGCGCCGGTGAGGTGGTCCGGGGCTGAGGGGGACGCGTCCTGTGTTGCTCCACTGGACCAACCTAGGCGGGACACCGCGCCGAACCCATTGCGGGACACGCCTTTGGGACGACCTTGCCCATGCGTTCGAGGAGGCGACGACGGGCCGACCGTGGCGTCGGCGGCACGCCGTAGACTGGGGGATCGCCCCACGGTCGCTCCGGCCCTCCGGGCCGTCCACCCACAGCCCTCACGTACGGGAAGTCGCAACGTGTCGCTCACGATCGGAATCGTCGGTCTGCCGAATGTCGGCAAGTCGACCCTGTTCAACGCCCTGACCAAGAACGACGTCCTTGCGGCCAACTACCCGTTCGCGACGATCGAGCCGAACGTGGGCGTGGTCGGCGTCCCCGACCCCCGCCTCACGAAACTGGCGGAAATCTTCAGCTCCCAGAAGGTCCTCCCGGCGACGGTCGACTTCGTCGACATCGCGGGCATCGTGCGCGGCGCGAGCGAGGGCGAGGGCCTGGGCAACAAGTTCCTCGCGAACATCCGCGAGTCGGACGCCATCTGCCAGGTCATCCGCGCCTTCAAGGACGAGAACGTCGTCCACGTCGACGGCAAGGTCTCGCCCAAGGACGACATCGAGACGATCAACACCGAGCTGATCCTCGCCGACCTCCAGACCATCGAGAAGGTCCTGCCGCGCCTCCAGAAGGAGTCGCGCATCAAGAAGGACATCGCTCCGAAGGTGAAGGCGGTCGAGGAGGCCCAGGCGATCCTGGAAAAGGGCGACACGCTCTTCTCCGCCGGCATCGTCCAGGGCTCCGGCAAGGAGGAGCTCCTCCACGACCTCCACCTCCTCACCACCAAGCCCTTCCTCTACGTCTTCAACGTGGACGAGGACGAGCTGACGGACGACGACTTCAAGGCCGAGCAGCGCGCGCTGGTCGCCCCCGCCGAGGCGATCTTCCTGAACGCCAAGCTGGAGGCGGACCTCGCCGAGCTCGACGACGAGGAGGCCCTCGAACTCCTCCAGTCCGTAGGCCAGGAAGAGCCCGGCCTCGCCACCCTCGCCCACGTCGGCTTCCGCACGCTCGGCCTCCAGACCTACCTCACGGCAGGCCCCAAGGAATCCCGCGCCTGGACGATCAAGCAGGGCGCGACGGCCCCCGAGGCGGCCGGTGTCATCCACACCGACTTCCAGAAGGGCTTCATCAAGGCGGAGGTCATCTCCTTCGAGGACCTGGTGGAGACGGGCTCGGTGGCGGAGGCGCGCGCGAAGGGGAAGGCGCGGATGGAGGGCAAGGAGTATGTGATGCAGGACGGGGATGTGGTGGAGTTCCGGTTCAACGTGTAGTCGTTCACCTACTGTGCGTTAGGCGATTTGTCAAGCGTGCAGGTCGGAAGGGGTCAACCTCCTCGGAGGTGGACCCCTTTCGTTTCCCCGTGCTGGATGGGTGCTGGATATTCTGATTCTCCGTCAGGGTGATTCAGGTGTCGTAGATCGTGGAGCGGTGTCCAACGCGGATGACCCACACGGTCAGTTCGCCGTTGTCGACGGTGTAGATGACGCGGTAGTCGCCGACTCGAAGGCGGCGACGCTCGGGCTGGGACACGAGCGCGGTGGTGTTGAAGCCGAACGGGTCGCTTTCCAGTTCTGTCAGCTTGGTCAGGATGCGGAGCGCGGTGTCGCGCGGAACCTTGCGGAGCTCGGCTCGGGCTTCCGGGTGGAAGACGGTGCGGTACTCACTCACTTCGCGCCAGCGTCTCCTTCATGACGTCCTCGATCGGGATGCCGGCCGACCGGGTCGCCATGCGCTCGTCGATGAGCCGGTTGATCTCGCGCTCTTCCCATTCCTGGTACTTGCGCAGCACCTCGATCGACACGACGGCGGCGACCTCTTTCCCTCGTCGCGTGATGACGGTGGGAGTGTCGTCGCGATCGGCACGCTCGACGACCTCGGCCAGGTGCGCGCGGACGTCGCGGATGGACTCTATGGGCATCTGCGTCATGCGCCCAAAGGTACTGGATGCCTCATGTGTACACAATGGCTACTGACCCCGGGCGGACCCCTGGCCGTACTGGACGACTTGCCACTGTGCTGGGTGCGTGCTGGATGAGATCTTCGGAATCAATGTTTTCGCAGGTGGGAGCTCTGTGTGGAACGTTCCGTTTCAACGTGTAGCGGGTGACGCTCCACCGCATCGCTGATCCGGCGGACGTGTGGGGCAGGGAGGGCCCGGCTCTTCGGGGGCGGGCCCTTTGCGTTTTCCCGTGCTGGGATCGTGCTGGGGCCGACGCTGCTGGGACAGAACCCGGCGTAGAGCCCGGCTCGTCTGCCGCTGCACATTCCCGCCTTCCAGAGGCCCTGTCCTCCGGACGGGAAGACGCCCGGGGGCGCATTCCGGCCGTGCCGGTGAGTGACGACGTGGGGTGGGCGTTCGCTCGACATGGAGCGTTCAGTCGAGGTCAGTTTGTCGAATCATGATCGGGTACCCGCAGAGGATCCCGGGCCCTAAGTGCGACGCGTGCTGCCGCTGATGCAACCACCGGTACGACCGTCGATACCGCCAGGTACCCTCAAACACATCGTCTATGCGGCCCGACGGGCTTCCGCTCCACCCCGTGGAGTCTCGAAGGACATGCCCCCACCCGCACGATCTATTTCGTGCTGCCCGGGGGAAGTCCTTGTTGTTCCGCGCTTCTGCGAAAACGGTCGCCACCATGGCGCTCGACAGTTCGCTCTATCTCCACCTCACCGAGCAATTCACCCACAGGCACGGCTACCGGCCCACCCCCTCGGAGGCACGGTCCTGGGAACGGAGCATCCCCGAGCTGGTCGCAGCGCTCAATGACGCGGGGCTCGGTGACGTGGAGGTCATACTCGAATACGCGCTCCCGATGAACAGCAAGCGGGCCGACGCGGTTCTCGCCGGGATTCACCCGCGCACGGGCGACCCCTCCTATGTCGTGGTGGAGCTCAAGCAGTGGAGCGATGTAGTCCCGGACGAGGACGACCCGGTCCTCTGCCACGTTCCTTCCTATACTCAGCCGGTCCTCAACCCCATCGAGCAGGTGCGCCGCTACTGCGAGTACCTCGTCAACTTCAACGGCGCTGTCGCCGGCCACCCGGAGAGGGCCGGGGGAGTGGCCTTCCTGCACAACGCGACCGAGTTCGATGTGTCTGCACTGCGCGAGATCGAGTCCGACCAGTGGGGCCAGTTGTTCGCGGGCGACACCCGCGGTGGGTTCATCGATTACCTTCGTGCCCGGCTCAGCCCTGAGCATCCGGGCGCCGCAGCCGCTGACGCGCTGCTCGCGGGCAGGACGGTCCCCTCGAAGCAGCTGATGGCGGTCGCAGCTCAGGAAGTCCGTGAGAGGGAGCAGTTCGTGCTCCTCGACGAACAGCAGGTCGCCTACCGCAAGGTCCTCAACGCGGTACGCAAGGCCCAGCGGTCCGACCACAAGGAGGTCGTGGTCATCACCGGCGGCCCTGGCACCGGCAAGAGCGTCATCGCGCTCTCCCTGCTCGGCGAGTTGTACCGGCGAGGCACCCCGGCTCTGCACGCGACCGGGTCCCAGTCCTTCACCAAGACGATGCGCAAGGTCGCGGGTGCCAGGAAGCGCGAAGTGCAGGATCTCTTCAAGTACTTCAACAGCTTCATGACGACGGAGAAGAACAGCCTCGACGTCTTGGTCTGCGATGAGGCCCACCGCATCCGTGAGACATCCGCCAACCGGTACACACCGGCCGCGCGCCGGACCGGCAAGCAGCAGATCGACGAGCTGATAGACGTGGCCAAAGTGCCCGTCTTCCTGCTCGACGAGCACCAGGTCGTGCGCCCGGGCGAGATGGGCACGGTGGAAGATATTCGAGCCGCAGCGGCACGCAGGGGGCTGAACTGCCCTGTCATAAGACTGGAAAGCCAATTCCGTTGTGGCGGGAGCGATGTGTACCTGCGTTGGGTGGTGCGGCTTCTGGGGTTGGAGCCCGGTGGCCCGGCGGTGTGGGACCCGGATGACCGCATGCAACTCCTGTTGGCCGACAGCCCGGAAGAAATGGAAAGCTTCCTGGACGGCCGCCGCGGCCAGCGCCACAGCGCTCGCATGTCAGCCGGCTACTGCTGGCAGTGGTCCCCGGAACCCAGGCCGGGACAGCCTCTTCCGGCGGACGTGAGGATCGGCACCTGGGCCCGTCCCTGGAACCTGCGCGGCGACCGCTCTGTCTCCGGTGCACCGCCGTCCGCCCTGTGGGCCACGGACCCGGCGGGCTTTGGTCAGATCGGTTGCGTCTACACCGCCCAGGGCTTCGAGTACGACTGGTCCGGCGTCATCATTGGCCCCGACCTGGTGTGGCGCGGCGACCGATGGGTGACGGACCGTACGGCGTCCAAGGACCCGGTCTTCAAGCGCTCGACCCCGGACGCCGATGTGGATCGCCTGATCCGCAACACGTACAAGGTGCTGCTGACCCGCGGAATGGTCGGCACGGTCGTCTACTCCACGGATCGAGAGACGCAGGAGAAACTGCGAGAACTGGTGGGTGCCGGGCGGCGTGTGGCTGTCACGGCGTGAACGACCGGCCTGAACTCGCAGCATTTTCGCCAACTTGCTGCTGACATGCCATGAGTCGGCGGGGGGAGTGCGCGTGATCTGCCGTGCTCCCTAAGATCACTCATACCAATTGCGGCCCGACGGGCTTCCTCCGCGAGGACACGCCCCCACCCGCACGAGTCACTCGTGCCCTGGGGGAACCACCTCGTGTCCATGCTCCTGCTGAGGCTGTCTGCGCAGGACCTGCTTACTCTGAACTCGCGGCGGCGGATGGTGCCGCATCTCGCTGCCAGATACCGGTACTTCCGAGGGCGCGATGTGTCCGATACGGAACGGGAGGCATGGGCCGAGAGCTTGGTCAAATTGGCGGAAGACCTGGTTGAGGCAGAGCGGGGCAACGTCGAGATGGTCGTCGAGTGCGCAGCGACGGTCGACAAACCGGAGAAGGGGGAACCGCCCCTCATCGATGTCGTGCTCGTGGGCCGACACCCGGAGACGCGTCTGCCGTCGTTCCAACTCGTCGAGCTGAAGCGATGGTCAATGGTGACGCAGGTGGAAGCCGCCATCGCGGAGCTCGTGAGTGTGCCGGGGTACAAAAGGCACAAGAAGCACCCTGCGTTGCAACTCAGGAACTCATACCAATTGTTCACTGGAGATCAGGGGCCACTGCGTGGCGTCACGGTCGAATGTGGTGGATTCGCGTATCTGCACAATGCCACCGATGACTCGGTTCGACCGCTGCTCGATACGTTGGCGCCGACTGGAGCCTATGAGCGTGTGTACACCCGCGACAGCCGCGACCTGCTCCTCGTGGAGCTGCGACGGCACTTCGCACAGGACGGCGCAGCTTCCGAGGCCGAGCAACTCCTGCGGTTCATGAACCTGCGCAACACGCCACTTCTCGACGCGATGATCAGATCTCGTGGTGAGGACACGGTGTTCACCTTGCGTGGACAGCAGAGGAAAGTGGCGGCGAGCGTTCTGGAACGAGCCGGCCTGGTTCTCGGCGATCCCGATCAGGCCGCTCCGCCGCCGGACGACGAGCGGGCCGTGTTCATCGTGACGGGTGGTGCAGGTACCGGAAAGAGCGCCGTGGGCCTACAGCTCAGGGCCGATTTCGAGGCAGCCGGACAAACGGTGAAGTACGCAAGCGGCAGCCGTGCCTTCAACGGGGCGCTCCAGGAGCAGGTGGGCTACACCGGCAAGGAGTTCAGGGAGAGGTTCGCCTACTTCAGTTCCTTCGTGACTCCTCCGGACCCTCCCTTGGACGTCCTCATCTGCGACGAGGCGCATCGCTTGAGGGAGCGAACCATCGACATGTACCAGCGAGAGGAGAAGTCGGGCAAGCAGCCCCAGGTGGACGACCTGCTCGACGCCTCCCGCCTCACGGTGTTCTTCCTCGATGAGAGCCAGTCCGTGCGACCCAAGGAAGTCGGAACGGTGAGCCTGATCGAGGAAGCCGCAAGAGCGCGCGGGATCACTCCACTCCGCTATGAGCTCAGGGAGGAATGGCGCTGCGGGGGCAGCGACGCCTACATCCGCTGGGTGAGGGCTGTCCTCGGCATCGAGGCAGGAGCCACCGAGTGGACCCCTGACGGTTTGATGCACGTCGAAGTGGCGGACAGTCCAGAGGAACTCGAGTACATCATCAGGACCGAGGCGGAGGCGGGGGCGACGGCTCGCATGGTGGCAGGCTTTTGCTGGCCGTGGACCGAGCCGGTGGGACAGGGGAAGGCCGCACGTCTGGAGGCGGACGTGAGGATCGGTGACTGGCACCGACCGTGGAACGCCAAAGGTGACTCTTTCCGCGAGAACGGAGCGGTGCCGCCGTCCACGAAATGGGCAGTGCACCCGTACGGCATCAACCAGATCGGGTGCGTCTACACGGCTCAGGGCCTTGAGTGGGACTGGTGCGGGGTGATCCTCGGCGAGGACATGGTGAGGCGTGGCGACCGCTGGGTCTACCGCAAAGGGCAGTGGCGTGAGGACCCGGAAAACAAGGTCAAACGTGTCAAAGTGCCCGGTTCGTTCGATATGAAGCTCCGCGAGGGGACAGGAAGTGAGGAAGAAAAAGAGGAGGAGTTCGCGCGATGTGTTCGGCACGCGTACCACGTGCTCATGACCAGGGCGAGCCGGGCGACGGTGCTGTACTCCACGGATGAGGAGACGCAGGCGTACCTCAAGAGCTGCGTAGGTGACGTACAGATACACGGCCTGCGGCCCACGTGGGAAAATCTCCCTGCCGAGGCGCGGATACCGCATCTCCCCCGCCCGAAGAGGAAGGGAAAGGGCACTCCTCCAGGACAGGAACTGCTCTTCTGAAGGATTCTCGTCGTGTGGCGGAAGCCAGCCGGGCTGGAGAGTGGCGGGCTCGCCGGGCCCGCCACATGCCTGCCTCAGATGAGGTGGCGCGCTGCCACCGCCAGTGCCTCCCACACGAGGTTGGAGATCATGCTCGCGGCGGCGCCGGCCAGGATCTCGCGGATCCAGGGACGACGCGCAGGCTTGTACTCGACCGGTTCCATAAAGGCCCACTCCATGGTGTGAGTTCGGAATGGTAGGACCGCCCTACCGGGCATCCGCCCCATTCGTCACTCACAGCCAGCGGACTGGACCGTGGACTCCGCCTTGTACCCTCCGGGAAGGTGCGCAGCGGTAAAAGCCTATCTCACGAGGCGTGTTCCTGATCGGGACAACGAGGCCGTATCAACGAGTGTGACCTGCTGATCGCAGTGACCGGCTCCAGGCCGGGCATGACCAGCACATGACGTACGTGGCGCACCAGTTGAGGGCGGCGGTGGCTGAATAGGCGTCGTTGTCAGCGTCGAGCTGAGCTGGTGACACTCCGCACATGGTCTACAGGTGCCGGGCGGCGACCGGCGACGGAACCCTCTGCAAGAACCGCGTCAAGGGGCCGGGCCTGCGGTGCCACCATCATCGGGGCCAGCCTGAAGGGGACGCGGGCCGACGAAGGGCCAATCGGACCCGGGCGGCCCGGCGCACAGGCCCGGCCCCGAGACGTATCCAGGGCGTCCGGTCGGCACCCCCGGCCCGGCGTACGCCCACGCGACCGCCGGCCGCGCGGACATCTTCTGAACAGGCACGGCAGCGAAGGCAGGCGGAAGAGGTCGCCGCCTTCTGCGCAGACGTTCTGAAGGATGGCGGGCCCGCAGCAATCGCCGAGCGTGCCTGCGGGATGTCCTCAAGGCGGAGGGCAAGGAGCGGGTCAAGAAGCTTATCGAGGGGGCGGTGGAGGACTGGCGGGAGTTGCCTAGCCGGGTGCCGGCTCTCGGTGCGGGGGCTTGATGGGAGCACCCCAGTCTCTGCATGAGGTGCGGTGCGGTAGAAGCGTGGTTTCGTCAATCCGTGCCACCCACCACCCGCGCCGTCATCCCGGACGCTCCCATGCCCCTGTCGTCGGTCAGCGTGGTGACGATTGGCGACCTGTGCCCGCTGTCGCCCTCGGCTGCTGACGGCATGCCAAAGCCGTGATCGCCGTCGAGCTGTCCATCTCGGTGGGTATGGTGAAGACGCATCTCACCAACGTGCAGAGCGAGTTGTCCGCGCGCGACCGTGTGGAGATCGCCGCTTGGGCCTGGGAGTCAGGCCTCCGCGTTCTGTTCGGGTGTCGGTCGGGTCAGTCCCCGCAGGAGTCCTCCAGGTACGTGCGGGCCAGCGTGCCCGCGCGGGTGCACCAGTCGGTGAGCAGTGCGATCTCCTCGGGCGTGTACTCGGCGAAGAGGTCCGCGAGGCGCGCGTTGTACGGCTCGTAGACGCTTCGTACGCGCTCGGCGGCGTCCGGCAGAGCGGTGACGCGTACGCGGCGCCGGTCGGTGGGGTCGGGGCGGCGGGTCACGAACCCGCCGCGTTCCAGGCGGTTGAGGATGCCGGTCACCGCCCCGGTCGTCACGTGCGCGCGACCGGCCAGATCGCCGGCGGTGACCGGGGAGTCCCCGGCCCGCAGGATGTACGCGAAGCAGACGAGGTCCGTGACGCTCAGGCCGAGGTTCTTGGCGAACTCCTGCTGGCCCACGAGGCTCGTCGTGACCAGGTCGTCCAGCGCGCTGATCGCGTCGGTCGCGGAGGCGTTGGGGTGGCGCTTGCCCGCCATTGAGAATCCCTTAGGGCGTAAGGTAAATTGCTTACTTGCTAAGTCATTATAGGCGGATGCACGGGGAGGCAGTACGTGAGCACGCACGACGACGGCCACACGGTCGCGGGGTGGGTCGGTTGTGCCCTCGGGGCGGTGGGGGCGCTGGCCGCCGGATTCGGTGTCGTCGGCTGGAGGCCGGGGATCTGGCTCGGGCTCGGTGTGATGGTGCTGGCCGTGCTCGTCACGTGGGTCCTGCATCTCGCCGGGTGGGGCAAGCCGCCCGGCATCAGGCCTGCGGGCCGCCGCGGCCTCGGCATCCGGGACGCCGCTGCGCGCGCCGGGCACCCGAACTGCTTCGGCTGCCGGATCGCGGGGCGTCGGGCCGCGCCAGTGCGGGTGTCCTGACGGACGGTTGGGCGGGGAGGTGACGGGGGCGTCGTCCTGACGGGGTGGCGCCCTGGCGGCTCCGGGTGTCCTGACGGGGTGGCGCCCGGGTGGGTCCGAGTGCCCTGGCGGTGCTGGCCGCTCTGGCCGGTTCGAGTGCCCCGGCGGGGGGGTACCTCGTCCGTCGCGGCTCGGTCGTCCGGCGTGCGGCCGGTCGGCCCGTATGCCGCAGCCGTGAGGTGTGCCGCCGCACACCGCCCCGTAGGGCCATATCGGTCGGCACCCCGTGCGCAACCCTGCCCGGGGCGGGACCAACCCCCCTACTTTCGCGCCGAGTTGTCCAAGGCGGGCGCGATGACCGCGAAGGCGCGGTCGGTCAGCGTGGCCGGGTCCTCGGAGCCGTCGCTCTCGCTCCAGCGCTGGAGCACGGCGTCGAACGCCGACAGGGCGATCCCCGCGGCCAGGAACGGATACAGATCCGTGTCGGCGTCCACGCCCACGCGGTCGGCCAGTTCCCGCGCGAGGCCGTCGCGCCACTGCGCCTGGCGTTCCAGGAAGCGGGCCAGCAGGGCGGGTGTGTCCAGGACCAACCGTACGACGCTCAGGGCCTGTTCGGCGTGGCCCGCGCAGGCGTCGAGGGGGACGCGGACGGTGTGCCGCAGCGCCACCGACGGCGGCTCCTGGGCGGGGCGGCCCGCCAGTTCCGCGCGCATGCCCGTGCCCATCTCGGCCAGGAACTGGATGACCACGTCCTCCTTGGACGCGAAGTACCGGAAGAACGTCCGCTTGGACACACCGGCGGCGGTCACGATCTCGTCGATCGTGACCGCGTCGAACCCCTTCCGGGCCAGCAGCTTCAGCGCCGCTCCGGTCAGTTCGTCCGAGACGAGCTGACGCTTGCGTTGGGCCAGGCTCACTTCAGGGCGGATAGTCACCTCTCCATCGTATACGCCATGCCTTCAATGGCATCAAGGTTCGGCTTGACACTCAATGCCATGTGAGGCAGCTTGTGCCGCATGAGCAATCAGAGCTGGACCGCAGAGCAGATCCCCGACCAGAGCAACCGCGTCGTCGTCGTCACCGGGGCCAACAGCGGCCTCGGCCTGGCGACCACGCGCGCGCTCGCCCGCAAGGGCGCGCACGTGATCCTTGCCGTACGGGACGAGGCCAAGGGGCGCCGGGCGGTCGCGGAGATCACCGCCGAGCACCCGCGCGCCAGCCTTGAGGTGCGCCAAGTCGACCTGGCCGACCTCGACTCGGTCCGCTCCTTCTCCGAGGACCTGCACGCCGACCACTCGCGCCTGGACGTGCTCATCAACAACGCCGGGCTGATGGCGCCGCCCCGCACGCTCAACGCGCAGGGGTACGAGGTGCAGTTCGCCGCCAATCACCTCGGCCACTTCGCGCTCACCGGCCTGCTGCTCGACCTTCTGGAGGCCGGCGACAACCCCCGTGTGGTGACGGTGAGTTCGCCCAACCACCGGCAGGGCACCATCTTCTTCGACGACCTCACCGGCGAGCGCAAGTACTCGCCCATGGGCTACTACAACCAGTCGAAGCTCGCCAACGCCGTCTTCGGGTGGGAGCTCCACCAGCGGCTGACCGCAGCCGGCAGCCCGGTGCGCAGCGTGCTCGCCCACCCCGGCTACACCGCGACCAATCTGCAGACGAGCTCGCCGGTCGGCATGGTGAAGTTCCTGTTCGGCAGCCTCCTCAAGCCGCTCGCCCAGTCCCCCGACCAGGGCGCGCTGTCCCAGCTGCACGCGGCGACCGCCCCGAACGTGGCCGGCGGGCAGTTCATCGGCCCCGACGGCATGGGAGAGCTGCGCGGCTCCCCGAAGGTCGTGCAGCTCGCCCCGAGGGCCTCCGACGCGGAGACCTGCCGTCGGCTGTGGGAGCTGTCCGAGGAGCAGACCTCCGTGCGGTTCGCGTTCCGGGCCGCGGCCTGACGCCGCCGCACCCAGCGCACGCGCCGTACGAGTCTCCCGGAAGGCAAGGCACAAAGGTGACCGCGAACACCGCTGCGACCACTGCGACCACTGCGAACGCCAGGACCGTCGAGAACAGTCCGTGGATCCGCCGGTACAACCCGGCCGACACCGCACGCGCGAGGCTGCTCTGTCTGCCGCATGCCGGCGGGTCCGCGTCCTTCTATCTCCCGTTCTCCCGCTCGCTCGCGCCCGACGTCGACGTACTGACCGTCCAGTACCCGGGGCGTCAGGACCGTCGCCACGAGCCGTGCGTCGACTCCATCGCCGGTCTGGCCGACGCGCTGGTGGACGAGGTGCTGCCGTGGGCCGACCGGCCGCTCGCGGTCTTCGGGCACAGCATGGGCGCGATGGTCGCCTTCGAGCTCGCCCGCCGTCTCGAACAGCGGGGGACGCAGCCGCTCGTGGTCTTCGCCTCCGGCCGGCGGGCGCCCTCGCGGCGGCGTGAGGACAGCTCTCCCGTGCACCTGCGGGACGAGAAGGGCCTGATCGCGGAGTTGCGGGCGCTCAGCGGCACCGACGCGCGGGTCTTCGAGGACGAGGATCTGCTGCGGATGGCCCTGCCCGCCATCCGCAGCGATTACAAGGCGGCCGAAACCTACCGCTACGTTCCCGGTCCGCCGCTCGCCGCTCCCGTGCGCGCGCATGTGGGCGTCGACGACCCCAAGGCGACCCTCGACGAGGTGCGTTCCTGGGCCACGCACACGGCGGGAGGGTTCGAGATGGACACCCATCCGGGCGGGCATTTCTATCTGACCGACCAGATGCCGGATGTCGCAGCCGCGGTGTCCCGGCAGATCTCGGCACTGCTAAAACTGCTTTAGCAGGTATACGGCTTTAGCCTCGGCCTCTTGGCGCATGTGTGACCTGTCTCACTAACGAAGTTTTTCGGTCAACCGCCTTGTTAGGCTGAATCCCTCTTTCCAATACCGAGTTCTGCGAGGTGTTGAAGCAGTGGGGGACGTTATGGGGGATGTCGTGGAGAACATGACAGACGTAGACGTTGCCGAACTCCCGGCATACCCGTTCATTGGCCCGGACGACAACCCGTTCATTCCCGTCAAGGGGGCGGATCTGGACCGGCTCGAAGGGCCCGTGGGAAAGGTCCGGCTTCCGTTCGGAGGCTGGGCCTGGCTCATCACCCGGCATGAGGACGTGCGGCAGCTGCTGCGCCACCCGGGTTTCAGTTCGGACCAGTACAAGCCCGGGTTCCCGGTGCTGAATCCGATTCCGCCGAAGCAGGACGACGCGTCGGGCCTGTTCATCTTCATGGACGGCGACGCGCACAGCCGCTTCCGGCGGATGCTGACCGCCGACTTCATGATCAAGAACATCCGGCGGATCGAGCCGCTCATCGAGAAGGACGTGGTCGAGGCCCTGGAGCGGATGCGCTCCCGCGGGGCGCCCGCGGACCTGATGAACGAGTTCGCGCTGCCCGTGCCGTCGATGACGATCTGTCACCTGCTCGGCGTTCCGTACGCCGACCACGACTACTTCCAGCACCACAGCCGCGTGATCATGGACCGGAACTCCGGACCCGCCGAGGTCGAGGCGGCGCTCGGGGCCCTGGCCGTCCTGCTCGGCAGGCTCATCGAGGTCAAGCGGAACGAGCCCGAGGACGATCTGCTCAGCCGCCTGGTCGCCGAGCGCGTGGTCCCCGGCGAGCTGCGCGAGGACGAACTCGTCAGCCTGGCCATGCTTCTGCTCGTCGCAGGGCACGAGACGACCGCCAACATGATCGGTCTGTCCGCCCTGGTGCTCCTGGAGCACCCCGAGCAGCTCGCGGCCCTGCGGGAGGACCCCGATCTGGCCCCGGGCATGGTCGAGGAACTGCTCCGCTACCTCACCGTCGTGCGCACCGGCCTGCCCCGGCTGGCCATGGAGGACACGGAGATCGGCGGTCAGAAGATCCGGGCGGGCGAGGGCGTCGTGGCGATGCTGGCGATGTCCAACCGGGACGGCGGGGTCTTCGCCGATCCGGACGAGTTCGACCCGAAGCGGCGGGAGGCGCACCGGCACATGGCGTTCGGCTTCGGCCTGCACCAGTGCATCGGCCAGCCGCTGGCCCGGGCCGAGCTGCGGATCGCCCTCGTCGAGCTGGCCCGTCGCTTCCCGGAGCTGCGGTCCGAGCTGTCCCTCGCCGACGTCCCGCAGCGTCCCATGGCGGTGACGTTCGGCGTGGCCGAGCTCCCGGTGACGTGGTGACCATGCGCATCACGGTGAACAGGGATCTGTGCGTGGGGTCCGGGAACTGCGTCATGAACGTCCCGGAGGTGTTCGACCAGGACGACGAGGACGGCCTGGTGCGGCTGCACGTCGTCGAGCCGCCCGAGGACCTGTACGAGCCCGTCGAGGTGGCCGCGCAGATGTGTCCGGTGGGTGCGATCGAGATCGCGCCGGACGACGGGGCGGCGGACGGGACGACACACGTGACGCCCGAGGCGGCGACGCACGTGACGACGTAGGAACGGCGCGGCACACGGGGGAAGTGCGCTGCGTTTCGATTCTCATCGCGGAACCCGGGTCGTTCTCGGGCCCGGGTTCCCGGGTCCGGGGCCTCGGGTCCGGAAACCCGCCGGGCCTTTCCCGGCGGGCGCCGGGCTGGACGGGGCTCTGTTACCCGTCAGTATGGGCATTTCGCGACGTGGTCGAGTGCTGCCATGCTGTCCATTCACGTCCGGATTCGTACGGCGTTCGCCGGTCCGGCGGATTTGATTCGATCGGCACGGATGCGCCGACATGAGTCCGAGTCTCGGTGATGGCGTATCGGCATGCGTTCTTCGCCCCTGTGTGAATTCCACATGGCAAGAGAGTGGATAAACCAGCAGGGGGCGTTCGGTTTGCAGAGTTTAAATCAGGCACGAGTTGTTGTATGTGATCCTCACCCATATGCGCGCCTTGGTATTCGCGTGGCACTTGAGCAGGACGCCGCTCTCACCGTGGTCGGTGAGGCCGGAGATATCGTCGAACTGCTCTCGGCGGCGGAATCACTCACACCGGATGTGGTGGTTCTCGAAGGACGGTCGCAGATCGCCCACGTCCAGGAGCTCAGCGGCATCGGCACCGCCGTGGTCGTCGTGGCGGACGCGGAGATCGCCACGCGCTGGATGCGCTGCACGCAGGCCGATGTGCGTGCCCTCGTCCACTGCGACGACCCCGAGGAGGAGCTGGTGGAGGCGGTCCGCCGGGCGAGCGACGGCACCGGCTACGTCTCGACCGGTCTGAGCGGGGCGCTGCTCACGGTCATGCGGGCCACGCTGCCGCGGCACCTGTCGGCCGTGCCCACGCACACGCCGCTGACCTCGCGGGAGTCGGAGGTGCTCCAACTGGTGCGACGGGGCATGGCCAACAAAGAGATCGCCCGGCGGCTGGGACTGAGCGAGAAGACGATCAAGTTTCACGTCTCGAACGTCCTCGCCAAGGCGCACGTGGCGTCCCGGGCCCAACTGATCGCGTCGGCCGCCGCGATGTGAGGCAGCGGGGCGGTGCGGTGGCGCTGCGGCACGGCAGCGTGACCGCGTGACCGCGTGGTGAGTGGCACGGTGGCGTGACTGCGTGACTGCGTGGCGAGTGGGGGTGTGCGGGCGGCTTCGGGCCGTCCGCACGCCCCCTTCGTCATGGAGGAGGCCTGCCAGGTGTACGGGGTGCGAACCGTGCCCGAAGGGCTGGGGAGTTCGGGCACCCTACCTGGACGAAAGTCCTGGTTCCGGTGGCCGGTTCCTGCACCGAAGCCCGGCAGCCGAGCCCCACCCTCTGGCCGAAGTCCTGCCCCGGGTCGGAAACAGATACTCCCCATATGAAGCCATCCATGTCAGGTGACCAGGGGATCGGCGGGGCCCACGACACCGCCATCGCAGTGATCGGGGTCTCCTGTCGGGTCCCCTCGGCGTCGACCCCGGCCGAGTTCTGGCGCCTGCTGTCGGAGGGGACCGACGCGGTCTCGCCGTGGCCGTCGGAGCGCGGCGCGGGCAGCCGGTCCTGGCGTGGTGGCTTCCTCGACGAGGTCGCCGCCTTCGACGCCGCCTTCTTCGGCGTGACGCCCGAAGAGGCCGCCGCGATGGACCCGCAGCAGCGGCTCGCCCTGGAGCTGGTCTGGGAGGCGATGGAGGACGCCGGCGTCCGCGACGACCGGCTGCACGGCTCCCGCACCGGAGTCTTCGTGGGTGTCTCCTCCGACGACTACGCCACCCTCGCCGCCCGCGACACCGGGCCGGGCCGCGGCGAGCTGCACGACTTCACGGGCCGGCACCGCGCCATCGTCGCCAACCGCGTCTCCTGGACCCTCGGCCTGCGGGGCCCCAGCCTCGCCGTCGACGCGGCGCAGGCCTCGTCGCTCGTCGCCGTCCACCTGGCCTGCGAGAGCCTGCGCAGCGGCGACTCCGACCTCGCCTTCGCCGGTGGCGTCAGCCTGATCCTCTCGCCGGAGAGCATGCGGGCCACGGCCGGCCTCGGCGCGCTGTCCGCCAAGGGGCGCTGCGCCGCCTTCGACGAGAGCGCCGACGGGTTCGTACGCGGTGAGGGCGGGGGAGTGGTCCTGCTCAAGCCGCTCGCGCGGGCGATCGCCGACGGCGACCCGGTCTACTGCGTCATCCAGGGCAGCGCCGTGAACAACGACGGCGGCGGCGAGCGGCTCACCGACCCCGACGTCGACGGCCAGCGCGACGTCCTGCGCCGCGCCTACGCGGACGCCGGGGTCGGCCCCGAAGCCGTCCAGTACGTCGAACTCCACGGCACCGGCACCCCGGTGGGCGACCCGGTGGAGGCCGCCGCGGTCTCCGACGTCATCGCCCGCGGCGCAGCGGACCGCGCCCCGCTGCGGGTGGGCTCGGTGAAGACGAACATCGGCCACCTGGAGGCCGCCGCAGGCATCGTCGGCCTGGTCAAGACCGCGCTGTCCCTGCGCCACCGCCGAATCCCGGCCAGCCTGCACTTCACCACCCCCAACCCGGCGATCCCGCTGACCGAGCTGAACCTCCGGGTGCAGACCGAGCCGACCGCCTGGCCCGCGCCCGACGCACCGCTCGTCGCGGGCGTCAGCTCCTTCGGCGTCGGCGGCACCAACTGCCACGTCGTCCTCGCCGAAGGCCCGTACACCGGACACCACCCCGACCTCCCGGCCGGGCGCCCCACGACCACCCGCCCCCTGCCGTGGGTGCTCTCCGCCCGCACCGGCCGCGCCCTGGACGCGCAGGCCGCCCGGCTGCTCAGTCACATCGAGGCGCAGCCGGACGCCGACCACGCGGCCGTAGCACGGTCGTTGGCAGTCGGCCGCTCCGCCTTCGAGCACCGTGCCGTGGTCATCGGCAAGGACCGGGACGAACTCACCGCGAGCCTCGCCCGCCTGCACGACGAAGCGGTCAACGGCGTGGCCACGGAAGGCCGTACGGCCTTCCTGTTCTCCGGCGTCGGGTCCCACCGCGTCGGCATGGGCCGCGAACTGTACGAGACGTACCCGGTGTTCGCCGAGGCCCTCGACGAGGTGCTCGACCACTTCGTGCCCGGCCTCGACCTGCGCGCCGTCCTCCTCGGTGACCTCGACGACGAGGCCGCGGCCGAAGCCCTCGACGGCATGCGCTACATGCAGCCCGCCCTGTTCGCCTTCCAGGTGGCCCTCCACCGCCTGGTCACCTCCTGGGGCGTCGAGCCCGATCTGCTCGTCGGCCACTCGTTCGGCGAGATCGTCGCCGCCCATGTGTCCGGGGCGCTGCCCCTGGCCCACGCGGCCGCCCTCGTGGCCGCGCGCGGCGAGCTGATGGAGCAACTGCCGCCCGGCGGCGCCATGATCGCGGTCGAGGCGGCCGAGGAGGAGCTGCTCGCGGCGCTCGACGGCGTCGACGACGTCTCGGTCGGTGTCGTCAACGGCCCGCAGGCCGTCGTGATCTCCGGCGCCGACGAGGCCGTCACCCGTATCGCGGACGAATTCCGTGCCCGCGGCCACCGCACGAACCGGCTCCGGGTCCAGAACGCCGCCCACTCGCCGCTGATGGCCCCCATGCTCGACGAGTTCGCCCGCAGGATCCGCGGCCTCGCCGTCTCCGAACCCGGCATCCCCATCGTCTCCACCGTCACCGGGCGGACCGGCGCCGACCTGACCGAGGAGTACTGGGTCGGCCACCTCAGCGCCACCGTCCGCTTCCACGACGCGATCGCCGCCTGCCGCGAACAGGGCGTGACCCGGTTCGTCGAACTCGGCCCGGGCAGCGTGCTGACTCCGCTCGTGCCGACCACCGAGACGGACCTCGCGGTCGCGCTGCAGCACCGCGACCGCCCCGAGCCGGAGGCGCTGCTCGCCGGTCTCGCCGAGGCATGGACCACCGGGGTCCCCGTCGACTGGGAAGAGGCGATCGGCGAGGCCCGCACCGTCGACCTGCCCACCTACGCCTTCCAGCGCAGCCGCTACTGGCTCGACGAACGCCCGGCCGCCCCCGAGGCCGAGCAGCACCTGAGCTCCGCGACCCTCGCCCTGCGCGACCGCATCCGCAGCGAACCGGACGGATTCCTCGTCCGCTGGCTCGCCGACCACATGGCGGAGACCACCGGCACCACCGCCGTCGACCCCGACGCGACCTTCCGCGACCTGGGCCTGGACTCCGTTCTCTCGGTGCGTCTGCGCAACCGTCTCGTCTCCGCCACCGGCCTGCGGATGCCCGCGAGCATCCTCTTCGACTACCCGACGCTGAGCGCCCTCGCCGCGCATCTGCACGCCCAGATCCTCGGCGTCCTGGAGGCCGCGGACGACACCCCGGCCGCCGCCCCCGCGACGTCCGCCACCGACGACGACCCCATCGCCATCGTCGGCATGGCCTGCCACCTGCCCGGCGGGATCGACTCGCCGCAGGAGCTGTGGCAGGCGCTCGTCGACGGCGTGGACGCCACCTCCGACTTTCCCACCGACCGCGGCTGGGACCTGGCGAGCCTGTACGACCCGGACCCCGACCACCCCGGCACGACCTACGCGCGCCGCGGCGGATTCCTGGCCGGGGCCGGTGACTTCGACGCGGAGTTCTTCGGGATCAGTCCGCGCGAGGCGGCGGCGATGGACCCGCAGCAGCGGCTGCTCCTGGAGACCGCGTGGGAGGCCCTGGAGCGCGGCGGCGTCGACCCGGCCTCGCTGCGCGGCACCAGGACCGGCGTGTTCGTCGGCGCCACGAACATGGAGTACGGGCCACACCTGGACGCCCCCGTCGACGGCACCGAGGGCTTCCGGCTCACCGGCAACACCTCCAGTGTGGCGTCGGGCCGCATCTCGTACCAACTGGGCCTGGAAGGCCCGGCGATGACGGTCGACACGGCCTGCTCGTCCTCGCTGGTCGCCCTCCACCTCGCGGTGCAGGCGCTGCGCAACGGCGAGTGCTCGCTCGCCCTCGCCGGCGGTGTGACGGTGCTGTCCACCCCCGGCATGTTCGTCGAGTTCTCCCGCCAGCGCGGCCTCGCCGCCGACGGCCGCTGCAAGCCGTTCTCCGACGACGCGGACGGCACGGGCTGGGCCGAGGGCGTCGGCATGATCGTGGTCGAGCGGCTCTCCGAGGCGCAGAGGCGCGGCCACCCGGTGCTTGCGGTGGTACGGGGTTCCGCGGTGAACCAGGACGGTGGCAGTAATGGTCTGACGGCGCCGAATGGTCCTTCGCAGCAGCGGGTGATCCGGGATGCGCTGGCCAGTGCGCGGCTGTCGTCGGCGGACGTCGACGTGGTCGAGGCGCACGGTACGGGTACGTCGTTGGGCGACCCGATCGAGGCGCAGGCGCTCCTTGCCACGTACGGGCAGGGGCGGGATGAGGACCGGCCGTTGTGGCTGGGTTCGGTGAAGTCCAACATCGGTCACACGCAGGCCGCCGCGGGCGTCGCCGGTGTCATCAAGATGGTGCAGGCGATGCGGCACGGCGTCATGCCGCGCTCGCTGAACGTCTCCACGCCGTCGCGCCACGTCGACTGGGAGTCCGGCGCCGTCAGCGTCCTGACCGAGCAGCAGGAGTGGTCGGAGCTCGCGCGGCCGCGCCGTTCGGCGGTGTCGTCCTTCGGCATCAGCGGGACGAACGCGCACGTGATCCTGGAGGCGGCACCCGAGGCCGAGGCTGCGGCGCCTGATGTGCTTGAGGTGCCGAACGCGCCTGCCGTGGTGGATGCGCCGGTGGTTCCGTGGGTGTTGTCGGCGCGCAGTGAGGCGGCCCTTGCGGAGCAGGCGGGGCGGTTGCTGGCGAGGGTCGGGGAGGACTCCGAGCTGGACCGCCGGGACGTCGGGTTCACGCTGGCTTCCGGGCGGGCGGTGCTGGAGCATCGGGCGGTCGTGCTCGGCGGTGATGTCGATGAACTGACGTCTGAGCTGGCCGAGTTGGCGGCCGGACGCGCCGCTTCGGGCGTGGTCGAGGGGCGTGCGGTGCCCTCTGCTGGTGTGGTGTTCGTGTTCCCGGGTCAGGGTTCGCAGTGGGTCGGGATGGCGCGGGAGTTGCTGGAGTTTTCGCCGGTGTTCGCGTCGCGGATGGGTGAGTGTGCGGCGGCTCTTGAGTCGTATGTGGATGGCTGGTCGTTGCTGGACGTGGTGCGTGACGGGGACGAGGAGGCGCTGCGTCGGGTCGATGTGGTGCAGCCGGTCCTGTTCGCGGTGATGGTGTCGCTGGCGGAGTTGTGGCGGTCGCTGGGTGTGAAGCCTGCTGCGGTCGTCGGGCATTCGCAGGGGGAGATCGCGGCGGCGTGTGTGGCCGGGGCGCTGTCTCTGGATGATGCGGCGCGGGTGGTGGCGCTTCGCAGCCGGGCGATCCTGAGGCTGTCGGGGCGCGGTGGCATGGTGTCCGTGCTTGCGCCTGAGGCGCAGGTGGTGGGGCGGCTGACGGACGGGTTGCAGATCGCGGTCGTCAATGGCCCGGAGCAGGTCGTCGTCTCGGGCGCGCCGGACGAGCTGGACGCGCTGGTCGCCGGGTGTGAGGCCGATGGGGTTCAGGCCCGGCGGATCGCGGTGGATTACGCCTCGCATTCGCCGCAGGTCGAGGATCTCAAGGCCGAGCTGCTCGACGTACTGGCGGAGATCAAGCCGCGCACGGGTCAAGTGCCCCTGTATTCAACGGTGTCGGGTGACGTGATCGACACCTCTGTGATGGATGCGGAGTACTGGTTCACCAACCTGCGGCAGACTGTGCGCTTCGACGCCGCCCTGGATGCGTTGCTGGCGGCGGGGCATCAGGTCTTCGTCGAGTCCAGCCCGCACCCGGTGCTCGTGGGCGCGGTGACCCAGGCCGCCGAAGGCGTGGGCACGGCCGGTGTGACGGCGGTGGGCACCCTGCGCCGCCGTGAGGGCGAGCGGGCCCGTTTGCTGCACAGTCTCGCCGAGGTGTTCGTCGCCGGGGTCGATGTCGACTGGTCGTCGTGGGTGTGCGGTGGGCGGCTCGTGGAGCTGCCGACGTATGCCTTCCAGCGGCGGCGTCACTGGCTGCCTGCGGGCCGTTCGGCGGTGGACGCGGCCGGGCTCGGCCTGCACGCGTCGGGACATCCGCTGCTCGGTGCGGCCGTACGCCTGGCGCCGCAGGAGGGCCTCGTCCTCACCGGTCAGCTGTCGACGCACACGTACCCCTGGCTGGAGGACCACGCCGTCTACGGCACGGTCATCCTCCCCGGTACCGCCTTCGTCGAGCTGGCGCTGCACGCCGGTGGCGAGGTCGGCTGCGAGGTGCTGGAGGAGCTGACGCTGGAGCGGCCGCTCGTGCTGTCGCCCGACGTGTCGGTGGCGGTACAGGTGTCGGTGGAGGGGCCGGACGGCTCCGGGCGCCGGGCGGTCTCCGTGCACTCGCGGGTCCAGGACGCCGATGCCGATGTCGGTGTCGGTGTCGGTGCTGGGGCGGAGTGGGTCCGGCACGCCGTCGGTGTGCTGGCCGACGCCGGGCCCGTGGCCGCCGAGGAGCGCCTTGAGGGCGCGTGGCCGCCCGTCGGTGCCGAGCGCGTGGATGTCGCGGAGGCGTACGAGCTGCTGGCGGGGGTGGGATACGGGTACGGGCCCGTGTTCCGGGGCCTCCGCGCGGCGTGGCGGGCGGGCGACGAGATGTTCGCCGAGGTCCAATTGCCGACCGATGTTGATGAGTTCGGCGTGCACCCGGCTCTGCTCGACGCCGCGCTGCATCCGCTGCTCAACGGCGAACTGTGGGTGCCGTTCTCCTGGAACGGCGTGCGGCTGCACTCGGTGGGCGCGTCGGCGCTGCGGGTGCGGTTGACGCGGGGCGGCGACGGTGCCGTGCGGCTCGCGGCGTTCGACGGCGCCGGGCTGCCCGTGGTGACGGTGGACGAGCTGCGGCTGCAGCGGATGTCGCAGGAGCAGCTCGGTTCGGCCGTGACCGGCGGGGACCCGCTGTTCGAGGTGCGGTGGACGGATGTGCCGGTACCGGGCGGGTCCGGTGGCTTCGGCGGTTCCGGCGGTGTGCCGTCGGAGGTCGTGGTCGAGCGCGTCGAGCCGGGTGGTGACGCCCGTACCCGGGTGGTCGAGGTTCTTGAGCTGGTGCAGGGGTTCCTGGCCGAGTCGGCGGACCGCGAGGAGGCGCGTCTCGCGGTGGTCACGCGGGGCGGCCTGACGGGTACGCCGGACCCCGCGACGGCCGCGGTGTGGGGGCTGCTGCGTTCGGTGCAGGCCGAGCATCCGGGGCGCGTCGTGGCCGTCGACGTGTCTGTCGATGAGGACGACGAGGCGGCTATCGAGTCGGCCGTCGTGTCGGCGCTGGCTTCGGGTGAGCCACAAGTGGCTTACGGGGACGGAAAGTTGAGCGCGCCCCGGCTGGTGACGCACACCCCGGACGCACCGGCTGCCGTGAACTGGCGGCCGGACGGGACGGTCCTGATCACGGGTGCCGGTGGTGCCCTGGGGCAGTTGGTGGCCCGGCACCTGGTGGCCGAGTACGGCGTGCGGCATTTGCTGTTGGTGAGCCGTCGGGGCGGTGCGGGTTCGGAAGAGCTGGTCGCGGAGCTGACGGGGGCCGGGGCGTCGGTGGTCTTCGCGGCCTGTGACGTCGCCGACCGGGACGCACTCGCGGAGGCACTGGCGGGCATCCCCGTCGAGCACCCGCTGACCGCCGTCATCCACGCCGCGGGTGTGCTCGACGACGGTGTGGTGACGGCGCTGACGCGCGAGCGGGTCGACACGGTGATGCGCCCGAAGGTCGACGGTGCCCGGCTCCTGGACGAGTTGACGCGCGACGCCGACCTGGCCGCCTTCGTCCTGTTCTCGTCCGCCGCCGGGGTGATGGGCACAGCCGGACAGGGCAATTACGCCGCCGCCAACGCCTACCTCGACGCCCTGGCCCAGTCGCGCCGGGCGGAGGGGCTCGCGGCCACGTCGCTGGCGTGGGGTCTGTGGACCAGTGACAGCGCGATGACCGCGCACCTGGACGACGCCGACCTCGCCCGTCTCTCGCGCAGCGGCCTGGGGACGATGACGACGGCCCAGGGCCTCGCGTTGTTCGACGCGGCCCTCGCGGCCGACCGGGCGACCATCGTCCCGGCCCGCTTCGACCTGCCCGCGCTGCGCCGGCAGGCGGCGCGGGACAGCCTGCCTGCCGTGTTCAAGTCCCTGGTCCGCGCGCCCGCACGCCGCGCGGCGGCGCCCACGGCGGAGGAAGCCTCCTCGTGGTCCGGCCGGATGGCAGCTCTGGATGCGGCAGAACGTACGGCCGCGCTGCTCGAACTGGTCGGCGCCCAGGTCTCCTTGGTGCTCGGCCACGGTGCGTCCTCGTCGGTCGACGCGGACCGTGCCTTCCGCGATCTGGGCTTCGACTCGCTGACGGGCCTTGAACTGCGGCAGCGGCTGCAGGCGGCGACCGGTCTGCGGCTGCCCTCGACGCTGGTCTTCGACTACCCGACGTCGAGCGCCCTCGCCGCCTACCTGGCAGAGCAGGTCCAGGGCACCGACGCCGCCCCGGCCGCTCCCGCGCAGGTCAGGGCCGCGACGGCCGCCGACGACGACCCGATCGTCATCGTCGGCATGGCTTGCCGGCTGCCCGACGGGATCGACTCGCCCCAGGCGCTGTGGCAGGCGACTCTGGACGGCGTCGACGCGATCACCGAGTTCCCGGAGGACCGCGGCTGGGACCTGGCGAACCTGTACGACCCCGACCCGAGCCACGTCGGCACGAGCTACTCCCGGCGCGGCGGATTCCTCGTCGGCGCAGGTGACTTCGACGCGGAGTTCTTCGGGATCAGTCCGCGCGAGGCGGCGGCGATGGACCCGCAGCAGCGGCTGCTCCTGGAGACCGCGTGGGAGGCCCTGGAGCGGAGCGGCGTCGACCCGACCTCGCTGCGCGGCAGCAGGACCGGCGTCTTCACCGGACTGATGTACCACGACTACGGGTCCTGGCTCGGCGAGGCGCCCGAGGATGTCGAGGGCCTGATGATCACCGGCAACAGCGGTGGCGTCGCGTCGGGCCGCATCTCGTACCAGCTGGGCCTGGAGGGCCCGGCGATGACGGTCGACACGGCCTGCTCGTCGTCACTGGTGGCGCTCCATCTGGCGGCGCAGGCACTGCGCAACGGCGAGTGCACCCTGGCGCTCGCGGGTGGTGTGACGGTGATGTCGACGCCGACGACGTTCGTGGAGTTCTCGCGCCAGCGAGGAATGTCGGTGGACGGCCGCTGCAAGGCGTTCTCCGATGACGCGGACGGCGCGGGCTGGTCGGAAGGTGTCGGCCTGCTGGTGGTCGAGCGCCTGTCGGACGCGCGGCGCAACGGCCACCAGGTGCTTGCGGTCGTGCGGGGTTCCGCGGTGAACCAGGACGGTGGCAGTAATGGTCTGACGGCGCCGAATGGTCCTTCGCAGCAGCGGGTGATCCGGGATGCGCTGGCCAGTGCGCGGTTGTCGTCGGCGGATGTCGACGTGGTGGAGGCGCACGGTACGGGTACGTCGTTGGGCGACCCGATCGAGGCGCAGGCGCTGCTTGCCACGTACGGGCAGGGGCGGGATGAGGACCGGCCGTTGTGGCTGGGTTCGGTGAAGTCCAACATCGGTCACGCACAGGCGGCGGCGGGTGTCGCGGGGATCATCAAGATGGTGCAGGCGATGCGGTACGGCGTCATGCCGCGCACCCTGCACGCCGACACCCCCTCCCACCACGTCGACTGGACGTCGGGCCAGGTCAGACTCCTGACAGAAAACCAGCCGTGGCCGGAGAACGAGCGGCCCCGTAGGTCCGGTGTGTCGTCCTTCGGCATCGGCGGCACGAACGCGCACGTGATCCTGGAGGCGGCGCCCGAGGCCGAGGCCGTGGCGCCCGATGTGCTTGAGGTGCCGGATGCGCCTGCCGTGGTGGATGCGCCGGTGGTTCCGTGGGTGTTGTCGGCGCGCAGTGAGGCGGCCCTTGCGGAGCAGGCGGGGCGGTTGCTGGCGAGGGTCGGCGAGGGTGCCGATCTGGACCCCCGCGATATCGGGTTCACGCTGGCTTCCGGGCGGGCGGTGCTGGAACACCGGGCGGTTGTTCTTGGGGGCAGCGGCGCGGAACTGGCAGGCGCGGTAGGGGAGTTGGCCGCCGGGCGGGACGCGACGGATGTCGTTGCGGGGCGTGCTGTCTCCTCCGCTGGTGTGGTGTTCGTGTTCCCGGGTCAGGGTTCGCAGTGGGTGGGCATGGCGCGTGAACTCCTGGAGTTCTCGCCGGTGTTCGCGTCGCGGATGGGTGAGTGTGCGGCGGCTCTTGAGTCGTCTGTGGATGGCTGGTCGTTGCTGGATGTGGTGCGTGACGGGGACGAGGAGGTGCTGCGTCGCGTTGATGTGGTGCAGCCGGTTCTGTTCGCGGTGATGGTGTCGTTGGCGGAGTTGTGGCGGTCGCTGGGCGTGAAGCCCGCTGCGGTCGTCGGTCACTCCCAGGGGGAGATCGCGGCGGCGTGTGTGGCCGGGGCGCTGTCCCTCGACGACGCGGCGCGGGTGGTGGCGCTTCGCAGCCGCGCGATCCTGAAGCTGTCGGGGCGCGGTGGCATGGTGTCCGTGCTTGCGCCTGAGGCGCAGGTGGTGGGGCGGTTGACGGACGGGCTGCAGATCGCGGTCGTCAATGGCCCGGAGCAGGTCGTCGTCTCCGGTGCGCCGGACGAGCTGGACGCGCTGATCGCCGGGTGTGAGGCCGATGGGGTCCAGGCCCGGCGGATCGCGGTGGATTACGCCTCGCACTCGCCGCAGGTCGAGGACCTCAAGGCCGAACTCCTCGACGTACTGGCGGAGATCAAGCCCCGCAGCGGCCAGGTCCCGCTGTATTCGACGGTGACAGGGGACCTGATCGACACCTCCGTGATGGACGCGGAGTACTGGTTCACCAACCTGCGCCAGACCGTCCGCTTCGACGCCGCCCTGCACAAGCTCCTGGAGGCCGGGCACCGCGTCTTCGTCGAGTCCAGCCCGCACCCCGTCCTCGTCGGCGCGGTGACCCAGGCCGCCGAAGGCGTGGGCACGGGCGGTGTGACGGCGGTGGGCACCCTGCGCCGCCGTGAGGGCGAGCGGGCCCGTTTGCTGCACAGTCTCGCCGAGGTGTTCGTCGCCGGTGTCGATGTGGACTGGTCGTCGTGGGTGAGCGGTGGGCGGCTCGTGGAGCTGCCCACGTATGCCTTCCAGCGGCGGCGTCACTGGCTGCCTGCGGGCCGTTCGGCGGTGGACGCGGCCGGGCTCGGCCTGCACCCGGCCGGGCACCCGCTGCTCGGCGCGGCCGTACGTCTCGCCGGTGGCGACGACGTCGTGCTCACCGGCCGCATATCCCGCGCCATCCACCCGTGGCTGGAGGACCACGCTGTCTTCGGCACGGTCCTGCTTCCCGGCACCGCCTTCGTCGAGATGGCGCTCCGGGCGGGCGACGAGGTCGGCTGCGAGATGCTGGAGGAGCTGACGCTGGAGCGGCCGCTCGTGCTGTCGCCCGATGCGTCGGTGGCCGTGCAGGTGACGGTGGGGGCTCCGGATGAGACCGGGCGCCGGTCGGTCACCGTGCACTCGCACGCTCAGGACGGCGACGCCGGAGCGGGTGTCGGCGCCGGGGTGGAGTGGGTCCGGCACGCCGTCGGCGTGCTGGCCGAGACCGCTCCCGCCGGGGTCGGGGCCGAGGAGCGCCTGGACGGGGCCTGGCCGCCCGCCGGTGGTCAGCGGGTGGATGCCTCCGACGCGTACGAGCTGCTCGCCGGTCTCGGGTACGGGTACGGGCCCGCCTTCCGCGGCCTGCGCGCGCTGTGGCGGGTGGGCGACGAGATGTTCGCCGAGGTCCAACTGGCCCTTGAAACTGACACTTTCGGGGTGCACCCGGCCCTCCTCGACGCTGCACTGCATCCGCTGCCGTCGGGTGACATGAAGGTGCCGTTCTCCTGGAACGGCGTGCGGCTGCACTCGGTGGGCGCGTCCGTCGTGCGGGTGCACCTGTCGCCGCGCGGTGACGGGGCCGTACGCGTGGCGGTGTTCGACGGTGCCGGGCAGCCGGTGGTGACCGTCGACGAGCTGCGGTTGCAGTCGATGTCGCAGGAGCAGCTCGGGTCCGCAGTGGCCGCCGACCCGTTGTTCGAGGTGCGGTGGTCGGACGTGCCGGTGCCGGACGGCTCCGACGGCGTGCCGTCGGGGGTCGTGATCGAGCGTGTCGAGCCGGGCGGGGACGTCCGTACGGCGGTCGCCGAGGTCCTTGCGTCGGTGCAGCGCTTCCTCGCGGAGGCGGCGGACGCGGGGGACGCGGAGGCAGTTGACGAGGAGACGGCAGGCGAGGCGTCGGGGAGTGGTGAGGCGCGGCTCGTCGTCGTCACCCGCGGCGCCGTCACGGCGGAGCCCGATCCCGCCACCGCGGCCGTCTGGGGCCTGCTGCGTTCCGCGCAGGCCGAGCATCCCGGACGCATCGTGGCCGTCGACACGGACGCGGACACGGACGCGGACGTGGACGCGGACCCGGATCAGGCCGTGGCGCTCGCCCTGGCTTCCGGTGAGCCCCAAGTGGCGCTGCGGAACGGCAAGTTGCTCGTACCGCGCCTGGCCGCCGTGGCCGCGGACACGGCCCCCGCTCCGGACTGGAAGCCCGACGGGACGGTCCTGATCACGGGTGCCGGTGGCGCCCTGGGGCAGTTGGTGGCCCGGCACTTGGTGGCCGAGTACGGCGTGCGGCATCTGCTGTTGGTGAGCCGTCGGGGCGATGTGGGCTCGGAGGGGCTGGTCGCCGAGCTGACGGAGGCCGGGGCGTCGGTGGCCTTCGCGGCCTGTGACGTCGCCGACCGGGACGCACTCGCGCTGGCGCTGGCGGGCATCCCCGCCGAGCATCCGCTGACCGCCGTCATCCACGCCGCCGGCGTCCTCGACGACGGCGTCCTGACCGCGCTGACCCCCGATCGTCTCCACACGGTGATGCGCCCGAAGGTCGACGGCGCCCGGCACCTGGACGAGTTGACGCGCGACGCCGACCTGGCCGCCTTCGTCCTGTTCTCGTCCGCCGCCGGGGTGATGGGCACGGCCGGGCAGGGCAACTACGCCGCCGCCAACGCCTACTTGGACGCGCTGGCGCACGCGCGCCGGGCCGAAGGGCTTGCCGCCACGTCGCTGGCGTGGGGTCTGTGGACCAGCGACAGCGCGATGACCGCGCACCTGGACGACGCCGACCTCGCCCGGCTGACCCGGGGCGGGCTCGCCCCCATGTCGGCCGAGCAGGGCCTCGCCCTCTTCGACGCCGCACTCGCCGCCGACCGCGCGACCCTCTTCCCGGCCCGTCTGGACCTGCCCGCGCTGCGCAACCAGGCGGCGCGGAACAGCCTGCCCGCCGTCTTCAAGTCCCTGGTCCGCGCGCCCGCACGCCGTGCCGCGGCTGCCGTCGGGGCCGCCCGGTCCTCGTCGTGGAGCGCCGACATGGCGGCTCTGGGCGATACGGAACGTACGGCCGCCCTGCTCGAACTGGTCGGCACCCAGGTCTCCTTGGTCCTCGGCCACGGTTCGGCCGCCTCGGTGGACGCGGACCGTGCCTTCCGCGATCTGGGCTTCGACTCGCTGACGGGCCTTGAGCTGCGGCAGCGGCTGCAGGCGGCGACCGGTCTGCGGCTGCCCTCGACGCTGGTCTTCGACTACCCGACGTCGAGCGCCCTCGTCGGCTACCTGAAGGAGCAGATCCAGGGCGCCGACGCCGCCCCGGCCGCTCCCGCGCAGGTCAAGGCCACGACGGCCACCGACGACGACCCGATCGTCATCGTCGGCATGGCCTGCCGCTACCCGGGCGGCATCCGGTCGCCGCAGGAGCTGTGGCAGGCGACCCTGGACGGCGTCGACGCGATCACCGAGTTCCCCGCCGACCGCGGATGGGACATCGCGGACCTCTACGACCCGGACCCCGACCGGGCGGGCAAGACGTACACGCGACGCGGTGGATTCCTGCACGACGCCGCGGTGTTCGAGCCCGAGTTCTTCGGTATCAGCCCGCGTGAGGCGGTCGCCATGGACCCACAGCAGCGGCTGCTCCTGGAGACCGCGTGGGAGGCCCTGGAGCGCGGCGGCGTCGACCCGACCTCGCTGCGCGGCAGCAGGACCGGCGTCTTCACCGGGCTCATGCCCGCGGAGTACGGACCGCCGCTGCACGAGCCGATCGAGGGCATGGACGGCTTCCGCATGCTCGGCAGCTCGTCGAGCGTGGCGTCCGGCCGCATCTCGTACCAACTGGGCCTGGAAGGCCCGGCGATGACGATCGACACGGCCTGCTCGTCCTCGCTGGTCGCCCTCCACCTCGCGGCCCAGGCGCTGCGCAACGGCGAGTGCACCCTGGCGCTCGCGGGTGGTGTCACGGTGATGTCGACGCCGACGACGTTCGTGGAGTTCTCGCGCCAGCGGGCCATGTCCGTCGACGGCCGCTGCAAGGCGTTCTCCGACGACGCGGACGGCGCGGGCTGGTCGGAGGGCGTCGGCCTGCTGGTGGTCGAGCGGCTCTCCGACGCGCGGCGCAACGGCCATCAGGTCCTCGCGGTCGTACGCGGCTCCGCGGTGAACCAGGACGGCGGCAGTAACGGCATGACCGCGCCGAACGGGCCCTCGCAGCAGCGGGTCATCCGTGACGCCCTGGCCAGTGCGCGGCTGACGCCGGCGGATGTCGACGTCGTCGAGGCGCACGGCACGGGCACCTCGTTGGGCGACCCGATCGAGGCGCAGGCGCTCCTTGCCACGTACGGCCAAGGCCGCGACGAGGAGCGGCCGTTGTGGCTCGGCTCCATCAAGTCCAACATCGGGCACAGCCAGGCGGCGGCGGGCGTCGCGGGCATCATCAAGATGGTCTACGCGATGCGCAACGGCGTCATGCCGCGCACCCTGCACGCCGACACCCCCTCCCACCACGTCGACTGGGACTCCGGCGCCGTCAGCCTGCTGACCTCGCACCGCGAGTGGCCGGAGCTCGCCCGGCCGCGCCGTTCGGCGGTGTCGTCCTTCGGCATCAGCGGCACGAACGCGCACGTGATCCTGGAGGCGCCGGCCGAGGACGACGCCCCGGCCCCGGACCCGGCCCCGCAAGCGCCGATGATCCCCTGGACCCTGTCGGCGAAGACTCCCGCGGGAGTGCTGCGGCAGGCCGGACGCCTGCTCGCGCGGATCACCGACGACCCCGCCACCGACCCGCGCGACATCGGCTACACCCTGGCCGCAGGCCGGGCGCTGATGGAGCACCGGGCCGTGGTCCTGGGCACCGGACGCGAGGAGCTCACCGAGGCGCTGACCGCCCTCGCGCACGGCGAGGACGCCCCGGCCGTCGTGACCGGAGCCGTCCCCGCCGCCGGCGCGGGCGGGCTCGCCTTCGTCTTCTCCGGCCAGGGCTCGCAGCGGCCCGGCATGGGCCGTGGGCTGTACGAGCGGTACCCGGTCTTCGCCGAGGCGTTCGACGCCGTGTGCGCGGCGGTGGACGCCCACCTCGAAGGGCACGCCGAACACCCGCTGCGGGAGGTCGCGTTCGCGCCCGAGGACTCGCCGCTCGCCCCGCTCCTGCAGCAGAGCATGTACACCCAGACCGGACTCTTCGCGCTGGAGGTCGCGCTCCTCGAACTGCTCAAGACCTGGGGGGTCACCCCTGGCCACGTCATGGGCCACTCCCTGGGCGAGATCACCGCCGCGTACGCGGCGGGCGTGCTGTCGCTGGCCGACGCGTGCGCCCTCGTGGCGGCGCGCGGCCGCCTGATGCAGGCGCTGCCGGAGGGCGGCGCGATGGTGGCGGTCGCCGTCACCGAGCAGGAGGCCCTGGCCCACATCGAGGAGGCGTCCCTCACGGACGCCGTCGGTATCGCCGCGGTCAACGGGCCCCGCTCCGTGGTCGTCTCGGGCGACGAGGCCGTCGCGGTCGCCGTCGCCGAGCACTTCAAGGCGGCCGGTCACCGGGTGCGCCGCCTCGCCGTGTCGCACGCGTTCCACTCGCACCGCATGGACGCGATGCTCGACGAGTTCGCCGAGGTGCTCGCCGGTCTGACGTTCCGGGAACCGCGGATCCCCATGGTCTCCAACGTCACCGGCGGTCCGGTCGACGCCGAGCGCCTGTGCACCCCGCGGTACTGGGTGGAGCACGTCCGCGGCGCCGTCCGTTTCGCCGACGGCGTGCGGAGCCTGGCCGACCAGGGGGTCACCGCCTACCTGGAGGTCGGACCCGAGGCCGTGGTGACCCCCATGGTGGAGGCCACCCTCGACGAGGCCCTCGATGAGGGCGCGTACGTCGCCGTGGCGACGCTCAAGTCGGGGCGCGCGGACGCCTTCGCCCTCACCCGGGCGCTCGCCGAGACGTTCGTGACCGGCACGCCGGTACGGTGGGAGAACCTGCTGCCCGGCGCGGTCCGCACCGAACTGCCCGGTTACCCGTTCGCGGGCCGGCGCTACTGGCAGGACGCGTCCGAGTCGACGGCCGGCGTCCGGGCCGCGGGCCTGACCGCAACCCGTCACCCGCTGCTCGGCGCGGCCGTGCACCTGGCCGACGGCCAGGCGGTCCTCACCGGCCGGGTCCTGCCCGGCGCGCACCCCTGGCTCGCCGATCACGCGGTGGGCGGGACGGTCCTGCTGCCCGGCACCGCCTTCCTCGACCTGGCCCTGCACGCGGGCGACGAGGTGGGCTGCCCCCTCGTCGAGGAACTGACGCTCCAGACGCCCCTGGTCCTGTCGGCCGACGCCGCCGTGCACCTCCAGGTCGCCGTCGGCGCCCCGGACGGGACCGGCCGCAGGTCCGTCACCGTCCACTCCTCGTCCCCCGCGGCCGGCGGCGCCGAGCCGCTCGTCCTGCACGCGATGGGCACGCTGTCCACGGCGTCCCCGCACGCGGCGCAGGCGTGGGCCTGGCCGCCCGCCGACGCCGAGCCGGTACCGCTCGACGGCTTCTACGCCGGCCTGGCCGAGCGCGGCTACGGGTACGGCCCCGTGTTCCAGGGCCTCCGTACGGCCTGGCGCACGGCGGACGCGCTGTACGCGGAGGTCGAACTCCCCACACAGCCCGGCACGTTCGGCATCCACCCCGCGCTGCTCGACGCCGCCCTGCACGCCGTCACCCTCGGCGTGCCGTCCCTCTCCGGCGCGGACGGCACGCAGCCACTGCTGCCGTTCTCCTGGACGGGCGTGACGATGGAGGCGTCCGGCGCGGCCGCGGTACGGGTCAGGCTGACCGCCGCGGGGGACGGCGCCGTGTCCCTGGCGGCCGTCGACACCGCCGGGCAGCCCGTCGTCACCGTGGACGCACTGGTCCTGCGGCCGATGTCCGCGGCCGGGGCGGCCGTCGCGGCGCCGGACCAGGACGGTGGGCTCCACCTGCGCTGGCGTGCCGTTCCCGCGGACCAGGGGCATGCCCCCGAGGCCTCGGATGTCACCGTCGTCCACGTCGGACCCGGTGACGTACACGCCCGCCTGACCGAGGTGCTCCAGCACGTGCAGCGCTTCCTCGCGGAGTCGGCCGACAGTGCCGAGCGGCTCGCGGTGGTCACCCGGGGCGCCGTCATGGAGCGGCCCGACCCGGCCACTGCGGCCGTGTGGGGCCTGCTGCGGTCGGCGCAGGCCGAACATCCCGGGCGGCTCCTGATCGTCGACGTGGAGACCGGCGTGGCCGCCGACGCCGAATCCGGCGTGGTCGCCGCGGCCGCCGCCTGCGGTGAACCGCAAGTCGCCGTTCGCGACGGGCAGTTGTACGCGCCCCGCCTCGTCCGCACCGCCCCGGCCCTCCTGCCCGTGCCCGACGCACCCGAGTGGCGCCTCGGCACGGACGGGGACACCCTCGCCCTCGTTCCGGCGCCCGCCGTGCCGGTCGGCCCGCAGGAGGTCCGCGTCTCGATGCGGGCCGCCGGGGTGGGCCCTGACGGCCTGAGCGGCGGCGCCGGGGACATCGGTACCGCAGGCGCGGGTGTCGTGACGGAGGCCGGTACGGCGGTGACCGGCGTGGCCGTGGGCGACCGGGTCTGGGGCACCTTCCCCGACGGCGGCGCCCTGGGCCGTACGGCGGTCACGGGGGACAGCTCGGTCGCCCGTATGCCGCGGGCCCTGTCCTTCGCCGAGGCCGCGGCGGCGGTCACGGCCTTCCGCACCGCCCGGCACGCCCTGGCGGACGTGGCCGCACTGCGGGCGGGGGAGCGGGTGCTGATCCACGGGGGCGCCGGCGACGTCGGCCTCGCGGCGGTCCAGCTCGCCCGGCACCTCGGCGCCGAGGTGTTCACCACCGCGCCGCTCGACGCCCGGCAGGCCCTGCGTGACCTGGGCCTCGACGAGGCCCACCTCGCCGCACCGGAACCCGGCGACATCGCGAAGAAGGTGCCGACGGGCCTCGACGTCGTCCTCGACCCGCAGGGGAGCGCGGGCGCCGAGGCGTCGGCCGCCGTCCTGCTCGGGGACGGGGGCCGGTTCGTGGCCGCCCTCGCCCCCGCACCGCACGCGGCAGGAGCCGAACTCGCCGAGCTCACCGCCCTGTTCGACGCCGGTGTGCTGCGCCCGCTGCCGGTCACGGCCCACGACATACGGTCGGCGGCCGAGCCCCACCGCGGCCCGGGCGCGGACGCACCCACAAGGCCCACGGAGCACGCCACCGGCACGACGGTCCTCACCGTCCCGCGCCCGCTCGACCCGGCGGGCACGGTCCTCGTCACCGGCGCGAGCGGCACCCTGGGGCAGCTCGTCCTGCGGCGGCTCGTCGCCGAACACGGCGTACGCAGCCTGCTGTTGCTCAGCCGCAGCGGCGGCGAGGCGCCCCAGGACCTGCTGGACGACGGCGTACGGGTGGAGTCCGTGGCCTGCGACGTGGCCGACCGGGAGCAACTCGCCCGGGCCCTCGCCCGCATCCCCGGGGAGCACCCGCTGACCGCCGTGGTGCACACGGCGGGCGTGCTCGACGACGGGGTCCTCGAGGCCCTGACCCCGGAGCGGCTCGCGACCGTGCTGCGGCCGAAGGCGGACGCGGTGCGTGCGCTGCACGAGCTGACCGCCGACGCGGACCTGGCGGCCTTCGTGGTGTTCTCCTCGGTCGCCGGAGTCCTCGGCTCGGCGGGACAGGCGAACTACGCGGCGGCCAACGCCTACCTGGACGCGTTCGCCGCACAGCGGCACGCGGCCGGCCGCCCCGCCGTCTCCCTCGCCTGGGGCATGTGGACGCGGACCAGCACAATGACGGCGGGCCTCGGCGCCGCCGACCTCGGCAGGATCGCCCGTACGGGACTGCTGCCCACCTCCACGGAGGAAGGCCTCGCCGCCTTCGACCGGGCCCTGTCGGGCGCCCTGCCCACCCTCGTCCCGGTCCGCGTCGACACGGCCGCGCTGCGTGCCGCCGAGACCGTGCCCTCGCTCCTGCGGGAGCTGGTGCCGGTCGCGAACCGGCGGGCCGCGGCGGGCGTGTCCCCCGCCCCTGCCGAGTCCGTCGAGTCCACGGGGAGCAGGCTTCGGGGCCTTCCGCCCGAGCAGCGCGGCGCCCTCCTGCTCGACCTCGTCCTCAAGGACGTCGCCCTGGTGCTCGGGCACGACGACCCGCGCGGCATCTCCGCCGACGGGGCCTTCCGCGACCTGGGCTTCGACTCGCTGACCGCCGTCGAGCTCCGTAACAAGATCAACAGCCGTATCGGCGTGAAGCTGAGCGCCACCGCGGTGTTCGACCACCCGAGCCCGCGGGCCCTGGTGGACCACCTCCTCGGCCGGCTGGCCCCGGCTCCGGCACCCGCGCCGGCGCGGGGCTCCGAGGAGCCGAGCTACGAACGGGTCATGTCCGACCTCGCCAGGGTCGGGGACGACCTGGCCGCCCTCGATCTCACCGACGCCCAGCGCACCGCCCTCGCGGAGGCCTTCCGCGGCCTGGCGGACCCATGGACGGACGGTGAGCCCGTACCTCCGCGGACCGAGGAACCGGCACCGGCCGGACTCGAATCCGCGACCGCGGCGGAAGTCCTCGACTTCGTCACCAACAGCCTCGGCATCTCCATCTCCGGCGACGCCCTCGCCACCGACCAGAGCTGAGAGTGAGTTCATGCCCACCGAAGACGAGCTGCTCAAGTACCTCAAGGCGGTTTCGGAGGAACTGCACGCCACGCGCGGGCGGTTGCAGTCGCTCGAAAGCCGTCGTACCGAACCCGTGGCGATCGTCGGCATGAGCTGCCGGCTGCCCGGCGGGGTGTCCTCGCCGGACCACCTGTGGGACGTCGTCGTCGGGGGAGAGGACGCGATCGGCGCGTTCCCGGCCGACCGCGGCTGGGACGTCGACGCGCTCTACGACCCCGAACCGGGAAACCCCGGCAAGACCTACACCCGCTCCGGCGGCTTCCTGCACGATGCCGCGGACTTCGACCCGGCGTTCTTCGGGATCACCCCGCGCGAGGCGCACGTGATGGACCCGCAGCAGCGCCTGATGCTGGAGGCGTCCTGGCAGGCCCTGGAGAGCGCGGGCATCAACCCGCAGACCCTCAAGGACTCCCGCACCGGCGTCTTCACCGGCTCCTTCCACCACGACTACGACCCCGCGGGCGGCAGCGTCGGCAGCCTCGTCTCCGGACGCGTCTCGTACGCGCTCGGACTGCAGGGCCCCGCCGTCACGGTCGACACGGCCTGCTCGTCGTCCCTTGTCGCGCTGCACCAGGCGGTGCAGTCGCTGCGCGAGGGCGAGTGCACCCTGGCGCTGGCCGGGGGCGTGACGGTGCTGTCCACACCCGGTGTCTTCGTCGAGTTCTCCCGCCAGCGCGGCCTCGCCGCCGACGGCCGCTGCAAGTCGTACGCCACGGCAGCGGACGGCACCGGATGGGGCGAGGGCGTGGCCATGCTGGCCCTGGAACGCCTCTCCGACGCCGAGAGGAACGGCCACCGGGTCCTCGCGGTCGTCCGCGGCACCGCGGTCAACCAGGACGGCGCGTCCAACGGCCAGACGGCGCCCAACGGCCCCGCCCAGCAGCGGGTGATCCAGGACGCACTGACCGGCGCCCGGCTGACGTCGGCCGATGTCGACGTCGTCGAGGGACACGGCACGGGCACAACCCTCGGCGACCCGATCGAGGCGCAGGCGCTCCTTGCCACCTACGGACAGGGGCGCAGCGGTGACCAGCCGCTGTGGCTGGGTTCGCTGAAGTCGAACATCGGCCACACGCAGGCCGCGGCGGGTGTCGCGGGCATCATCAAGATGGTGCAGGCGATGCGGCACGGCATCATGCCGCGCACCCTGCACGTGGACGAGCCCTCGCAGCACGTCGACTGGACCGAGGGACACGTAAGGCTCCTGACGGAGAACAGGCCGTGGCCCGAGCTCGACCGCCCCCGAAGGGCCGGTGTCTCGTCCTTCGGCTACAGCGGCACGAACGCGCACGTGATCCTGGAGGCGGCACCCGAGACCGAGGCGCAGGCCCCTGCCGAGGGGGCCGAGCCGGTGCGTGACGGCCGCGGCGGTGTCGTTCCGTGGGTCCTTTCGGCACGCGGCGAGGCGGCCCTTGCGGAGCAGGCGGGGCGGTTGCTCGCCCGGCTCGAGAAGGGCGCCGACCTGGACCCTCGCGATGTCGGGTTCACGCTGGCTTCCGGGCGGGCGGTGCTGGAGCATCGGGCGGTCGTGCTCGGCAGTGAGGTCGGTGAACTGGCGTCTGGGCTGGCCGAGTTGGCGGCCGGGCGGGACGCGACGGATGTCGTTGCGGGGCGTGCTGTCTCCTCCGCTGGTGTGGTGTTCGTGTTCCCGGGTCAGGGTTCGCAGTGGGTGGGCATGGCGCGTGAACTCCTGGAGTTTTCAACCGTGTTCGCGTCGCGGATGGGTGAGTGTGCGGCGGCTCTTGAGTCGTATGTGGATGGCTGGTCGTTGTTGGACGTGGTGCGTGACGGGGACGAGGAGGTGCTGCGTCGGGTCGATGTGGTGCAGCCGGTTCTGTTCGCGGTGATGGTGTCGTTGGCGGAGTTGTGGCGGTCGCTGGGTGTGAAGCCCGCTGCGGTGGTCGGGCATTCGCAGGGGGAGATCGCGGCGGCGTGTGTGGCCGGGGCGCTGTCCCTCGACGACGCCGCTCGGGTCGTGGCGCTTCGCAGTCGGGCGATCCTGAAGCTTTCCGGGCGCGGTGGCATGGTCTCCGTTCTCGCCCCTGAGGCACAGGTGGTGGGGCGGCTGACGGACGGGCTGCAGATCGCGGTCGTCAACGGCCCCGAGCAGGTCGTCGTCTCCGGCGCGCCCGATGAACTGGACGCCTTCCTGACCGGTTGCGAGGCCGACGGCATCCAGGCCCGGCGCGTGGCGGTGGACTACGCCTCGCATTCGCCGCAGGTCGAGGACCTCAAGGCCGAGCTGCTCGACGTACTGGCGGAGATCAAGCCGCGCACGGGTCAAGTGCCCCTGTATTCAACGGTGTCGGGTGACGTGATCGACACCGCGGTGATGGACGCGGAGTACTGGTTCACCAACCTGCGCCAGACCGTCCGCTTCGACGCCGCCCTGCACAAGCTCCTGGAGGCCGGGCACCGCGTCTTCGTCGAGTCCAGCCCGCACCCCGTCCTGCTCGGCGCCGTGACGCAGTACGCCGATCACCTCCGTACGACCGGAGTGAGCGCCGTCGGCACGCTCCGGCGCAACGAAAGCGAGGAGGCCCAGCTCCTGCGCGGCCTCGCCGAGGTGTTCGTCGCCGGTGTCGACGTCGACTGGACGCCGTGGGTGAGCGGCGGGCGCCTCGTGGAGCTGCCGACGTACGCCTTCCAGCGCCGCAGGTACTGGCAGCCGCCCGCCGCCACGTCCGCCGACGTCGGGTCCGCGGGGCTAGACGCGGTGCGGCATCCGCTGCTCGGCGCGGCCGTGCGTCTCGCGGGCGGCGACGACGTCGTACTGACCGGGCGGATATCCCGCGCCACCCACCCGTGGCTGGCGGACCACGCCGTCTTCGGCACGGTCCTGCTCCCCGGCACCGCCTTCGTGGAAATGGCGCTCCGCGCGGCCGACGAGGTCGGCTGCGACGTGCTGCGGGACCTGACCCTGCACGCGCCGCTCGTCCTGCCCGAACAGGGCGAGATCGACGTACAGGTGCAGGTCGGGGCCGTGGACGGGGCGGGCCGACCGCTCGATGTCTACTCACGGGCGCGTGGGCGCGACGGCGCGGCGGAGTGGACCCGGCACGCGAGCGCCGTCCTCGCCTCCGACGCCGCCCCCGTCGCCCCGGTGGAGGCCGAGGGGCCGTTGTCCGCCGCCGTGTGGCCGCCCGCCGGTGCGGAGCGCCTGGACGCCGCCGCGCACTACGACACGATGGCCGACGCGGGTCTGGAGTACGGACCGGCGTTCCAGGGCCTTTCCGACGTGTGGCGGCTCGGCGACGAGATCCTCGCGAAGGTGGCCCTGCCGGGGCGGCAGGCGGAGGAGGCGCAGCGCTTCGGGCTGCACCCCGCTCTCCTGGACGCCGCGCTGCAGGCCGCCGCGGTGGACGGCCTGGACGGCCGCACGCCGCTGCCCTTCTCCTTCGGGACGGTCACCCTGCACGGCCGTGGCGCCGGCGAGGCGCGCGTGCGGATAGCCCCCACCGGGGGAGACACCTTCACGGTCGAGGCGGCCGATCCGTCCGGTGCGCCGATCGCCCGGATCGACTCGCTCCTCGTACGTCCCGTGACGGCGGGAGACCTCGTCACGCCGGGCAGCAGCACGGACGCGCTGCTGTCCGTCGCGTGGTCGCCGTACGCGGCGGGCGAGGAGGCGCCGGACGCGGACGTCGACGCGTCGGACCTGACGGTTCTGAAGGCGCCCGACGCGCAGGGGCGTTCCGGTGACGGTGACGGCGACGAGGCCGCCCGGGCGCGGACCGTACTGACCGGGACCCTGCGCGACCTGCGGGAGTGGCTGGCGCAGGACAGGCCCGCATCTGCGCGCCTGGTCGTGCTGACCCGCCGCGCCGTGCTCACCGGCGCCGAGGAGCCCGGCACCGAAATCAACCTCGCCCACGCGCCCGTATGGGGACTGGCCAGAGCCGCCCGCGCGGAGAACCCCGGCCGCGTCGTCCTCGTGGACACCGACGGCGATCCGGCCGACCTCGACGAGGACGTGCTCCAGGAGGCGCTGCGCACAGGACGCCCCGAACTGGCCGTCCGCAGCGGGAAGTTGTACGTGCCCGAGCTGCGCCGCAAGGAGACCGGGCCGACGTCCGGCGACGCGTCCCGCGCCTTCGGCACCGGCACCGTACTGATCACCGGCGGCACGAGCGGACTCGGCGCCCACGTGGCCCGGCACGCCGCCGGGCTCGGCGCCCGGCACCTGCTCCTGCTGTCCCGGCGCGGTCTCGCCGCCGACGGGGCACAGGCGCTGCGCGACGAACTCTCCGCCGCCGGGGCGCGGGTCACCGTGCGCGCCTGCGATGTGGCCGACCGGGACCAGCTCCGGCGGGTGCTGCTCGACGACGTGCCGGACGCGTATCCGCTGACGGCCGTCGTGCACGCGGCCGGGGTGCTCCGCGACGCCGTCGTCGAGTCCATCGCCGCCGACGACCTGGACGCCGTCCTTCGGCCGAAGACCGACGCGGCCTGGCATCTGCACGAGCTGACCGCGGGGACGGAGCTGTCCGCCTTCGTGGTCTTCTCCTCCCTCGCGGGCGTGCTCGGCGGGGCGGGGCAGGGCAGTTACGCGGCGGCCAACGCCTTCCTCGACGTGCTGATGCAGCAGCGCCGCCGCGCGGGCCTGCCCGGCCTCTCGCTGGCCTGGGGCCTGTGGGCGGAGGCCACCGGCATGACCGGGCACCTCGGCGAGGACGACCTGGCGCGGATCAACCGCGGCGGGATCGCCGCCCTCGGCACCGGCCAGGGGCTCGGGCTCCTGGACGCCGCGCTCACCGGGCCCGCGGGCGACGACGCGCTGCTCCTGGCGGCCGCCCTCGACGAACCCGTCCTGCGCGCCACCGAGCCGGGGCTGCTGCCCCCGCTCCTGGCCGGTCTGTTCCCGCCGCGCGCCCGCGTCTCCGTGGCCCGCGCGGGACGGACGGCCTCAGGCCGAGGCGGGCGCATGGCCCTCGACTCGCGGGACGCGGTCGTGGACCGGCTCCGCTACCGGTTCGCCGGAACCATGGGCTTCGACACCGCGGAGATCGACACCGTCGCGCCGCTCGTCGGCCAGGGCCTCGACTCCGTGATGGCCATGCAGATCCGCAGCCTGATCGAGTCGGACTTCGGCCAGTCCCTGCCGATCGCGTCGCTGTTCAACGGCGCCAGCGTCGAGAGCATCGCCGACCAGCTCGTCGCGGGTGCGGGTGCGGGCGCGGGCCGGACCGTCGCCGAGGACGCGGGACCTGCCGCGGACGAGGGCGCCGAGGAGGTCGCGGACGTCGTACGGCACCCCGCCACCCGCGACGTCGTACGCCTGCTCCGCGCCGAGCAGCACGGAACGCCCGCCGTCACGCACCACATCGGCCTCGCCGTGCGCCTCGCGGCGCCGACGACCGCGGACCGGCTCACCGAGGTGATCGGCTCGCTCGCCGCCCGGCACGCCGCGCTGCGCACCGCGATCGTCGCGGACGCGGAGGGCGGGCAGCAGCTGGAGGTGCGGCGGACCCTCGACGGCGACCTGGTGCGCTGGTCCGAGGTGGCCGAGGGCACCGATGTGGACGAGCGGCTGCGCGCGTTGATGGAGCCGCCGTTCGACCTGGCTCTCGCCCCGCTGTGGCGGTTCGAGCTGCTCGCGTACCCGTCCGGCGAGCAGGTCCTCGTGTTCGGCGCGCACCACGCCGTGTCCGACCTGGCCTCGCTGATGCTGGTGGCGCACGGGCTCGGCGCCGGACTCGGGTCCGCCGAGCCGCCCGCCGCCGTCGTCACCAACCGCGACATCGACCTGCTGCTGCGGGCCCAGGCCACGCGCCCGGAGGACGAGCGGGGCCCGGCGGACGCGCAGGCCCCCTCGGCCGACTGGCGCGCGGACTTCGTGGGCGCCCGGCGCCTCGACCTCGAACTCGCCGCCCCGCGGCCCGCCGAGCGGTCGTTCCGGTCGGCCATGCACCTGGCGGAGCTGTCGCCGGAGCTGCACGAGAAGGTGACGGCCCACGCGAACCGCCTCGGCATCACGCCCGCCGCCTTCTGGCTCGGCGTCCTGACCGTGCACCTCGCCCGGTTGCGCGAGCGCGACAGGTTCGTCCTCGCGGTCCCCGTCGACACCCGCATGCACGTCTCCGCCCTCGACGCGGTCGGCTACTTCGGACTGCCCATCCCGTACGCGGCCCAGGTCGAGCCCGGCGAGGGCGCGGCAGACGTCCTGCGGCGCACCGACAACAGGCTCAGCCGGGTCCTGGAGCGCGGCGTCACGTTCTTCGACGCGATGTCCGCCCTCGTCGAGGAGGGCCTGTACCGCAAGGACGCGCCCCTCGTCGAGGTCTACTTCAACTACATGCCGCCGCAGGCCGGCGCGGCGGAGGGTCTGCGGATCGTCCCGGCGGGCACCGGCTACTCCGACCTCGACCTGATGGTCACGGTGATGCCGGGCCTCGGCAGGTTCGGCCTGGAGTACAACGCCGACGTCATGGACGAGGAGAGCTGCGCGGCACTCGCACGCGGCTGCCTCGCGCTCGCCGAGGAGATCGCCGACGGCCCCGACACCCTCGTCGCGCTTCCCGACCCTCTCCCCGCCCTACCGGAAGGACCCGTCACCGTGGCCACCGAGCCCGCAACGGCCACCGCCACAGAACCCCGGCCCCCGGCCCGGATCGCCGTCGCCGCCACCTTCGCGCTCGGCAACCTCCCGGCCATGCTCTCGGTCGCCCTGGAGGACACCGGCGCCGAGGGCGGCCCCTTCGACGTGGTCGAAGCCCCGTACCACCAGGTGCTCGCCAGTCTCCACGACCCGGGCAGCGTCCTCGCCCAGTCGTCGACCGCGGCGAACCTCGTCCTGCTGCGGCCCGGCGACCTGACGCGCTTCGCCGACGCCGACGTGGACGACGACCTGCTCGCGCAGCTCGCCGGCGAGTACCCGGACGCCCTGTGCGCCCTCGCCGACCGCACCCGCACCCCGCTCGTCGTGGCCTTCCTGCCGGAGCACTCCGGCGACGCCCGGCTGCGCGCGTGGGAACGGCAGGTCACCGAGCGCATCGCCGACCGGCCGGGCATCGCCGTACTGCCGTCGGACGGCTGGAACGACGACGCGTACCCGGTGGACGACGTGTTCGACGCGCACACCGACGCGGTGGCCCACCTGCCGTTCCAGGACGAGTTCCAGGCAGTGGTGGCGCTGCGCCTCGCCGACCTCGTCTGGAAGGCCGGCCGCCCGGCGCCCAAGGTGATCGTCGTCGACGGCGACGAGACGCTGTGGAGCGGGATCGCCGGTGAGGTCGGGCCCGAGAACGTCGACTGGACCGGGCCCCGCGCCCTGCTCGCCCGGCGGCTGCTGCAGTGGCGGGAGGCCGGCGTGCTGCTCGCCCTGGTCTCCAACAACGACGAGGAGACGGTGCACCGCATCCTCGACCGGCCGGACAGCCCGCTGCACCGGGAGCACTTCGCCGCGATCTCCGCGGAGTGGGAGCCCAAGTGGCGGCGGATCGCGCGCATCGCCGACGAGCTGCGGCTCGGTCTCGACAGCTTCCTTTTCCTGGACGACAACCCGGTGGAAATCGCCGGAGTGCGTGCCCAGTTGCCCGAGGTGCTCTGCGTCACCTGCCCCGGCGCGGGCGAACTCGCCGGCTTCGTCGGCCGGTTGTGGCCGATGGTGCCGCGAGCCGCGACGGCGGAGGACTCCGCGAGGGCCGACTTCTACCGGCAGGAGCAGGTGCGCGACGAGGCCCGCGCCCAGCTGGGGTTCGCGGACTTCCTGGAGAACCTTCAGCTCGAACTCGACATCGAGCCCGTGTCCGACGAGACGGCCGAGCGCACCGTTCAACTGAGCAGGCGCACCAACCAGTTCAACCTGCGCCCCCGCCCCCTGGACGCCGCCGAACTGGCGCGGCTGCAGAAGGACGGCGAGGTGTGGACGGCCACCGCTCGCGACCGCTTCGGCGCGTACGGGCAGATCGGCGTCCTGGCCGTCACGGCGGACGACGAGGCGCTCGAAGTGGTCGCCTGGATGATGAGCTGCCGCGTGCTCGGCCGGGGCGTGGAGGACCGGCTCCTGCAGTGGCTTGCCGACCGGGCCGAGGACCACGGGTGCGCCACGGTGCGCCTCGTCGCCGACAACACGCCCCGCAACATTCCCGCACGACGCCTGGTCTCCCGCCTGGGCGGCGGCGACGTCGAGGCACCGCGCCTCGAGGTCGCGGTGCCGGTGGCACAACTCCGTGCGTTCCGCTCCTGGGACCTCGGATCCGAAAACGCAGCGGAGGTCAGCAATGCCTGAGGCGGGTAGCGGCACCAGTCGCAACCGCAGTGTCAACCGTCGTCCCGAGGAGGAGGTGATCGAGCGGCGCGGGCCCGGCCGCGCCCAGGCCTCCGACCTCCTCGCGCGCTTCCGGAAGGCGACGGGGCCTGCCGCCCCTGCCGTCCCTGCCGCCCCTGCCGTCGTGCAGGGGGCTTCCGCCGCGGAGCCGGAGGGTACTGCCCGCGGCGTCGCGGAGGTCGCCGCGGACATCGCCGCCCGGGCCGCCCGCTTCCTCCAGGGCAGCACGCCCGACCCCGAGACGGACCTGTTCGACGCGGGCCTCTCGTCGGTCGACGCGGTCGAGCTGGTCGCGGTCATGGCCCGCGAACTGGACGTACGGGTGAGCCTGGACGACGTCTTCGCGGACGCGCGGCCCCGCCGCCTCGCGCAGCGCTGGGCCGTCGCGGCGGGCCTGCCGACCACGGTGACCGAGCAGGCTCCGGCCGTACGCCCGGTTCCGGAGGACGCCCCGAAAACGGCCCCGAACGGGACGCAGACCGCTCCGAACGGGACGCAGACGGCCCCGAACGGGACGCAGACGGCCCCGAACGGGACGCAGACCGCCCCGAACAGCTCCCCGTCCATCGCCCCGGTCGTCGTCCGTGCCTCGGAGGACGGCGCGCACGAGGACCTGGAGATGATCCTGGCCGACCTCGCGCTCGCCGACCGGCTGCCGTTCAGCCGCCAGGCCGAGCCCCGTGCGCCGCGCCGCATCCTGCTCACCGGCGCCACCGGCTACCTCGGCAGCCACCTCCTGCTCGACCTGCTGCGCCAGGGCGACGCCGAGGTGGTCTGCGTGGTGCGCGCGGCGGACGACGCGGCGGCCGAGCGGCGCCTCGCCGACGCCCTGGCCAGTTTCGACCAGCCCTGGTCCGCCGAGGTGCGGCGCCGGGTCACGGTGCTCGCCGCCGACCTCAGGCAGCCGCGCCTCGGCCTGTCGGAGGAGGCCTGGGCCGACCTGGCCCAGGAGGTCGACTCGATCGTCAACGTCGCCGCCGCCGTCGACTTCCTGCGCGGCTACCCCTCGCTGCGCCAGACCAACGTGCTCGGCCCGCTGGTCCTCGCCGAGCTGGCGATGACGGGGCGGCCCAAGCCGGTGCACCACGTGTCGTCGGTCGCCGTCTTCAACGAGGTGGGCATCGAGAAGATGGGCGAGGACGACCCGGTCGCCCACATCGACCGGCTCTTCGCGGGTTACGACAAGTCGAAGTGGGCCGCCGAGGCGGTGCTGCGACGGGCCCGCGAACACGGTCTGACGGTGACGTTCCTGCGTCCCGGCGCCATCGGCGGCCACACCCGTACCGGCGTCTACAACCCGCGCGACCTCAGCACGGGGCTGATCGGGGCGATCTCCCGGTACCGGACCGTGCCGGCCTTCAAGTTCATGAACCTGGCACCGGTGGACTGGATCAGCAAGGTGGCGGCCGCGGTGGTGTTCGACCCCAAGGCGTGGGGCCAGAACTACAACTTGACCGGCCGCGCGGAGACGCTGCCGGAACTGGTCAAGGACATGAAGCTGGCCGGCATGAACGTCCGCATCGCCAACTGGCGCGACTGGCGCGACGACCTGCTCCAGCGGCACGCGGCCGAGCCGGTCCCCGAGCTCGACTTCCTGATACGCATCCTGCGCAGCCCCACCGCGATGAAGCTGTTCGAGGCGCTGATGTTCGGCCCCGAGGCGGGCTCGGAACGCACCGAGATGTTCGTGACCAGGCACCGGCTCCCGATGGCCGAACGGTACGGATCCCAGGCCCAGTTGAAGGCCTTCGAGCGGATGGCCAAGGACGGCGTCGCCCGGCTGCCCAGCAGCGACGACCCGCCCTACCTCTCGTTCCGCGAGCGGACGAAGGGCCACGTGGGCCCGGTCGGTGAGGACCGCGACACCAAGTGCAGGATGGCCCTCACGCTCTCCATCGCGAGCATGTACCAGGTCGTACGGCACCGGAAGATCGACGTACGCGGCGAGGTGACCTGCGAGCGGCTGCACCCGGAGCCGCTGACGGTGGAGGCGGGCGAGATCTGGGTCCGCCCCGACGAAGGCGTACCGCTCCAGCACGGCAGCGACCATCCGCTGCTGCGCTACCGCATGGTCCTGGTGGACCGGGACGGCGGCCGCTGGTGGCTGGAGGGCTGGAAGACGGCCCGCGCCAGCCGCGACTTCTGGAAGCAGACCCGGACCATCGAGGTCACCATCGGGCGCGAGGGCGAGCCCGCGAGCCTGTCCGGCGTCGTCAAAGTGCCCGGCAAGAGCTATGTCCCCGACCAGATCGACGGCATCCGGGTCGACCCGCGCCTCACGTCGCAGGAGCAGCGGCTCGCCAAGCTGGCCTGGCTCTCGTGGTTCTTCGTGCAGGTGGGCATGGGGCTCGCGGAGCCGTCCCTGCGCGTCGCCGCCGAACTCCTCGACCTGCGCAAGGACGCGATCGACCGGGACAAGGACAAGGTGCAACGCAAGATCAGAAAACTGATGATCAAGAGGGAGCAGACCCGATGACGCTGAGGCCCCTTCACCACGCACTCGGGGACCGGGTCGAGGAGATCCCCTTCACGGCCTCCGACGGCACGGAACTCGGTCTGTGCCGGGTCGCTCCGGCCGACGGCTCCACCGACCGCCCGGCCGTACTGATCCTGCACGGGCTCACCGCCTCGGCGGACATGTTCATGCTCCCGGAGACCCGCAACCTCGTCGACGTCCTGCTCGACGCGGGCTACGAACCGTGGCTGCTCGACTGGCGGGGCAGCTGCCGGCTGCCCTACAACGAGGGCCGGGTGCGCTACACGTTCGACGACGTGGCGCTCTACGACATCCCCGAGGCGGTGTCGCTGATCAAGGAACGGACCGAGGGGCGCGACCTGCTCGTCGTCGCGCACTGCATCGGGGCGATGTGCCTGTCGCTGAGCATGGCGGCGGGCCTGGTGCCCGGTCTGGCGGGCGTCGTCGCGCAGGGCGTCTTCCTCACACCGAAGATGTCCTGGAAGACCCGGGCCCGCCTGCACTTCGGCGGCGAGCTCCTCCGGTCCCGCTTCGTCAACATCCCCACCGACTTCAAGAAGGTCGGCCTCTGGTCGAAGCACTCGCTGATCTTCGCGGAGGTCTCGCTGGGCGCGGAGTGCAAGGACCCCAACTGCCAGATCCTGCACAACGACTCGTGGGGCGTGGGCGGTTCGCTCTTCGAGCACGACAACCTCGACCAGGTCACCCACGACCGCCTGGCCGACCTGTACGGGACGGTGCCGATGTGGATCCTGCCGCATCTGCGCAGCATCGAGCTGGCCCACACGATGATGCGGTACAACGACGCCGACGGGCGGTACGACGCGCTCCCGAAGAACGCGCTCGACAACGCGGGCAAGTTCGAGGCACCGCTGATGCTCCTGTCCGGCAGCGACAACCGATTCTGGTACGACTCCAACGAGCTGTGCCATGACGTGCTGTCGCGCCGGTACCCGGAGATGGACGTGCGCTACGTGGAGGTGCCGGGGTACGGGCATCTGGACGCCTTCATCGGCCGCAACGCGGCGTTGGATGTGTTCGGGCATATTGTGGATTTCCTGGACGAGTGCCGGGCCGTTCCGGCGGGAGCGGGCGGGGGTACGGGGGTCTGACCGTTCACCTCACGTGCCGTCACGGTTTTCATCACCCTGGGAGGGGTGGGCCTGATGGGCCGGGGACGTTGACGGTCACCGGGGCCGCCCGGTGTTGTGCGGAGTGTGGCGGTTCCGGGCCGGGAGTAAAGGGCGCTCCCTTCGGTCGCGTCGGCTGCGCCGATTCCGCTGCGCTCCACCCTTGACTCCCGTCCCTCCACCGCACGTTGACCTTTGACCCGGACGGCCAGGGTGGGGCGGCGGGCTGGCCTAGGAGGGTCATCCCCTTTCGCTGCCGGGTGCGGTCCGGCCCATCGTGGGCAGACGTCACGGTTCGGGCTCGGCCAGCCGCCCGGCCACGCCGCTCGGGCCATCCCCCTTCATCGCCGGGTGCGGTCCGGTCCATCGTGGGCGGGTGCCCCGGTCGCGGCTCGGCCAGCCCTACGGCCTCGCTGCTCGGGTGATCGGCTCTCGCTGCCGAGTGCGGTCCGGTCCGGTCCATCGTCGGTGGCTGTCACCGTTGCGGCTGGGTCAGCCGCTCGGCTCATCGAGTCACGTCTCTGGGGGGTACCGGGTATCAACTTTTTGAAAGTTGCGAATGGGATCGCCGTGCGCCCCCCAGGTCACGCCCCGCGCGCCCCCGCAGACACCACCCAACACGAGGTGTTGGGCGATCGGGCTCGCACAACTGGCGGCGCATTGAGCATGACGGGGGGCGCGCGGCACACCCCTTCGCAACTTTGGAAAAGTTGATGACCCGGAGCCCGGGGTGCCAGTGACTTGCGGCCGCGCACGGCACCCGGCGCCCGGCGCATCCGCCATAACGGGGGGCGCGCGGCGGGTCCCTTCGCAACTTCCAAAAAGTTGATGACCCATACCCCCCCGGGTGAAGGGTCCGTGGTCCAGTCCGGGTGCCTGCCGGCGCGCACCGACCGTGGCACCCGCCCACGATGGACCGATCCGCACCCGGCAGCGAAAGCCGATGACCCGAGCGGCGCGGCCGTGCGGCTGGCCGAGCCGTGAGCGGGGCGCCTGCCCACGATGGACCGGACCGCACCCGGCAGCGAAAGCCGGTGACCCGAGCAGCGTGGCCGGGCGCCTGACCGCGCTCGGACTATGGCAGAGACACACGATGGGCCGGTCCGCACCCGGCGATGAAGGGTGATGGCCCGAGCGGCGAGGCCGTACGGCTGGCCGCGCCGTGAGCGGGGCGCCTGCCCACGATGGGCCGGTCCGCACCCGGCAGCGAGAGCCGATGACCCGAGCAGAGGATCCCGTCGGCCCCACCCTGGCCGTCCGGGTCAAAGGTCAACGTGCGGTGGAGGGACGGGAGTCAAGGGTGGAGCGCAGCGGAATCGGCGCAGCCGACGCCCGAAGGGCGCCCTTTACTGCCGGCCCGGAACCGCCACACTCCGCAAAAAACCGGGCGGCCCCGCCCAGCTCTCGGCGCCGCCCCACCACGGCTCCCCGCCCCCGGCCCCGTGGGCCCGGCATCGGAGAGGCCCCCAGCCCAACGTTCACGCCCCCGCCAGCCCCGTCTTCGCCCCAGCCCCACACAGCGGAACCACCACCCCGCGATCCCCGAGTACCCCCTCCCGTACGGCCGCCCAACACGCCACCCCGGTCGACTCGACGTACAGGCCGCGCGCAGCCAAGTCCCGCTGACCCGACGCGATCTGATTCTCCGTCACCGTCAGAAAGCCGCCCCCTGACTCGCGTACCACCCGAAGAACCTGCCGTGCCCGAAGCGGCCGGGGAATCGCGATGCCCTCCGCGAACGTCGGCGCCGACGGGACCTCGCCGAGGAGGTCGTCCGCGCCGGCCCGCCACGCCTCGGCGAGCGGAGCGACCGCAGCGGACTGGACCGCGTACAGCGCGGGCCGGCGCGCGATGAGTCCGGCCCCGTACAGCTCCCGCACCGCGAGCGCCGCGCCGAGCAGCAGGGTGCCGTTGCCGACGGGTACGACGAGCGCGTCGGGCAGCGTGCCGCCGAGGTCCTCCCAGAGTTCGTGGACGTAGGTCTTGGTGCCTTGGAGGAAGTAGGGGTTGTGGACGTGGGAGGCGTAGAACGTGCCGGGTTCGTCGGCGGCAGCGCGGGCCGCGCGGGCCGTCGCCTCGCGGTCGCCGTCCACGACTTCGAGCCGAGCCCCGTGCGCGCCGATCTGCGCCAGCTTCTTCGGCGACGTACCGGCGGGGACGTACACGGTGCAGGGGAGCCCGGCCCGCGCGCAGTACGCGGCGACGGCCGTACCCGCGTTGCCGCTGCTGTCGGCGATCACCCGGTCCGGGCCCAGGTGCCGCGCGAGAGCGGCGAGGACGACCGCCCCGCGGTCCTTGAAGGAGAGCGTGGGCATCAGGAAGTCCAGCTTGGCCGAGATGCTTCCCTCCAGTTCGACGAGGGGCGTGCGGCCTTCGCCGAGCGAGATCGCGGGGGTGCGCAGCGGCAGGCATTCCGCGTACCGCCAGAGGGAGTTCACCCGGCCGGACAGACTGCCCAGCGGCGCGGGCGTGGGGGAGAAGTCCAGGTCGAGAGGGCCGCGACAGGCGGGGCAGGACCAGGCGAGCGAGGCCGGGGGCACGCGCGTCCCGTCGACCGGGCACACGTAGTCGGGCAGGGCGGGCGAATCCGTGGCAGTGGTCATGCGCGCAGGCTAGTGGGGTCGGTTGGTGAGGCAGGGGGGACAGGAGGCCAGGCCCGGCGCCTGTGGTGACGGCCGTCAGAAACGGAACGCCGCAGCCGCGTTACGTCCGGTCCTGACCCTTGTGGGTTGCCTATGGATCCGCCAATCTTTCGTCCGGACGGAGGCGGGAGTCGGCACGTCGCCTTGACATGGCCCTGTCGACTGCTCCCCGTGAGTGTGGGCACCACGGCACCAATGAGCACTCATCCGCACCAACCCGCACCAATCCCCCACCAGCGCACCACCTATTGAGGAGGACCCCTCAGATGGCAGTGACGCGTCATAACCGCCGAAGACTGGCCGGGATCAGCGCGACCGCGGCCGCGGCCCTCGCCCTCGGCGTCGTCTCCGCCCTCCCGGCGAATGCCCGGCCGGACCGGGCGGAAGGCACGATCGAGAACGCCGGCGCCCCCGGAGTGATCAAGAACAGCTACATCGTGAGCCTCGACAAGAACGCGCCGAAGGCCCGCTCGGCCGCGGGCAAGGCCCTGGCCAAGGAGTACGGCGCCAAGATCGAGCGGACCTACGACAAGGCCCTCAACGGCTACGCGGTCGAGCTCTCCGAGGCCGAGGCGAAGAAGTTCGCGGCCGACCCGGCGGTCGACATGGTCGTCCAGAACCGGACGTTCACCGCCACCGCGACCCAGAACAACCCGCCGTCCTGGGGCCTGGACCGCATCGACCAGAAGAACCTGCCGCTGGACCAGAAGTACACCTACCCGGACTCCGCGGGTGAGGGCGTCACGGCGTACATCATCGACACCGGCGTCCGCATCAGCCACAGCGACTTCGGCGGCCGCGCCTCCTACGGCTACGACGCCGTCGACAACGACAACACCGCGCAGGACGGCCACGGCCACGGCACGCACGTCTCGGGCACCGTCGCCGGCACCCTGCACGGCGTCGCCAAGAAGGCCAAGATCGTCGGCGTGCGCGTCCTGAACAACCAGGGCTCCGGCACGACCGCGCAGGTCGTCGCGGGCATCGACTGGGTGACCAAGAACGCGGTCAAGCCGGCCGTCGCCAACATGTCGCTCGGCGGCGGCGCCGACAGCGCGCTGGACACGGCCGTACGCAACTCCATCGCGTCCGGCGTCACGTACGCCGTGGCGGCGGGCAACGAGTCGACCGACGCGTCGACCAAGTCTCCCGCGCGCGTGGCGGAGGCCATCACCGTCGGTGCCACGACCAACACCGACGCACGCGCGAGCTACTCCAACTACGGCAGCATCCTCGACATCTTCGCCCCGGGCTCCTCGATCACCTCGACGTGGAACTCCAGCGACACGGCGACCAACACCATCTCCGGTACGTCGATGGCCTCCCCGCACGTCGCGGGCGCGGCCGCGATCTATCTGGGCCAGAACCCCACGTCGACCCCGGCGCAGGTGTCCGCCGCCCTGGTCAGCGCCTCCTCGACGGGCGTCGTCGGCAACCCCGGCTCGGGCTCGCCCAACCGCCTCCTGAACGTCACGGGCGGCACCACCAACCCGCCGGGCAAGAAGTTCACCAACACCGACGACTACGCGATCAACGACAACGCCACGGCCGAGTCGCCGATCACCGTCACGGGCGTCGACGGCTCCGCCCCGGCCTCGCTCTCCGTGCCGGTCGTCATCCAGCACACCTACATCGGCGACCTCCAGGTCCAGCTGATCGCCCCCGACGGCACGGCCTACACGCTCAAGGGCTACGGGACCGGCGGCAGCTCGGACAACATCGACACCACGTACACCGTGAACGCCTCCTCGGAGACGGCCAACGGCACATGGAAGCTGCGGGTCAGCGACAACGCGGCGCAGGACACCGGGAAGATCGACTCCTGGGGTCTGCAGTTCTAGGCAGGCCTAGGCAGTTCTAGGCGGGCCTAGGCAGGTCCTACGCAGGTTCTGGACAACGAGTCCTGCGGTCAAAAGTCCTCGCGGTACGGCTCCGGGTCAGCGACCCAGCCCGCCGCGGGGACGAGCCGACGACCGCCCGAGATGTCGATGTTTACTGCCGCATTACCTTTACGCCCCCGCCATTACCTTTACGCCCCCGGCCCCGATTACGATGCGCCAAGCCTTCCGCACCGCCAAGCCTGGAGCACGTAACCCGTGGACATACCGCCGCCGTCCGGCCCGTACGCGCCCCCTCCGCAGGGGCAGACGGGGCAGCAGCCGGGGGCGCCGTGGGTGCCGCCGCACGGGCAGGTTCCGTACCGGCAGGTCCCGTATCGGCAGTGGCCTGGGCCGTACTCCCCTTACTCCCGGCCGCCGGTGAACGGGTTCGCGATCGCCTCGCTGGTGCTCGGGATCCTGTGCTTTGTGCCCGCCGTCGGGCTCGTCCTCGGCCTTGTCGCGTTCGCGCAGATCAAGCGGAAGGGCGAGCGCGGCAAGGGGCTCGCGATCGCGGGGAGCATCCTCTCTGTGGTCGGCGTGCTGCTGCTCGTCCTCGGTGTGGTGACGGGCGGTGCGAGCGCGTTCATGGAGGGGTTCCGGGAGGCGGCGCGGGAGTCGCGGCAGGGGGCCGGTGCCTTCCCGGTCGACAAGGGCGGCTGCTTCGACGCCCCCGACGGGAAACTCGACTCCATGAAGTACGCCTTCCAGGTCGCGAACGTCCCGTGTTCCGGGCGCCACGACGGGGAGGTCTTCGCCGAGTTCCGGGTGAACCACACCCGTTTCCCGGGGGAGGACGCCATCGCCGGGCTCGCCGAGACCCGGTGCACCGACCTCCAGGACGACTACGTCATGGACAGCTGGCTGGACCCCGGCGACGCCGAGATCTACTTCTTCATGCCCGACCGGGCCACCTGGCGCCAGGGCGACCGCCACGTCACCTGCATCTTCGCCGCCGCGGACCGCGAGCACCCGCTGAAGGGCTCCCTGCGCCGCGACGCGTCGACGCTCGACGCCCACCAGCTCGCGTACGTGAAGGCGGACCGCGCCTTCGACAAGGCCTATGCGACGGCGCCCGAGGACGAGCTGGTCGAGAACGACCTCGACGGGCACAAGAAGTGGGCCGCCCGCGTCGACAAGGGCCTTGCCGAGCAGGCGCGGCAGCTGCGCGCGCACGACTGGCCCGCGGCGTCGCGGGCGCACATCGACGCGCTCGTCGCCGAGATCGGCGAGGGGCGCAAGGAGTGGAGGAAGGCGGCCGCGGCCTCCGACGCCGACGGTTTCAACGAGCACCAGGTGGCGGGCGTGCAGCGGCTCGGCGACAAGAGCGCCGTCGCGGCCCGCAAGTCCCTCGGCCTCGCGGTCACTTCGCCGCGCGACGCGACCCCGGAGGACGGCCCGGAGTCGGGTCTCGACGAGGATCACGGGGGCGGCGGCGACGCCGCGGTGTGATCCGAAACGAAGCGGGCGGGTTCCGGAGTGGGCCAAGCTCTGAAAGGCCACCGGAGCGATCACCCTAGAGCGTTTTTGTCCGCTTCTGTGATAGTTCTTCGGTGTGACGTCCGTCGTGCCGCCTCCCGCCGTCGCCAGGGTTCTGCTCCTCTGTGCCGGGCTCCTGAACGCGGCACTCACCGTCCTCGTCGCCGCCCCGCTGCCCCGCGTCCCGCTCCTGGTGCTCGTCGCGGGCGCCATCACCTCCTGGGGCCTCGTACTGCTGCCGCCGGGGCTGCTCGGACTCGCCGCCGCCGCGTGCGCGGGCCGGCGCCACCCTTGGTGCGCGGGGCTCGCCGCGCTCGCCTCCTTCGCCGCCCTCGTGTACGGCGTCATGCCGTACGCGGCCGCGTACGGCGCCGCCCAGCGAGCGGGTCAACAGCTCGCCCCCGCCCGGTACTTCGACGGCATCAACTACGCCAAGGTGCCCGACCGCACGCGCACGCTCACGTACGCGCGCGTGGGCGCCGTCCGCGGGGCGCACCCGGAGCGGGGGCAGAAGCTGAGGCTCGACCTGTGGGCGCTGCCCAAGCGGGAAGCGGTGCGGCGGCCCGCCGTCGTCTGGGTGCACGGCGGCGGCTGGAACAAGGGACACCGCAGTCAGACCCCCGAGTGGAACCGGTGGTTCAACGCCCGTGGGTGGTCGGTCTTCGACGTCGACTACCGCCTCGCCCCCCGGGCCACCCAGCTCGACCAGATCGGCGACGTGAAGTGCGCGGTCGGCTGGGTGCGCCGGCACGCGCGCGTGTACGGCATCGACCCCGGCCGCCTTCTTCTCGCGGGGAGTTCGGCCGGCGGCAATCTCGCGCTCGCCGCCGCCTACACGCGAGGCGACAGCAGGGTCCCGGCGTCGTGCCCGGTGCGGGACAGCTCGGTCGCGGGGGTGATCTCGCTCTACGGGCCCACCGACATGGGGCGCCTGATCGCCGGCACCGCGCTGCGCGGCGACCCCATGATGCCGCGCCTGATGGGCGGTTCGGCGGCCACCGCCCCCGCCCGCTACCGCCTGGGCTCACCGGCGCGCCTCGTCCGCGGTGATGTCCCGCCGACGCTGCTGCTGCACGGGAGCGCGGACCGCGCGGTGCCGGTGGCGCAGGCGCGCGAGCTGGCCCGGCGCCTGAAGGAGGTCGGCGCCCCGGCGACGTACATCGAACTCCCGTGGGCCGACCACTGTTTCGACGTGAACTGGGGCGGCTGGGGCAGCCAGATCGCGCGGGCCGCGACGAAGCGTTTCCTCGGCTCCCTCGATCGTTCCCCATATCCGCGGAAAGGCCCTGCGTAAAGACCCGCACCGCAAGAAATCATCACATCGGGTGAATCCTTGGCCTTGGGTTGCACCCAACAACCCACGGTTGCCAGGCTGTTGCTGTCTGTCAACCTGATGGGAGTGGCTAGTGACTTTCGGTGAGCAGCCGGCGTATCTGCGCGTCGCGGGTGATCTCCGCAAGAAGATCGTCGACGGTTCGCTGCCGCCGCACACACGGCTCCCCTCGCAGGCCAGAATCCGCGAGGAGTACGGGGTGTCGGACACGGTCGCCCTGGAGGCGCGCAAGGTCCTGATGGCCGAGGGCCTCGTCGAGGGCCGCTCCGGATCCGGCACCTATGTGCGGGAGCACCCCGCCCCGCGCAAGGTCGCCCGCGCCGGGTACCGCGCGGCGAACGGCGGATCGACGCCGTTCCGTCAGGAGCAGGCCGCGGACGGCGCGCGCGGCACCTGGGAGTCCCGCAGCGAGCAGGTCGAGGCGAGCGTCGCGGTCGCCGAGCGGCTCGACATCCGCCCGGGCGACCGCGTGATGTGCACGAAGTACGTCTTCCGGGACGCGGGGGAGGCCATGATGCTCTCCACCTCCTGGGAGCCCCTCGCCGTCACCGGCCGCTCGCCCGTGATGCTCCCCGAGGAGGGCCCGCTCGGCGGCTGCGGGGTGGTGGAGCGGATGGCGGCCATCGACGTCGTCGTGGACAACGTGGCGGAGGACGTGGGCGCCCGCCCGGGTCTGGCCGAGGAGCTCACGGCGCTCGGCGGCGTCCCCGGTCATGTGGTCCTCGTCGTCCACCGGACGTACTACGCGTCGGGCCGGCCGGTCGAGACGGCCGACATCGTGGTGCCCGCCGACCGCTATCGGATCGCGTACCACCTGCCCGTGAAGTAGCCCGCGCCGCGCCTCTTCACGCCACCTTCACGCCCCCCTTCGCTCCCTTCCGCTCCCTTCCGGGTCAGCCCCCTTGCACCCGATCACGCGCCGAGACCGCACCGGCTGGCCGATAGCGACCCCCCTGCGTATCTCTTCGTGCAAAGCCGTATCCGCTGAGTAAAGGTCGGGCGTAGGCTCGGGCATATGCGGATTGCGGTTTCCTTACTGATCGAGGCGTGGGGCGCGCCGGGGGTGGCGAGCGGAGGGGCGCGATGAATGACGGTACGGGCCTGCTGCCCTGGTTCGTGATACGGCAGGACGGCGACGGCAACCGCTATCGCGTGGGCAGGTACGCGACGAAGGCCGAGGCGCAGCGCATCGCGGACAGCCTCGACGACCGCGGCCACCGCCAGCTCTACTCCGTCGAGAGGCTGAGCCAGAACGGCAGCGGCCGCTGAACCGTGCGTCCGCCGCCGGACAGGCCTCGCCTAGGCTCCGGCACATGAACGGACACGGCACGGCGGACGGACACGGCACGGCGGACGAACGCGATCCGGCGGACGAGCGGATCGTGGTGGGCGCCGCCCTCTACGACGGCGGACGCCTGCTCGCCGCACGGCGCAGCGCACCCCCCGGGCTCGCGGGCGGCTGGGAGCTGCCCGGCGGCAAGGTCGAGCCCGGCGAGCGGTGCGAGGACGCGCTGGTGCGCGAGCTCCGCGAGGAACTGGGCGTCGAGGCCGAACTGACCGGCCGCGTGCCCGGCCAGTGGCCGCTCGCCAAGGGGTACGTCCTGCGGGTGTGGACGGCCCGGCTGGTCTCGGGTGAACCGAGCCCCCTGCAGGACCACGACGAGCTGCGCTGGCTCGCTCCCGACCGCGTCTGGTCGGTCGACTGGCTGACCGCGGACGTGCCCGCCGTCGAGGCGGCGCTCGGCGTGCCGCACGCCACGCACTGAGCCCGCCTACGCCGTTCGTGCCACAGTGCGCCTCATGACGCGGTAAACCCACCTGGATATCGGGTATGTGCCCATTAACCCCATGAAACCGGACAGGTTCAGCTACTGGTCTGGAAGTGATCGGCGTGATCGACACCGAAGGCGACTGCGCCGAGTGGGCCTTTCCCGCGGACCCCGGCGCGGTCCGCACCGCCCGGGCTGTCGTACGCAAACAGCTCGCGGACTGGGGCCTCGCGGCCCTGGGCGACATCACCGTGCTGCTCGTCAGTGAATTGGTGACCAATTCGCTGCGCCATGCCTCCGGGCCCATCGGCGTACGGCTCGTACGGCCCGCGGGCCCCACAAGCGCGCTCCTCGTGGAGGTCTCCGACCCGCTCCCCGACCCGCCCCTGGAGCGGATGGCCGCACCCGACGACGAGGGCGGGCGCGGCCTGCAGCTGGTCTCCCGCTCGTCGCGGCGCTGGGGGACACGGCCGGGTCGTACGGGCAGGACGGGGAAGACGGTGTGGTTCGAGCTGGCGCTGCCGGGTTAGAAGACTGGCAGTGTGCGATGGGCGTCCGGCACAAGGGTGGCACGGGCCAAAAAGCGTCGAGTACGTGCTGTGATCGTGAACGCCGTGTGGCGCGGCACCGTAGTGCTGGATACTGCGGTCAGCCGTACGCGGTGACCGGTGCCGGGCGCGGTGAGCTGGAGGGGACGGTTCGCGTGAGCGAGATACCAGCGAAGGCGACGGAGCGCGACGGTCCGTCGGGCGACGCGAGGGCCCGTGGGGGCACGGACGACGCGGCGGGAGACGCCGCCCGGGGCGACGTGGCGGGCGAAGTCCCCGGCGACGAGACGTGGCAGCGCAACCCGCCGGGTTCGATCTACGACTACATCAAGGTCGCCTCGTTCTCGATCGGCGCCGACGGCCTGGTCGACCAGTGGAGCGCGCGCGCCGAGCGGCTGTTCGGCGTGGCGGCGCGGGACGCCGTGGGCAAGGACCCCATCGAGGCCTTCGTACCGCCGGAGCTGCGCGCGGGCGGGCACCGCAAGATGGCGGAGATCCTCGACGGACGGGAGTGGACGGGTGTCGTCCCCTTCCGGCTGCCGGAGGACTCGCTGCCGGCCCACGGCCACGGGGGCGGCCCCGGCGGCCTGGAGGGCATCGCCGAGATCTACGTCATGCCGACCGAGACGGAGGACGGCGAGCGGGCCGCGGTCTGCATCGTCGTCGACGTCCGCGCGCTGCGGCAGATCGAGACGGACCTCGCCGCATCGCAGGCCATTTTCGGCCAATCACCCTTCGGCTTCCTGCTGTTCGGCACGGACCTGAAGGTGCAGCGCGCCAACCGCCGGTTCGCCGACGTCTTCGGCGGCGGCGTCGAGGACCAGCGCGGCCGCACCGTCCACGACTATCTGCCGCGCCACGAGGCCGACCGCATGGCCGCCGCCATGAAGCGGGTCCTGGAGACCGGCGATTCCGTGACGGACATGCAGATAGTGGGCCCCGCGCCCGGCAGCAGCGACCGCAGGCACTGGTCGATCAACCTCTACCGCGTGCACAGCGGTTCGGGCCGCCCCATCGGCGTCGCCGGCCTCGGCACCGACGTCACCCGGCGGCACGCCGCCGCCCGCGAGGCCGCCCAGGCACGGCGCAATCTCGCCCTCCTGAACGAGGCGGGAGCCCGCATCGGCAACTCCCTCGACCTGGAGACCACCGCCCGGGAGCTGCTCGACGTCGCCGTCCCCGGCTTCTGCGACATCGCCTCCGTCGACCTCTACCAAGGGCTCCTCGACGGCGACGAAGCCCCGCCGGGGCTCGCCGACGGCAGCGCCGACCTGCGCCGGGTGGCCTTCGCCAGTGCCGTCGCGGACGCTCCGTTTCCCGCGGGCACCGGGCCCGTCGACGTCGGCGCCGTGCACCGCTTCGCGTTCACGTCGCCCTGCGCCGACGCCCTGCGCGCCGCCCGCCCCCGCCTGATCACCGGGGACGACGACGATTCGGCGAGCCGGCGCACCGGTGGCCTCGTCCAGTCGACGCTGGCCGTGCCGATGGTCGCCCACGACACCGTGGTCGGCCTCGCCCAGTTCTCCCGTACGAAGGGCAGCGAACCCTTCGGCGAGCGCGACCGGGCGCTCGCCGTCGAACTGGCCGCCCGCGCCGCGGTCTGCATCGACAACGCACGCCTGTACCGCCGCGAGCACGAACGCGCGCTGATACTGCAGCGGTCCCTGCTGCCGCCCGGCGACCCCGAGGCGTCCGGCCTCGACATCGCCTGCCGCTATCTGCCGGGCAACGCGGCCACGGAGGTCGGCGGCGACTGGTTCGACGTCATCGAACTGCCGGGCCACCGCACGGCCCTGGTCGTCGGCGACGTCATGGGCCGAGGCCTGCGGGCCGCCGTCGCCATGGGCGAACTGCGCACCGCCGTCCGCACCCTGGCGCTCCTCGACCTGGAACCCGCCGAGGTGCTCTCCGCCCTCGACGAGGTCGCCCGCGGCCTCGGCAACCCGGCAGGTCCCCAGCAGGCCTCGCGCGCGGCCCGCAAGGCGGCGGACGCGGACCTCGGCGAGGTGTACCTCGCCACCTGCGTGTACGCGGTCTACGACGCCGTGACCCGCCGCTGCACCTTCGCCAACGCCGGACATCTGCCGCCCGTCCTCGTGGAGCCCGGCGAGTCCGCGCTCATGTTCGACGTACCCCCGGGCATGCCGCTCGGCGTCGGCGGCGAGCCCTTCGAGGACGTCCAGGTCGAGCTCCCCGAGGGCGCGCTCCTCGCGCTCTACACCGACGGCCTCGTCGAATCCCGCCACCACCCGCTCGACGAGGGCCTGAACGCCCTGGTGGGCGCTCTCAACGACGCGCCTCCCGTGCTTGAGGACGTCTGCGACCACGTCCTGAACACGCTCGACACCCACCACGGAGAGGACGACATCGCGCTCCTGATGGCGCGCGTCGAGGGCCTGCCCGCCGAGCACGTCGGGGACTGGACGCTGCCGCGCGACCTCAAATCGGTGGGCCGCGCCCGCGAACTGGCCTGCGACCAGCTGCGCGCCTGGGACCTGGAACGGCTCTGCGACACCGCGGAACTGCTGGTCAGCGAGCTCGTCACCAACGCCTTGCGGTACGGCGAGGGCGACATCAGACTGCGCCTCCTGCTCGACCGCACGCTGGTGTGCGAGGTGTGGGACGGAGGCTTCGTCCAGCCGCGCCGCCGCCGGGCCAGGGACACCGACGAGGGCGGGCGCGGGCTGCAGCTCGTCGGCCTGCTCAGCGCGGCCTGGGGATCGCGCAGGACGCCGCACGGCAAGACGGTGTGGTTCGAACTCGCCCTGCCCGGCGACGCGGAGCCGATGGACCCGGCGGAGGCGCTGCTCAGCCTGTTCTGACCCGGGCCCCGGTTCCTCGTCGAGCTCGGGGAGGGGAGCGGGGTGGGGCTCTTGCCCGCCCCCCCTTATCCAAGGCCGCCGCCGGGCGTCGTACGGGTGGTGGCGCGCTTCCTGCGCCGCTTGTACGCGACCGTCGCGGCGACCCCGGCCGCACACGCCGCCGCCACCGGGAGCACCAGGTCCCCGGTCACGGAGTCGTCCGCGCCGCCCGGGTCGGCCGGGCCGGTGGTGAGCGCCGGGGTGGGCACGGAGCGGCCGGCGAGGACGGCGCGACAGCCGTCCGCGGCGCCCACGGCGGCCCCGGCCCAGTCGCTGTGGCGCAGGGCGGGCCTGATCGCCGTGGCGGCCACGGACCGGAGCTGCGCACCGGTGAGCCGGGAGCCTTCGTCCACGGAGTAGGCGAACCGGCGGTCGTGCGTCGCGACGGCGAGCAGCACGTCGTCGGGCCCGAGGCCGTTGCGCTCGGCCGTGGCGTCCGCCCAGCTCTGCGCGGAGCGGCCGGAGAAGTCCGTTACGTAGACGACGAAGAGCTGCACGCCGCTGTCGTCGTAGAGCCGGTCGAGGGCCTGCTCGACGGCGTTCTCACGCTCGCCGAGGGCGTCGGTCCTGTCGGTGGTCCGGCCGGTGCGCGAGAGCGTGACCGGGTCGTCGGCGACCGCGGGGGAGGGCCACGGCAGCAGAAGCCACCCGAGCAGCACGGCCACCGCGGCCGCTGCTGCCCGCGCGACGGCCACACGCGGGGACGGCGTCACATGTGCGAGCGTATGGCGGCATCCGCCCCGCCGCGACCCGGGTCACTCGCGCCCCCCTACTCCGTCCGCCGCCGGATCTTGCTGCCCAGCCACACCAGCGGATCGTACTTGCGGTCGACCGCCCTCTCCTTCAGCGGAATCAGCGCGTTGTCCGTGATCTTGATGCCCTCGGGGCACACCTCCGTACAGCACTTGGTGATGTTGCAGTAGCCGAGCCCGTGCTCGTCCTGTGCGGCCCGCTTGCGGTCGAGGCCGTTCTCCGCCGCCGCGTCCAGCGGGTGCATGTCCAGCTCGGCGACGCGCATCAGGAACCGGGGTCCGGCGAAGACGCCCTTGTTCTCCTCGTGGTCCCGCACCACGTGGCACGTGTCCTGGCACAGGAAGCACTCGATGCACTTGCGGAACTCCTGCGGGCGGTCCACGTCCTCCTGCCGCATGCGGTACTCGCCGGGCCCGAGATCCGCGGGCGGTACGAACGCCGGGACCTCGCGCGCCTTCGTGTAGTTGAAGCCGACGTCCGTCACCAGATCGCGCACCACGGGGAAGGCGCGCAGCGGGGTCACCGTGATGACCTCGTCGGGTCCGAAGACCGACATGCGGGTCATGCACATCAGCCGGGGGCGGCCGTTGATCTCCGCCGAGCACGAACCGCACTTGCCCGCCTTGCAGTTCCAGCGGACGGCGAGATCGGGAGTCTGGGTGGCCTGGAGGCGGTGGATGATGTCGAGCACCACTTCGCCCTCGTTGACCTCGACCTCGTAGTCCTCCAGGCCGCCACCACCGGGATCCCCGCGCCAGACCTTGAATCGCGCGTCGTACGAACTCACTCGTACAGCTCCTCTTCAGCCAGGTACTTGACCAGCTCCTCCTTCTCGAAGAGGGCGAGCAGGTCCGGGCGGATGGGCTCGGTCTCGACGCGGGCCAGGTCGATCTGGCCGCGTACGGCTCCGGTGGCCGCCAGACCCCCGGTGGGGTCGGCGAGCCGGCAGAGCAGGTTGGCGCGGCGCCACTCGCGGTTCATCGCCGGGTGGTCCTCGCGGGTGTGACCGCCGCGGCTCTCGGTGCGCTCCAGGGCGGCCCGCGCGATGCACTCGCTGACCAGGAGCATGTTGCGCAGGTCGAGGGCGAGGTGCCAGCCGGGGTTGAACTGGCGGTGGCCCTCGACACCGGCCCGCCGCGCCCGCACCCGCAGGTCGGCCAGCTTCTCCAGGGCCTGTGTCATCTCGGCCTCGCGGCGGATGATGCCGACCAGGTCGTTCATGGTCTGCTGCAGTTCCTGGTGGAGGGTGTACGGATTCTCGTGCGGCGTCCCGTCCTCGGGCCCCTCCGCGCTGAACGGCCGCAGCGCCTCCGCGGCCGCCGCGTCGACCTGCTCCTCGTCCACGGCGGGGCGGGCGGCGAGGCCCGCGGCGTACCTGGCCGCGTGCAGGCCCGCGCGCCGTCCGAAGACCAGCAGGTCGGAGAGGGAGTTGCCGCCGAGCCGGTTGGAGCCGTGCATGCCGCCCGCGACCTCGCCCGCGGCGTAGAGCCCGGTGACCCGGCGCGCGGCGGCGCTGTCGGAGTCGACCGCGACGCCGCCCATCACGTAGTGGCAGGTCGGCCCGACCTCCATCGCCTCCGCGGTGATGTCCACGTCCGCCAGCTCCTTGAACTGGTGGTACATGGACGGCAGCCGGCGCTTGATGACCTCGGCGGGCATTCGCGTCGACACGTCGAGGAACACCCCGCCGTGCGGGGAGCCGCGGCCCGCCTTCACCTCGGAGTTGATGGCGCGCGCGACCTCGTCACGGGGCAGGAGTTCGGGGGGCCTGCGGTTGTGGTCCGGGTCGTCGTACCAGCGGTCGCCCTCCTCCTCCGACTGCGCGTACTTCTCCTTGAAGACGTCGGGCACGTAGTCGAACATGAACCGCTTGCCCTCGGAGTTGCGCAGGACTCCGCCGTCGCCGCGCACGGACTCGGTGACGAGGATGCCCTTGACCGACGGCGGCCAGACCATGCCCGTCGGGTGGAACTGCACGAACTCCATGTTCAGCAGGGGCGCCCCGGCGAGCAGCGCGAGCGCGTGCCCGTCACCCGTGTACTCCCACGAGTTCGACGTCACCTTGAAGGACTTGCCGATGCCGCCGGTCGCAAGGACCACGGAGGGGGCCTCCAGGACGAAGAAGCGGCCCGACTCGCGGTCGTAGCAGAAGGTCCCGCTGACCCGCCCGCCCTCGCCGAACCCCTCGTCCTCCTCCTTCAGGACCCGGGTGACCGTGCACTCCTGGAAGACCTTCAGGCGCGCCTCGTAGTCCCCGAACTCCTTGTAGTCCTCCTGCTGCAGCGCGACGATCTTCTGCTGGAGCGTGCGGATCAGCTCCAGGCCGGTGCGGTCGCCGACGTGCGCGAGGCGCGGATACTCGTGACCGCCGAAGTTGCGCTGCGAGATCCGGCCGTCCGGAGTGCGGTCGAACAGGGCGCCCCAGGTCTCCAGCTCCCATACGCGGTCGGGTGCTTCGCGGGCGTGCAGTTCGGCCATGCGCCACTGGTTGAGGAATTTGCCGCCGCGCAGGGTGTCGCGGAAGTGGACCTGCCAGTTGTCGCCTGAGTTCACATTGCCCATGGAGGCGGCGATGCCGCCCTCGGCCATCACGGTGTGCGCCTTGCCGAACAGGGACTTGCAGATCACCGCCGTACGCGCGCCCTGCTCGCGCGCCTCGATCGCCGCCCGCAGGCCCGCGCCGCCGGCCCCCACCACGACGACGTCCCACTGCTGCCGGTCCACTTGAGACATCAGCTGGTCCCGTTCCTTAGAAGAAGCGCGGATCGTCGAAGGCGCCGCTGGCGACCAGGTAGACGTAGAGGTCGGCGAGCGCGACGCTCGCCAACGACGTCCAGGCGAGCAGCATGTGACGGTTGGTCAGCTTGCCGGTCCACTGCCACATGCGGTAGCGCACCGGGTGCTTGGAGAAGTGCTTGAGTTTGCCGCCGATGACGTGCCGGCAGGAGTGGCAGGAGAGCGTGTAGATCCAGATCAGCACGACGTTGACGAGGAGGACGAGGGTGCCGAGCCCCATGTGCCCCCACTCGTAGTGCTCGTCGCGGAAGCCGAGCACGGTGTCGTACGTGAGGATGCCCGCCACCGGTACGGCGGCGTAGAAGAAGTAGCGGTGGATGTTCTGCAGGATCAGCGGGAAGCGGGTCTCGCCCGTGTACTTCCTGTGCGGTTCGGCGACCGCGCAGGCGGGCGGTGAGGCCCAGAAGCCCCGGTAGTAGGCCTTGCGGTAGTAGTAGCAGGTCAGCCGGAAGCCGAGCGGGAAGACCAGGATGAGCACTGAGGGGGACAGGCCCCACCAGCTGCCGAATATCTCCCAGTTGGGCCCCGAGCGCATCGGTTCGCAGTTCTCGGCGACGCACGGCGAGTAGAACGGCGAGACGTAGGGCGCCGCGTAGTAGTCCGCGTTCGCGAAGGCCCGCCAGGTCGAGTAGACGACGAAGGCGAGCAGTCCGGCGGCGGTCGCCGCGGGCGCCAGCCACCATCGGTCGGTCCGCAGATGGGCAGCGGTGATCGCGGCGCGCGTGCCGTCGCGCACGCCGCCGGGGGCCGGTCCGCTCTTCGGTTGGGGTTCCGTGCCGGTGGCCAACGAGGCTCCACTCCTTCGTCCTCGGATGGGGAGAGGCTCTGCGAGTGCGTGCGGCTTGCGGGGGTGCGGGGGTGCGAGGTGCGGCCCGGGTCGTGGGTCGGAGGTCGGGTTTCAGGGCGCGTGGCGGTCGCAGCCGCCCAGGCCCTCGTCGTCGAGGTCCCCGGCGTTCGCCCACAGAGAGCTGTCGTACGGGGTGTCGGGGATGGTCACGAATTCGCGCGGGGGCGGTTCGGTGCGGGGTGCCGACGGCGGCGGGGTCGCCGCGCGCAGCAGGGCCACGCTCTCGCGCAGGTGGTCGGTGTCCGTACGCACCCGGCGTACGTCGACGCCCGCCAGTGCTCCGTCGGCCTGCTGCTCCAGTCTGCCGACGGAGCGGACGAGGTCGTCCACACATCGTTGGACAGCCGTCAATTCATCGTGCAGAGCCATTACTTGCCCTCACTTCGGGTGTGCGGTGGCAACGCTCATGCGCCTGCGAGTGTCGCGCGTCACATCCCGGCTTGTGAAGGGATCTGCACCGATTGCCGGATCGAGAGCGGTGAATGCGCCGGATCACGCGCCGATCTCGCCGATCTCGCCGACCTCGGACGACGGCGACCGTCCGGCGACCGGAACGTGCCCCGGGCCGCTGCCGGGTGCCGTCGTGGGCGTCTGCCCCATCGGGCCGCTGCCGCGTGCCGTCGTCGGCGCGCCCGCCCCATTGGGCCGCACGAGTGGGATATGGGCGCCCCGCGTCGTGCCTCCCCCGCGGGGTCTGTCCCGTCGCCTTCAGTGGAGCGATAGATGTGATCAGCTCCATATACCGCCAAACGTGATCAAACCCGGCCCGGTCCTGGTAGCGGGCGGCCGGGCGAGCCCCGGACCCCGGAGGTACCAGCCATGTCCCACGACCGCGCCAGAGTCAGATCTGTCGTGTTCCTCGCGACGGGGGTGCTGGCCCTGCCCGCCCTCGCCGGCTGCAGCTCGAACGACGAGGCGGGGCGGCCGACCGCGGGCCAGGACGTCGCTCCCGCCGCCCGGGACCTGGTCGCCGACGGCGGAACCATGAACTGGGCGGTCGACGCGCTGCCCGAGACGTTCAACTCCTTCCAGGCCGACGCCGACGAGGGCACCGCACGCGTGGCCGGCGCGGTCCTGCCGTCCCTGTTCCGCCTCGACGCGCAGGGCAGGGCGCAGCGCAACGCCGACTTCCTGGAGTCGGCGAAGGTCGTCGAGCGCGAGCCCCAGCAGGTCGTCCTGTACAAGCTCAACCAGCAGGCCGTCTGGAGCGACGGCCGGGAGGTCGGCGCCGACGACTTCGCCGCCCAGTGGCGGGCCCTGTCCGGCAAGGACTCCGCGTACTGGACGGCGCGCAACGCGGGCTACGACCGCATCCAGAAGATCGAGCGCGGCGCGAACAACCTGGAGGTGCGGGTCACCTTCGCCAAGCCGTACGCGGACTGGCGCTCCCTGTTCTCGCCGCTCTACCCCAAGCAGGTCATGGGCGCCCCCGACACCTTCAACGACGGCGCACGCCGCAGGCTGAAGGTGACCGCGGGCCCCTTCGCGCTCGCCTCCGTCGACCAGAAGGCCGGTGACGTGACGCTGGAGCGCAACCCGCGCTGGTGGGGCAGCCCGGCCAAGCTCGACAAGATCGTGCTGCGCCGGGTGACGCGCGCCGAGCGGGCCGGGGCGCTCGCCCAGAACAGGGTCGACCTCGCCGCGGTGGACTCGGCGGAGGCCGGACGGATCTCCCTGGCCGCCCGGGACAAGGGCGCGCAGGGCCCGCCGGCGCACGGCCCCGGCGCCGCGCTGACCCCCGCCAGGGCGCTCCGCTCCTGGGCGCTCGCGCACGGCTCCGACGAGGAGGCCGCCGCCACGGAGACGGCAGCCCGCGCCAAGACCCGCAAGGCCGTCAAGAAGTACGCGACCGAGCAGGAGGGCCTGCGCGGCTACGTGGTCCGCAAGTCCCTGGAACCGGCCTACACCCAGCTCGCCCTCAACGGCTCCGAGGGACCGCTCGCCGACGACCGCGTGCGCCGTGCGGTGGCCCGCGCCCTGAACCGCGAGGAGCTCGCGAAGACCGTCCTCAAGCCGCTCGGCCTGCCCGCGGTGCCGGTCGGCAGCCACCTCGCCCTCGCCGGTCAGCAGGCGTACGCGGACAACAGCGGGGCTCTCGGCGAGCAGGACACCGCCGAGGCGCGGGCGCTGCTCGCGGACGCGGGCTGGACGCCGGGCGGCCCGCTCAAGGGGAAGAAGGACAAGGACGCGAAGACCGCGGGCGGCGAGGCCGGCGCGAAGAAGGCGAAGGCGGACTCCGAGGAGGAGTCGGGCGACGGCACGTACATCGTGGGGGAGGACGACGGCAAGCCCGCCGAGACCGGCACCACGGTGCTCGCCCCGGCGCCCGCGGCCGCCTATCAGCGGGCCGTCCTGAACCGGCAGGCCGACGCCCTCGGACTGTCCCGCGAGGCCGACAAGGAGAAGAAGGAGCCGGGCGAGCACTCCAGGGCCAAGCACACCGGCAAGCACTCCAAGGCCGAGTCGAGGGGCGAGTCCAAGGCGAAGTCCAAGGCCGAGTCGAAGGGCGAGTCCAAGCCCAAGTCCGAGGCGCGCGCCAAGGACCACGCCAAGGGCGGTGTCCCCGGCGCGTACGCCCCCAAGGGCACCGCCGCTCCGAAGGCCGCGGGAGCGGCCGCGGCCGCGCCGCTCGCCAAGGACGGCAAGCCCCTCACGCTCCGCTTCGTCCTGCCCTCCGGCGACGGCTCGGAGCCGCTGCGCGCGGTGGCCGACCGGATCTCGCGGATGCTGGAGAAGATCGGCGTCCGCACGGAGACGGCGAAGGTCGCCGACGACAGCTACTTCAAGGACCACATCGCGTCCGGCCAGTACGACCTCGCCCTGTACTCGTGGCCCGCGTCGGCCTTCCCCGCCACCGACGCCCGCCCGATCTTCGCCAAGCCGGTCCCGGCCGCGGACGGGTCGCTGAACGTCGAGCAGAACTACACGCGCGTCGGCACGGACCACATCGACCAGCTCTTCGACCAGGCGGTCGGCGAGCTCGATGAGGAAACGTCACTCTCCCTGGTCAAGAAGGCGGACGCCCGCATCTGGGCCGAGGCGGGCTCCATCCCCCTCTACCAGCGCCCCCAGCTGATGGCGGCCCGGCCGAACCTGGCGAACGCCGGAGCCTTCGGCTTCCAGGCCCCGCACTACGAGGACATCGGCTTCCTGAAGCCGGGCGCGAAGCCCTCGGGCAGCCCGTCCGCCGGATAGTGCGGATAGCGCGGACAGGCGGGCGGTACGGGCTGCGCGCGCCGCCCCCGGCCTCCCCCTCGCCGCAGGGCCTCTGCTCAGATTCCGCTCAACTCTCTTGCCCGTCGGCGACCCCGGCGGGCAAGCTCATACCTACCCATTGACCTGCTGTTTCCCCAAAGTTCCCGAGGCTTTCCCCACCCCCGCGACGCCCCCGCGGAGGCTGCCTCCGCGGAAGGCCCGTAGACTGGGGTGAGGCCGTGGCGTGTCCAGCCCGGCAGGGTTCGCGTACTTCAGAGGTGCGTGTGACCATCCACTCACTCCAGGAGTACGCCGCACTATGGCCACGCGCCACGACATCCGCAACGTTGCCATCGTCGCTCACGTCGACCATGGCAAGACGACCATCGTCGACGCCATGCTCAAGCAGGCCGGTTCCTTCGCCGCGCACGCCGCCGAGTCCCTCGACGACCGCATGATGGACTCGAACGACCTGGAGCGTGAGAAGGGCATCACGATCCTCGCCAAGAACACGGCGGTGAAGTATCACCCCAAGGACGGCGGGGATCCGATCACGATCAACATCATCGACACCCCCGGCCACGCCGACTTCGGTGGCGAGGTCGAGCGCGGTCTGTCGATGGTGGACGCGGTCGTCCTGCTGGTCGACGCCTCCGAGGGCCCGCTGCCGCAGACCCGCTTCGTGCTGCGCAAGGCGCTGCAGCAGCGGCTGCCCGTCATCCTGTGCATCAACAAGACGGACCGCCCGGACTCGCGCATCGACGAGGTCGTCAACGAGACGTACGACCTCTTCCTGGACCTGGACGCGGACGAGGACCAGATCGAGTTCCCGATCGTCTACGCCTGTGGCCGTGACGGCGTCGCCTCGCTGACCAAGCCGGAGGACGGCACGGTCCCGGCGGACTCCACCAACCTGCAGCCGTTCTTCTCCACGATCCTTGAGCACGTCCCGGCCCCGACGTACGACGAGGCCGCGCCGCTGCAGGCGCACGTCACCAACCTCGACGCGGACAACTTCCTCGGCCGCATCGCGCTGCTCCGCGTCGAGCAGGGCGAGCTGCGCAAGGGGCAGACGGTCGCGTGGATCAAGCGGGACGGCACCATCGCCAACGTCCGCATCACCGAGCTGATGATGACCGAGGCGCTCACCCGCAAGCCCGCCGAGATGGCGGGCCCGGGTGACATCTGCGCGGTCGCCGGTATCCCCGACATCATGATCGGCGAGACGCTGGCCGACCCGGAGAACCCGATCGCGCTGCCGCTGATCACGGTCGACGAGCCGGCGATCTCCATGACCATCGGTACGAACACCTCGCCGCTGGTCGGCCGCGGCGGCACCGGCAAGGGCGCGGACGCCAAGGCCGCGGTCAAGGACCGCAAGGTCACCGCCCGCCAGGTCAAGGACCGCCTGGAGCGCGAGCTGATCGGTAACGTCTCGCTGCGCGTCCTGGAGACCGAGCGTCCCGACGCCTGGGAGGTGCAGGGCCGCGGTGAGCTGGCGCTCGCCATCCTGGTCGAGCAGATGCGCCGCGAGGGCTTCGAGATGACCATCGGCAAGCCGCAGGTCGTCACGCAGCAGATCGACGGCAAGACGCACGAGCCGGTCGAGCGCATGACCATCGACGTGCCCGAGGAGCACATGGGCTCCGTCACGCAGCTCATGGGCGTCCGCAAGGGCCGCATGGACAACATGTCGAACCACGGCTCCGGCTGGGTCCGCCTGGAGTTCGTCGTGCCCTCCCGCGGCCTCATCGGCTTCCGTACGGAGTTCCTGACGAGCACCCGCGGCACCGGCATCGCCCACTCCATCCACGAGGGCCACGAGCCGTGGTTCGGCGAGCTGAAGACCCGTAACAACGGCTCTCTGGTCGCCGACCGCGCCGGCGCCGTCACCGCCTTCGCGATGACGAACCTCCAGGAGCGCGGCGTGCTGTTCACCGAGCCCGGCACCGAGGTGTACGAGGGCATGATCGTCGGCGAGAACTCGCGCGCCGACGACATGGACGTGAACATCACCAAGGAGAAGAAGCTCACCAACATGCGCTCGGCCGCCGCCGACTCGTTCGAGGCGATCGTGCCGCCGCGCAAGCTCTCCCTGGAGCAGTCCCTGGAGTTCTGCCGCGACGACGAGTGCGTCGAGGTGACCCCGGAGGCCGTGCGCATCCGCAAGGTCGTCCTTGACCAGAAGGAGCGCGGCCGTTCCGCGTCCCGCGCCAAGCACAACTGACCCGCTGATGTAGCGCAGTTGGTGGCACTCAGTCGCCACGAGGCCGATTTCCGCCGCCCCTGAGGGGTGCGGCGGGGATCGGCCTTCTGCGTTTCTCCTGGCGAGTACCGTGTGGCCACTGTCGGCCGAGGGGTTCCCGGCAACTGGTTTTTGGCTGGGGAGCGTCCGCTATCCGGACGTCACTGACCGTTAGATGTGTAACACGTCCGTTTCGCAACCATCTATCTCGGATCGGTTTGTCCGGATTTTGGAAGTTGTACGCGTCAGGTGTGATTGAACCGAGACCAAAAGGGTGTGGTCGACCGGTACCTCATGGCTAATAGTTGACCGCGTATAGCTCGGGTCAATGGGTCACGCGCTGTGGGGAGCGCCGACTCACGAGCACACTGGGGTACTCGATCTTCGCCGTCAGGGGTGTCGGCGTGGTTGCACGTACCCCCTCTTGCAGTGAACAAGTGGACTCATGAGGAGGAACCCCATGCGTGGTGCCAAGAGCGCCAAGTGGGTCGCGTGCGCGATAACCGTCACTCTGGCGGCGACCGCCTGCGGCGGTGGCAGCGACAGCGGTGACGACATGAACAAGGGCAAGGCGGACCCGAAGGGCATTGTCACCGCGCAGCTCAGCGAGCCGCAGAACCCGCTGCAGCCGGCCAACGCCAAGGAGAGCCAGGGCAGTCGCGTCCTGCGCACGGTCTTCGCCGGCCTGGTCGACTACAAGCCCGGTTCCGGCAAGCTGGTGAACATCAACGCCGAGTCGGTCAAGCCGAACAAGGACTCCTCGGTCTGGACCGTCAAGCTCAAGCCGGGCTGGAAGTTCCACGACGGCACCCCGGTGACCGCCAAGTCCTACGTGGACTCCTGGAACTGGTCGGCCAACGTGTCGAACAACCAGACCAACTCCAGCTGGTTCGCCGACATCAAGGGCTACGAGGACGTCCACCCCGAGAAGGGCAAGCCCAAGGCCGACAAGATGTCGGGCCTGAAGGTCGTGGACGAGAACACCTTCACGATCTCGCTCAACAGCCCCGTCTCGTACTTCGCGTACAAGCTCGGCTACGACGTGTGGGCGCCGCTCCCGGAGGCCTTCTTCAAGGACCCGAAGGCGTTCGGCCAGAAGCCGGTCGGCAACGGCCCCTACAAGTTCGTCTCGTGGGACCACAACAAGCTGGTCAAGGTCCGTAAGTTCGAGGGCTACAAGGGCCCGAACGCGGCGAAGAACGGCGGCATCGACTTCAAGAACTACACGACCGCCGACGCCGCCTACTCGGACCTGCGCTCGGACAGCCTCGACTGGATCGAGCAGGTTCCGACCACCGCGCTGACGAACTACAAGCAGGACCTCGGCGACCGCGCGATCGACCAGGAGTACTCCGCGGTCCAGTCGATCGTCCCGGCGTTCTACTCCAAGCAGTTCAAGGACATCGACCCCAAGGTCATCCAGGGTCTGTCCATGGCGATCGACCGCGACACGATCACCGAGAAGGTGCTGCACGGCACGCGTACCCCGGCCGACTCCTTCGTCGCCCGCGGTGTGCTCGGCCACAAGGACGGCGCCCTCGGCGACGTCGCCAAGTTCGACCCGAAGAAGGCCAAGGCTCTCATCAAGGAGGGCGGCGGTGTTCCCGGCAACAAGATCTCGATCCAGTTCAACGCCGACCAGGACCACAAGCCGTGGGTCGACGCGGTCTGCAACAGCATCCGCAAGTCCGTCGGCGTCGAGTGCGTCGGTGCCTCCAAGCCGACCTTCCAGGCCGACCTGAACGCGCGTGACAACAAGCAGGTCAAGTCCCTGTACCGCGGTGGCTGGGTGCTCGACTACCCCGTCAACTCGAACTTCATGAGGGACCTGTACGGCTCCAAGGCCGCCGGTAACACCAGCGGCTTCTCCAACAAGAAGTTCGACGAGCTGAGCACCAAGGCCGACAAGGCCGCCACGCTCGACGAGACCGTGAAGCTGTACCAGGAGGCGGAGCAGATCCTCGTCAAGGAGATGCCGGCCATCCCGCTGTGGTTCTACAAGGCCAACAGCGGCCAGTCGGTCAACATCCTCGGCAAGATCCCCTACGGCCAGGACGGCGACCCCATCTTCACCGACGTCCAGGTGAAGCAGAAGTAAGCATCGGGACCGTCGTCGGGTGTCGCCGCTCCGATCCCGAGCGGCGGCACCCCACCGAGGCGCTGGCCCGGGGCGCGCCACCCCCCCCCCCCGGTTGGGGAGTTAGCCCCGGCCCCCCCCCCCCCCACCCAGGAGGGGGGGAA
>NZ_JBHVZA010000020.1:172629-175024 GCF_042880275.1 Streptomyces sp. NPDC058308
TCCCGGCCACTCCCCCCTCCGCCCTGTCCGGCCCCCCCAGCTACCCCCCGGCCCTGGTGAAGATGATGTACCCTTGGGCCCGGGGGGGGGGGGTCCCCCATCCTACCCGGCGGGGGGCCCCCCGACCGAGGCGCTGGCCCGTGACTCTCCACCCCCACCCCGCGGTTGAGAAGTTCGCGCAGGCCGCCGCCGACCCCTCACGGCATGGAGGCATGATGGGGCGCTACGCCGCCAGGCGACTGCTCCAGATGATCCCGATCTTCATCGGGACCACTCTGTTGATTTTCCTCATGGTCCACATCCTTCCCGGAGATCCCATCCGGGCGATGTGGGGAGACAAGGCCGCCGACCCCGCACAGGTCGCGGCACTGCGCCATGAGTTCGGGCTCGACCAGCCCGTGTGGAAGCAATACACCGACTACATGGTCAACCTCTTCCAAGGGGACTTCGGCCGGACGTTCGGCGGCCGCGAGGTCGTCGACGTGATGTCGGAGGCGTTCCCGGTGACGCTCAGACTCACCGCGCTCGCCATCATCATCGAGATCATCGTCGGTATCGGTCTCGGTGCGTGGGCGGGTCTGCGTGCGGGCAAGGCGGCCGACTCCGGCGTCCTCGTCTTCACCCTGTTCGTGATCTCCATCCCGGTGTTCGTACTCGGCTACCTCGCCCGGTTCATCTTCGCGGACGAACTCGGCTGGCTGCCGCCCAATGTGCAGGACTCCACGAACCTCTCCCAGCTGTTCCTGCCCGCGTTCGTCCTGGCGATGCTCTCCATGGCGTACGTGGCACGGCTGACCCGCACCACGTTCGCCGAGAACCTGCGCGCCGACTACATGCGCACCGCGACGGCCAAGGGGCTGCCGCGCCGCCGCATCGTGGGTGTCCACCTGCTGCGCAACTCGCTGATTCCCGTGATCACCTTCATCGGCACGGACATCGGCGGCTTCATCGGCGGTGCCGTCATCACCGAGGGCATCTTCAACGTGCAGGGCGTGGGCAACCTCCTCTACAGGGCGATCCAGACGAGCGAGGGCTCGACGATCGTCGGCGTGGTGACGGTCATCGTCCTCGTCATCCTGCTGCTCAACCTGCTCATCGACCTGCTGTACGCGGTCCTGGACCCGAGGATCCGGTATGCCTGACGCACCTGTGAGCAAAACGGCCGTCGACGGTCCGCCGGCGACGGCCCGCACGGAGGACGGCGCGGACGCCGCGGCTGCGGGCGTCTCCGCCACCAAGGCCAAGGTCGGCGGCGAGCGGGAGAAGCCCCGTTCGCTCTGGGGTGACGCCTGGTTCGAGCTGCGTCACCGTCCGATGTTCTGGATCTCGGCGATCCTGCTGGTCCTGCTCCTCTTCATCGCCGCCTTCCCCGGCCTGTTCACCAGCGCCGACCCGCGCGACGGAGATCTGACCAACCACTTCCTGAGCAAGCCGGAACTGGCCCACATCTTCAAGGCCGACTGGTTCGGCTACGACGGTCAGGGCCGCTCCATCTACGCCCGGGTCATCTACGGAACCCGCGCGTCGATCCTGGTCGGCGTGGGCGTGACCACCGTCGTGACGCTGCTCGGCGGCCTGCTCGGCATGCTGGCGGGCTACTTCGGGGGCTGGATCGACTCGGTCATCTCCCGTCTCACGGACATCTTCTTCGGTCTGCCCTTCCTGCTCGGCACGATGGTCATCCTGAACGCCTTCACCGAGCGCAAGGTGTACGTGGTCATCGCGTCCCTCGCGTTCCTCGGCTGGACCTCGATCGCCCGTGTGACGCGCAGTTCCGTGATCAGCGCCAAGCAGGCCGACTACGTGACGGCGGCCCGGGCCCTCGGCGCCGGCACCACCAGAATGCTGTTCCGCCACGTGATGCCGAACGCCATCGCGCCGACCATCGTGGTCGCGACGATCGCGCTGGGCGGTTACATCTCGGCAGAGGCGACGCTCTCCTTCCTCGGACTCGGCCTCGCCGACCCGACGATCTCCTGGGGCATCGACATCTCCGAGGGCAGCAAGGCGATCCGTGACAACCCGCACGCACTGTTCTTCCCCGCGGGAATGCTGAGCATCACGGTCTTCGCGTTCATCATGCTCGGCGACGCGGTGCGCGACGCCCTCGACCCCAAGCTGCGCTGAGGGAGGCGTACGTGACCAGCATCGACATCAAAGAAGACGCCTTCCCCGCTCCCCGTTCGAGCGAGGAGAAGAGTGGCAGGCTCCTGGACGTGAAGGACCTGCACGTCGAGTTCCACACCCGTGATGGTGAGGTCAAGGCGGTGAACGGGGTCAGCTACAGCGTGGATGCGGGCGAGACGCTCGCCGTGCTTGGTGAGTCCGGTTCGGGCAAGTCCGTGACCGCGCAGGCCATCATGGGCATTCTCGACATGCCGCCCGGAAAGATCCC